>JAHFJI010000035.1 GCA_023245955.1 Candidatus Doudnabacteria bacterium | reverse complement strand
AATTTAGCTGTCTTTGGTCTAGCATCACAACACTATATGCTTCCCTTAAGTATAAGGCATTTTGCTCTTGATGACTACCCGGTATAGGCACTAGAACTGCTGGAAGACTCAAGCTAGCCAGCTCTGTTAAAGTCCCAAGCCCAGCCCTAGACACTACTACATCGGCCACAGCATAAGCTAGCTCCATCTCATCCAAGAACTCTACAGTCTTGTACCTATGTATCTGATGTTTGCCAGTACCTTTACCCTTACCGGTAATGTGCAAAACATTCATATAGCGAGTAAGTTCATGAGCCGATCCACTTACTAACTCATTTATAGCCAAAGCCCCACCCCCTCCGCCCAAAACCAATAGTGTAGGATATTTTTCATCCAAACCAAAATGAGTCATGGCCTTCTGCTTAGATACTTTTTTGAACTTTCTACATGGGTTGCCCGTAAGTACCACCCTGCCAGTCCCAGGCTTAGATACAGCCAGGTGTAAACTTTGCGGAAAATCTGCAAGCGACTTCTTAAAAGTTACACTAATGCGCTTAGCAATAGGTGCACATAGTTTATTTGCGAGACCTGCCACTATGTCTTGCTGATGAATAAATACCGGAATACCAATCACCCAAGCTACATACATCACTGGCACCTGCACGAACCCCCCAGCCCCTATCACGCACAAAGGCCTAATTTTTTTTAAGAGCTTGTAAGACTCAATAAGAGAAACCAAAAAGATAAATGGACTAAATAGATTCTTAAAACTCCAGAACCTATTTAACTTAGCAGCCCTAACCGACACAAATGGCAAACTCGCTACTTTAGCCATTCTACCTTCTACACCTTGCTTAGTACCCACCACCAAAAACTCAATATGTGGCCTTAGCTCTCTTATGGTTTCTGCCAAAGCCAAAAGCGGGGCCATAGGACCACCTGTACCCCCACCAACTAGTAATATAGTTTTATCGTCTTTTTGTTTCATAGATAGCGCTGTCATTGCGAAGGAAGCTTTGTGACTGTGGTAATCTAAATTTCAATTTAGCAAGTAAACATTTAAACATAAATACAGATTGCCACGCCATAAGAATGGATCGTAATGACACAAGGATAATAAATTAGGTCTCTAGTACTAAATCCGTAACTACAGGGATAGCTTCTGGCAAGCCAGAGGACTCATGCAATACACTCAAGGTTTCCCGGACGGCCTGCTCCCAATCAAAAAATCTAGAGCGCGCCAAAGATTTATCTTGACGTAGCTCATAGAACTGCTTGTCTTGAGCAAGCAACCGGAGTTTCTCGGCAATGTCTACTACGTCCGTAGCATCAAAGTACACGGCCGCGTCGTCATAAATTTCATTAAACACTGGAGTATTGCTTACAGCCAGAGGTAAGCCAAAATGCATAGCCTCTACCCCAGGCAAACCAAAGCCCTCGTGAAGGGATGCGTTCACATAGGCGTGCGCACCACCGTAGAGTGCCGCCAGTACCTTGTCCTCCACAAACCCAGTAAAGACTATGTGGTCTTTGTGTTTAACACTAAGAACTTTCTGCTTTTCTTCAGGATAATGCAAATCGGTTTTACCAGCAAATACTAAATCCACGTTTAGATTATATTTTTCTATTAGGTGGTCAAAGCCACGAGCAAGCATAGAGATGTTTTTCTTCCGCTCTAGGGTGCCTACAAATAAGAAATACGGCCTATGCAGCAAAAACTGCTCTTTAACTTTCTCCATATACTCCGGTGTTTGTTCCTCCAAAGTTACCCCCTCATGAATAATTTTTATCTTACCTTCCGCACCAGGATAATAACCAAGCACCTCTTTACTACTAAATTCGGATGGCACAATAATAGCCCGAGAACTCATTACCGCATGACGCATCTCCATCTGGTAAGCCTTAAACTGCGGCCACCTGCTTTTTTTGTGTCCAGATAGTCTCTCGTGCACCATGTCGTGAATGGTGACCACAAACGGTTTTTTATACAAAATAGGGTGATTAAAATTTGGAAAATGGACCACGTCTACAGGCGCGTTATTTAGCACGCGCAAAAAAGAAGTTTGTTCAGCAAAGGAGTAATGCCTGGCGGAAGTCCTTACCAGCTCTACGTTTAAATACTGATTCAGCAAATCCAGGTCTTCCTTTGCTACATTACCGTTATAAAACACAAAAAACCTATCAGTTCTATCTTGTTCCAGCTCTGCTTTGAGTAGCTCAAAAGCATAGCGACCTATGCCACCGTGCCTCACTCCTCCCATCCTAAAATCCACCCCTATGTTCATAAAGATTATTTAGCTTTTTCCAAAATTTTCACTACACCACTATTCGCATCCACCTCCACTAGGTCACCGTCATGCAAAAAAGTTGTAGCGGTTTTTGTTCCTACAATGCATGGTTTACCTAACTCTCGTGCCACTATAGCCGCGTGGGCAAGTATACCCCCACGGTCTGTTACTATGGCTACTGCCTGCTGCATGAGCGGTACATACTGCGGTGTGGTCATGTCACACACTAACACTTCACCGGCAGCCAGGGTTGTACGCTCTACCATGTCGAACGGTACTATACGCACCTTACCTATTGCCTTACCCTTATTGCCAATTTGACCCATAAGTCCGGTGGTGGACTGCCCAGGAATGGTTGCAAGAAAGTTCTCATACCTCTTGCCAAGTAATCGGTTATAGTCTATGAACCACGTCCCCCATTCTTCTGACTGCACGGTTTCAAAATAACCAACTACATACTCTCCCGCAAACTCCGCTTCCAGTTCACGTTTCAACTCTGCCTGCTTGGCCGCGTCTGTCACTCGCAAAAAAGCCAACACTTCGTCCAGGTACAAAGAAAGTCCCTCTACTTCTTCTGAAAGCCGCCACTCGTTCTCTTCCCAACTCCTTACAAAAGTAATGGGCGCATGTTCTGTATATAAACCTTGGGTTAACTGTTCGTGGCTCCCTTTTGTAATTTCACCACATACGCCCAAAGAATTAACCACAAAAATAGTGGACCAAATATGCGTACTCGGATGTGGCACAAAGTCTACACGGTACAGTGCGGGATCTAAATGTTGGCCCATATACCATTCCAAAGCCTTGGTTATAATGTGGCCGCGCATGCGCAGTTTTTGGTGACTTGCATCGTACGGTATGGCCCGCACCGCACAAAGCTCATGTCCGTGCTCTACTATGAACCGAGCGAACTCCGGCGTGTTATCCGCTATGTCCTGAGCGCTAAACTGGGTAGGTTTGTCGAAAGGCAAGCCAATAACTTCATTTAAAACCTTCAGCCGCTCGCGTTTCTCGTAGTCCTCTGCCTGCATAGCCTCCGTATTGCTCGCTCCTATAGCCTTTAGCCAGTCCGTCATATTCACCTGCTGTTTGTAAAATTCTATTGGATCCATATAGCTCCTTACTCTTGACTAATTACCCACCTGATATATAATATATGCATATTTGGCGAAAGCCGATAATTCCCTCGCAGAAATGCGGGGGATGCTTATTTTAGGACAAAACCCAGCAGCTCTCCGAGTTGCTGTTTTATTTTCTTATATGCTGAGGGGCTTAAGTCGAGTATTTTATGCTGAAGTCTTTTAGTGTCAAAAGTTCTAACCTGACTTAAGACTGCTTGACTCAACACGTCATTAACCATAACAGGAACATACCAGGTGCCCTTTTTGTCTTTACTAGTGAAAGGTAAACCAAAAAACATATTCTGGCTAAACTTCTTCATGATTAAAACTGGTCTGGTAAAAGAAGTACCTTTGCCGTCAGTTTCAAAACCAACATTCACGCCCACATGGCACCACCACACTTCTCCTTCTTTAAAAACAATCTTCACTGACCGAGCGTGAATAACCTTCTTAACCGGATGCCAGTCATCAAAAGGCTTTTGATACGTTTCTGTTTGCATATACGTGAAGTTTTACTCTTTAAGCTATGGGCAGTTTTACTTTTCCGCTCGCTCAAGCACCCGCACCACCCCACTGTCCGCGTCTACTTCCACCAGGTCACCGTCGTGCAAGACTTGTGTGGCGATTTTGGTGCCAACAACAGTCGGAATATGCATTTCTCGGGATAGTATTGCAGCATGACTTGTAACTCCACCCTCTTCAGTGATAATGGCCACAACGTCTTTCAAATAAGGAACGTACTCAGGAGTGGTCATGGGGGCGACCACTATATCTCCTGGGGTTATTTCTCGCGCATCGCGAACATTTTGCACAACCCGGACTCTACCCTGTACAATACCTCCCTTGTACGGACTTGAGCCTTGAATTACATCTTCGGATGTAATTTTTGGCATACTGAGAACCCAGTGGTGAAGCTCTATATATTGAGCTATTGGAATAGTAAAAACTTCACCCCCGGCTACTAGAAAGTGTTTTTGTCTGGCGGAAAGGGCTGTCTGTAATCCGGCGCTGGGTTTGGCAGAAGGATGATTGATTATACCCTTAAACTCACTCAGAGAAAGGAATCTCCCCAGCTCCAGAGGCAGG
This sequence comes from Candidatus Doudnabacteria bacterium, assembly GCA_023245955.1. GTDB lineage: Bacteria > Patescibacteriota > Doudnabacteria > UBA920 > UBA920 > JAEUSE01. The sequence goes on along the minus strand of JAHFJI010000035.1, from coordinate 5,819 downwards.
CGTGCAAGCTGTAACGCGCGCTCACAAAGTTCAATTGACAGTTTATTGGACAGAGGCGCAAACACCTTGTCAACCTGGCTCCTTGTTTCTATCGCCACCCTTGCTTGCACGGCATATGTATCCGCATGTTCTGGGAATGATTCAAGAAGCTGAGGTAAATACATAATAATAAAAAATTTAGGCGCAATACGATTTTGAAAATTGATTAGTTCGCGCATTATATCTTGCAGTTCGACCAGCTGAGCACCAGGAACAATACTCGTGGATGTAGTAACAAACTTTTGTAATTCCGCAGTCAATCCCAATAACTGCCCAGCGATATGATTTATAATCTCCCCATCTAAGTCTATCAAATTGGAAACGAAATCAAACATGCCTTGCACATGCTCTTCTCTCGGCCTATATAAGGTAACCTTATTGCCATCCCAGTCGTAACAAATATCAGTCACGCTCCAACCGAACTCTTTCTTAAAGGCTATCGTCCACATACCATGGGCTAGTTGACAATACACTACGGACCAATCGCGATAGCTTACCGGTTCAAAAGTAAGGATATTCTGATCGACAGATAAGGTCGTAATAGGTCTGCTTTGGGTTATGAAGAATTGCCCATGGCTGGATTCCGGATCGCCCGCGCCAGCAGACTGGCTTGTAGCGTCCGGAATGACAGGGGAAGAGATAAAAGCCCATTCTATGTCGCAGGGAAAGCCGTAGTGGTTTTCTATTTTTATTATGAGTTTGGAGAGTTCAAGGATTTGGATGTCGGAGAGTTTTTGGGCTGTCATTCCGGCCTGTGAGCCGTAATCCAGGCGAGCTAATTCTGGATCCCGGATCGCGCTCGCAGAGCCTCGATTGTCCGGGATGACAGATGGGATAGATACCCACTCATTTCCCCCGCTCTGTGCCCGAACCAGCATACGGTCTTGGGGGACAATGTTTTTATCTATTATTTCTAGCGGCTGCTTGGTTACTACATAGGAGTCAGGGGTTATTTGCCCAGACACAATTGCTTCGCCAAGACCGAAGCCAGCTTCTATAATGAGTTGGTTCCTGTCTTCCGTTACCGGATGCACGGAAAATGCTATACCGGATATTTCCGACTGCACCATTGTTTGGATAACTACTGCGACGGAAATTGGATTTGTCATCCCGGAATCTGGCTTTGCAGATATCCGGGATCCAGACTGTTCCGAATCCTGGATTCCGGCTCGCGAAGACTTGGCCGGAATGACAGAAGGAGAAGTATAATACCCTTTCTCAAACCCGTAGAATATTGCTCTGGGGGTAAAGAGGGACGCCCAGCACTTTTGTATGTTTTGCAGTAACGTATCTTTAGTGGTATTTAAAAAACTGTCCAGCTGACCAGCCCAGGCAGCCGTGGCACCGTCTTCTGCGGTGGCAGAAGAACGCACTGCGACAAAGAAGTTACTGCCATTGCGAGGGAGGCTTGGCGACCGCGGCAATTCCTCACTTAAAATGCGAGATTGCTTCGTCGCAGACTCCTCGCAATGACACAATGTGTTGTAGGCCTCCGTAACTTCATTCGCAATATCGGAAGGCATAGTAGCAGATAAAATAAGCGCTTGGATCTTCTCTGATGCATGCTCCACAGTGTGCATTTCATCCGTTTTCACAGTATTGAGGACAGCAGCTATTTCTACACCCATATCTGTTTCTGCAAGAAATGCATCGAAGGCACCTGCCAGTACCACAAAACCAGGTGGCACTGGTATGCCTGCTTGGGTCATTTCGCCAAGAGAGGCGCCCTTGCCACCGGCAGTATTGGCATCATCTTTTGATATTTCCTGAAATAGTTTTATATACTTCATAACTCCCAAATTACAATTCATAATTCAATGTCTTCAAAGTTTGTTCTGCGGTCTTTTCCCAGCTAAATTGCTTAGCTCGTAGTAAGCCTTTCTCGGTTAAACGCAGACGTAGGCCTTCATCTGTTAGTAGTTGGTCTAGGGCAAATGTTATTTCTTCTATATTATACGGGTTTACTAAAAGCCCTGCATCCCCCACTACTTCTGGTAAGCTAGTTACGCTACTAGTAACCACCGGCGTACCCACAGCCATAGCCTCTAGTACGGGCAGGCCAAATCCTTCGTAGAGCGACGGAAAAGCAAACACACGCGCAAGCTTCAGCATATATGGCTTATCACTTTCCTCCACAAACCCCAAAAAGTGAATATTATTTTTCTTGAGACTGCGTTTTGCAGCATCAAAGATACTGCGAAACTTCCAGCCTGGCTTACCTGCTATTACCAAATGAATCTTTGTACTCATATTTTCAAAAGCCTGGATAAGCCCGACCAAGTTTTTCCTGGGCTCTAGGGTGCCCATGTACAAAATAAACTCGCCAGGTAAGTTGTACTTGTTTCGCACCGCGCGAAGCTTGTCCACATTTAAACCCGAATGAAACCTTGTATGGTCCACGCCCTGGTAGATAACCTCTACCCGTTCCTCTGGCACACCAAGCTCCCGCACCACATCCTGCTTCGTATATTCGGACACAGCAATTATTTTATCGGCCCGCCTAAGCAGTTTCTTATAGCAGAGACTCCAGTGCCAAAGCCTACGCTTGAGGTCGTAGTATTCTGGAATTACGGCAAAAGATAAATCGTGCACTGTTACCACCAGCTTTTTCTTATCTTTTAGACTCAAGTTATTTATGTTCGGCAAGAACAATACATCAAAATCCCCTATAAGTTTTTCAAACTTAGGCCTACGGAGTACTAGCACCATCAAAGCCAAAAGCTTATTCGGTATCCTTCTAGACACTACAGTCGTGTTAAGGAAATGCAAATCTTCTACCTGCACTGGCTTAAGACCGTTATAAAAGAGCTTATAGGTATTTTGCGTATCCATCTTAATCATCCGCTCCAAAAGACTTAGTGTGTAGTTTTCTACCCCACTAAATGTCCCGCGTTGGATACTTCTTAAGTCAATGGCAATTATCATGAATCAATGTAACATTTAAACAAATTAACATATACACATAAGAAGTTCCTATTGATGTTAAATTGCTAAATTGTTTAGTTGTTTAGTTATCTCCGACTTAAACTTCTCCTTACTAAACTTCTCCGCATGCTTGCGTAAACTATCTGTGCTGTACTTACTTTTCTTCCAGCCCAGCAATATCTTTTTCAGTTCTTCTTTATTGCCACGAGTAAACCACTCACCAGTAACTCCGGGCACTATAGTCTCCCGGCTTCCACCCTGACTAATCCCAATAGTGGGCGTGCTACAAGCAGCCGCCTCTAACGGCATAAGCCCAAAGTCTTCTAACTGTGGATAAATGTAACCTTCTGCACGAGTAAATTCTTCCCTTAACTCTTCGTCTGTTACTCGACCTAAAAATTTAACTGTGGGTCCTGCAATAGCTTTTAATTGTGTCTCGTTCCTTCCGCTTCCTACCACATGCAAGTTTAGCCCCAGCTCATTGCATACTTCTACCACCATGTCATTAGCTTTGTGGGCATGCAGGCGTCCTGCTATGAGGAAATAACCAGCAGGCGCATTGTCATCCTCGCGAATGCGTGGATCTAGCTCGCCCACCAGCGAGCCATGGGAAGTTATACCACTGTTGGCTGATAAGCCAACCTGGATTCCCGCCTCCGCGGGAATGGCAGTAGAGGGAACTGGTTTCCAAAACTCCAAATCCACAAACGGGTACACCACCTCGCTTTTACGATGGTAGTACTTTTCTATGCGTGCCTGCACTTCCAGAGAATTAGCAATAAATACATCCACTTGCTCGGCTACGTGCAAGTCCCACTGCTTCATCCACCATAAAAATAATTTGGCCGGCCACCGTACTAGCCACGGCACCTCTTGCTCTATGTACTCCCTATCGCTCCATAAAAACCTGGTTGGCGTGTGGCAGTAGTTAATGTGCGTAGCTGTTTCTTTGTTAAATTGTTTAGTTGTTAAATTGTTAAACTGCCTAAGTGGCTTCCTAAACCCCTTCGCGAAGCCTGAGCTAGAACTAAGTAATACATCGCAATCGGGTATCTTGGTAAGCCAAATGGCTAAAGGTATAAATGGCAATAAATACTGGAACCTCGGAAACACATTATACAACCACTGCAATTTACTCACTGTCATACGGGAACGTATGGAAGCGGGCAACTGCTTAGCAACGGCTTTGTCTAGTACCAAAGTATAGATAGGTGCTTCTGGAAACATTTCTGCCATACACAAAAAAACCCGTTCCGCTCCACCGAGTTGTGTAAAAGAATCATGTGCCAAAACAATTGTTGGGACTGGCATTATACTGGTGGATCTTTAATGCTAAAACTGACAAATGACCTAAGGCTGCTTGCTTCACCCGTATCCTTTGAGGGATGTAATAACTTCGGAGTGAGTAACATGCCAGACATGACATCTTTAAGCTCTTGATACTCAGGACTAGATGCGGGATAACTAAAATAAAGTTCCCCTAGTCCTGCAGAGCTCTCCAGAGTAATATCTATAGATCTCTCGTCCAAACTAACAGTAGCGACTTTTACAGAATTCGCAGCTACTAATACTTCTGCTTGTTCCTGCCACACCTCGTACTGCCTTGCCATAGCGCTTTCTAATTGAATATGATCAGCTGCCCACGACATACTAAATATGTATTAATAATAAACCTTCCCATTATTCCATTAATGTATTCTGGCCAATCTTCTAGTAATTGTCTTTTCCCTTAGTACCAAAGAATATCAAATACGCGCTCTTAAACAAAGTCTTAATGTCCATCCACAAAGACCAGTTTTCTATGTAGTAGGTGTTCAGCCGAATTTCTTCGTCAAAAGGTAAGTCTGGCCACGACATTTGTGCGATCTGAGACACGCCAAATATACCCGGCCGTATGCTAAACATACGCTGGTATCTACTCCTATATCTATCTACTTCGTCCAATACGTGTGCTCGTGGCCCAACCAAACTCATATCTCCTTTTAGTACATTCCAAAATTGTGGTAACTCATCTAACTTTGTCTTGCGTAAAATCTTGCCAACACGCGTAACACGAGGATCGTCTTTCACTTTTAAGAACGCCGCGTCTTTTCCGCCACGCTCATTCTTTTCCCATAATGACTCGCGAAACTTTTCTGCTTCCTCACCTCCCAGGCCAGGACTTAAGTTTGCATACATACTTCTAAATTTATAAAACCAGAAATCTCTACCACAGCCCCCCCTAAGAGCTGGATATATAGCAGGGCCCGGCGTATCCAAACTTACTACTATATAGACCAATAGATATATTGGCGACAGTAATATAAGCGCTACAAAGCTACCTAAAACATCTACGATACGCTTGGCCACTTTACCCCAGCCATCTAACGGCGTGTTGCGAATGGAGATAAGTGGCACACCATTGTAATCAAACACCTCGCGCACATTACGTTGGACATCAAAAACATTTGGCACGTAGCTAAAAGCCACACCCTTGCTTCTGGAGAATTCCAGGAGCGCCAGATTGTTCCCATCAGTTAACGTAGGGTTAGCTTGGATAATTTCGTCTATCTTATTGGCCGAGTAAAGAGATTCTAACTCCATGAGAGTAGCGTCCCCAAACGACAATTCCCGCACCACTTTAAGTCCCCACTGTGGGTTCTTTAGCGAGTTTTCAATTATTTTAGAATCTGTATTGGTACCATTGATAATTACTACATGATGCAATCCCTTACCGACTCTAAATAGCATTTGCTGAAGCATCTGTAATACCACGCGGCCCAAAAACACAAAAGCAATACCGTAACCCCACGTGGCTAAAATAATAAACCTAGAAGGAAAAAGTTGATCATTAAAAAAGAACAAAACTATTACAA
>JAHFJI010000082.1 GCA_023245955.1 Candidatus Doudnabacteria bacterium | reverse complement strand
TTTCTTTGTTTAATCAATTCTCGAACTGGTTCATTTAATGCTTTGAGTGCTTCAATAGTGACTTGTTGCTCAGGGGGAATTACCTCATTCGGATTTGGTGGTGGCGGTACAGTAGCTCTGCCCCATTCAGTCTTAGTCTCCATAATTTATTCTCCTTCTTTATCAATATTTAAGCTCTTAACTTGCTGTTTTGGATTCCAATTCTCAGGTTGAGGAAATTGGCTGCTCCACGACATTCCCTTTGCGATCCAATCACTCCGCCATTGCTCTTGAGAAATCCCATCATCATCATCCGAAACACCATATTCAAAACCACAAGATGGGCAAATATCATAAGAGCCTAACCCAGTAGTAGGTGAATATGCTGGTTCGGTAAGTTGATTAAATCCACAAACTGGACATGTATAACTTTCGCTCATTTGGCAGCCTCCTCTCCTTCGCTCTCCAGCTTCGGAGCGCTTTGCATTTTTACTTTAACCATAGCTGTACGTATAATGTCATCCCCAATTTTATAACCAGCCTGAAGTTCTTCAGACACAACTTCGTGGTCGCCATCACCGTCTACACTAATCGCTTCATGTAACCGTGGGTCAAAAGCTTGACCCACCGTTTTGATACGCTCTACACCCATGTTTTCCAGAGTCTTTTCAAATTGTTTGACGATGCCTTGCACACCTCTCACATAATCATTCTTTTCCAGATCTTTTGGCACGTGTTTTAGGGAGCGTTCAAAATTATCAATTACCGGCAGTAGCTCACGTACCACATTGGCTTTTACATGGCTTTTTAGCCCAATCATTTGTTCTTCATAACGGCGGCGAATATTCTCAGCATCTGCCCGCTCACGTTGCAAGGCCTCCGTAAGTTCGGCCACTGTTGGTTTTTTAGGCATCTAACGCCTCCTCGAGAACAAAACGGCAAAGACCAGAATTTTGCCTGGCTTTACAAGCGTCTACAAGCGGCATATCGTCTGCATAAAACTCGTCGGACGTAGGTATCTGGCTATTCTCGTAACTAAAAATATCCGTTTGCCAACCTTTAGCGTTTGGTACTTTAACTTCCATTCCTTCTTGTTCCCACACAGGGCAGCTTGGATCGCAAGGTGCTATTCTATAATTAGGCATATAAGACCTCCTCTAGCGCTTCGCCAGTGCGACGGACAAGTTGCATGACATCACGGTAACTTTGGCGAGTAGGGCCAAGCGTGCCAATGTAACTTTGGTCACTATAGGGACTACGGAATTTGCTGATAATTAGGCTGCAACCAGCACCGGCGCCAATGGGGTTTTCCCGGCCAATGTATACGCTTAACGGTTCATTTGGCGCAACCTCTTTAAGCCACGGCTCTAGATTGTCCAGAAGTCTCGCAACCTCCTGGACCTGACCCTTGTTCATAAATTCTGGCTGGCCAAACAAATTAGACAAACCACTCATATACAATTGTTCACCAAGTGTAGCCAAACCCAAGTTGTGAGTGAGTTCTACCAATGTATCTACAGCGCTCTTTATGGTGTGCTCTGGCACGTTGCCACCTGTTACACGAGCAGTTAATGCTCGTTCTGCCCGGCGGTCTGCCGGCGATTCTTTACCTTGGCTTAGGTTGTTTACATAAAATCGGTAACCTTTATCCGTTGGAATGCGCCCAGCGCTGGTATGTGGCTGCATAATAAAGCCAACTTCTTCCAGATGAGCCATTTCCGCGCGAATAGTGGCAGAAGACACGCCAAAAACCTTAGCCAATAGGGATGACCCAACTGGGCTGGCCACCTCGGCATATTGCTCTACTATTGAACTTAGAATATCTTTTTGACGCTGTGTCATAGCACTCACTAGTTAACAGTGCTAGTGTATCAAAGTTGGCAGTCAAAGGTCAAGAGTGCCAACATTCAGATTTTCTCAAGGCTGGCGTTTATTTCTTGTAAAAGTTGCTCAATTAATTGCTTAGCTTTGAGTTTTTCCTTGGCGTCAATATCTTTAACTTGAGCAATTGCGTCTATTTCTTTTGCGGTTTGCTCTATCGTATGATTAATCACAAAAGAGAAGTAATCATGTTTTAATGCCTCTGTAAAAATTGTACGAGCAGTGTGCATACGACGCTTATATTCAGTCGGTTCTATAGAACCTCGTGTAAAAATACGCCGTTGCCACTCATCAAAACTAGGCGGCAACACCACTATAGCTAGAGTGTCCTCTTTTGCTGCCATAATATTCTGCACCCCCCCAATATCTATATCCGTAATAGCAATCTTACTATGGGTTAAAGCCTTTTTTAGTTCTCTAATACTTATCCCTGAAACCTGTTGATTGTGTATTACTTCAGCTTCAAGAAACTTACCGTCTTTAAGGTCTTGTAAAATTTCCTCTTCTGTTCTAAACCAATATTCCCGGCCACTCTGTTCTAGCGAACCATTATTTATACGTGGAAGGCGTGTAGTATCAGAGACAACAAAATCATATTTACCTGATTTTAGAAGTTCACTAATAACTGTATTACGGCCACCGCCCGAGGGAGCAACTAGAAGAACTAGCTCAATTTCTTCTAATATTTTTTTGCCAGCAGAGGAAACATGATAATCTGCTAGGATTTTTTGGAACTCCACCAAATACTCAAGCCTATTCATAAAGTATTTATACCAGAAAACGTCTCTGTAATCCAGGGGTGGAGACATTTTGTAATAAATGCTCGCCCTTCGTAACCACTATGTTGACTTGATATTTCCTTCATTTAGGCGTTAGATAAAAGTATCAAATAAGGAGGGTAAAAATGCCAAGTGTAGATATAAACTGGTTGGCGCTTATTGTCGCCACCGTCGTTAATATGGTTGTTGGGTATGTATGGTACTCGCCAGCTTTGTTCGCCAAAGAGTGGTCAAAATTAACCGGACGAAAAATGAATGAAATGGGTGACGGCGCCAAGGGGTATATCGTTACAACCATCGCAGCATTTGTCCAAGCGATTATATTGTTGCACTTTGTGGTATACACCGGATACTTTTACCCAACTCACAGCCATGTAGCCGTAGGTCTTTTGACAGCCGCCTGGGCATGGATTGCGTTTGTAGCCATTCCCCAAGGTGTTAACACTGTTTTTGCCGGTACACGCAAGAAACTTTGGGCAATTAACACCGGCTACTTTTTGGTTGTTTTGCTCATCAACGGTGTTATCCTAGCTAGCTGGCGCTAGTCTCTCTTCAACATTACAGTGAAGGCTTCGGAAGGAATTT
>JAHFJI010000034.1 GCA_023245955.1 Candidatus Doudnabacteria bacterium | reverse complement strand
TGATGAAGGACAAGTCTACCAGTTTCACTATAAGGGTACAGGCAATGGGACATTTACTTATAAGGTTCAGCATATTACAGATAATGGAGTAACGGAGACTGAGGTATTTTCTGATATTCCGGTTACCACTAATTTGGTTGGTAGTTTAAGTAATATTGGTAACCAGTCCGAGCTTGTTTTGGACACTGACGGTGATGGTGCTGTGGACCAAACCGTACTACCTACCACAGTGTTAGATAATAAACAGTCACAGGACAGCACAAGTCCGATAACGACGCAAGTTTTGACCGGTACGCTTGGACAATCTGGATATTATAGGAGTAACGTAAGCGTTAGCCTTTCGGCAATTGATCCGGTGGTGGACGGTGTTCCGGCGGAGACTAGTGGGGTGCTAGATACGTCCTATAAATTAGACGGAGATATGTCCTATAAGACTTATGCAGATCCTATATCTATCACCTCGGAAGGGAATCATACCGTTAACTTTTATGCCACCGATAAAGCGGGTAATGTGGAAGCAGCCCAAATGTTGGAGTTTACTATTGATAAATCTGCTCCAGAAGTACACATAAAGTTTAATCCTATTACCCAGGACTTGCTTTTTACAGGTGTGGATGCTGGTACTACTGTTCAAGATAATGATGATGTAGTGTTGATTACAGACCAAGCTGGGAACACTACTAAACTCAAGCTTAAAGACAAAGATAGAAAGAAAAAGTTAAAAGCAGAAGTGTCAAGGCTTTGGTATAACGGTGTAGAGCAAGACATAAGTAAAAATTCATTTAAGTTTGCCTGGGAGTATGGAAAACAGGGTCAGTTAAAGGCCATAGACCAATATGTTAAGTTTAGTCAGGACTTTAATATACACGCAGTATATGATTCTGCTAAAAACCAAACTAGGCTGGAAGGCAGGGATACTTTGGGCAAAATAAATAAGATAATCCTAGGGTTGGCTCTGCTAAAAATAACCACAAACAAATCCAATTTTGCTTGGAGTTATTAGTTGTGGGATGTGCATAAAAAACTACCACCTTGGTGGTAGTTTTAAATTGGTAAGTATGAGGAGTTGACTCTAGGTGTGATAATATGCACATATGAGTATTACTTTTTTTAGTAGGTGGGATAAGTGGCTTGGAATTTGTGGCTTATTCGGTGTGTTAGGAATCCTGGTTTATTTGTATGTGCCGAGTCTTGGCAGTTATCCATATCGGGACTGGGATGAGTCTATTTACGCCCAGGTGGCTCGTGAGTCTATGACCCATCCGTTAGCTTTTACGTGGCTTGGGTATGGTGTGGTAGGTGAGAGTGCGCACTTTTGGTTTGAGAAGCCACCCTTGGTTATTTGGCTGGTGCAAGTTTCATACTCTATTTTTGGTGTGGGTGAGTTTTCGGCTAGGCTAGTAACTTTTATTTTTGGTTTGGCTACTGTGGTGCTGGCTTATGTTTGGGCCAGGCACATTACGAAAAGTGTTTGGGCGGGCTTACTTGCAAGTTGCAGTCTTTTAGCTTGTTTTCATTTTTTACTGAACATAGGGATATCAAACTTAGACATACCGGTTGGGTTTTTCATGGCTTTGGCACTATATGGTTACAGCCGAGCTGTGGAAAACAAGGAATTTTGGTATTTGTTTTGGGTAAGCCTTGCTCTTGGTACATTAACCAAAAGCGTGGTTGGACTAGTTCCGCTGGGCGTTGTGGGTGTACATCAAATCTTTACAGGTAGGGGGAGAACTATATTAAACTCCTTCTTTCCAAACTCTATCCATACGTCATCTTCTGTTATTTCGGATGCCATCTTAAAGCCTGGATCCCGGCTTCCCGACTCAGAGTACGAGATAAACTCAGGCCGGGATGACAGTATGCTTTATAAAGGTCTGTGGAAAGATAAATCGTTTAGGTATGGCTTCGGGTTGTTCTTGGTTATAGTTATACCATGGCACTTAGTAGAGACTATAAAGTTTGGAAGTGTGTTTTGGCAAAGTTATTTTGGCTATCATGTGCTGGACCGATTCATCCATCCGATAGAGAATAACGGCAATGTATGGTGGTACTACTTTACTATTTTTAAGCAAGTACCTTTTGGCTTGTTTGCGATTGCTGGGTTAGTGTTTGGTTTGTATAAAGGTTTGAAGAAGCGAGCAGATTATTTATTATTGTGTTTATCTGTGATTTCTATTTTTGTTTTATTTTCTGTCGCACAGACCAAGGGTAGCGGGTATATGGTAGTAGTGTATCCGTACTTAGCAGTATTGGGTGGTTGCGCAATTTATGAAGTAGTGAGTAAACTTAAGAAGAGGAGGCTTTTATATATGGTCATAGCTAGCTGTATTGGTATATGCGTGGCATCTGGTTTGGCTTACAATAATTACAGAATAGTCAAAATGAGTGGGCAGGTGTATGCGGATATATATACTGTGGGCAGGTGGATACAGGGTAAAGGTTGGAGCGGGGATATATATTATGTGTCCTTAAAAGCAAAAGAGGGTATTATTTCCGCTAGTCCTTTGTTGGTATATACTGCACAAAGTCATGTAAGTGAGGTGAGTTCATGTGCTTGCGAAGTACTGGAATCGCCCATATTTAGGACTCCGACTCATTTTGTCTATGTGCGTGGAAAGATCCTATATGTAGAAGCGGTACGATTTATACCGTAAGTAAGATATTGGGAAAGACCCAAGGAGCTATTATAATCTCTGTTTGCGACTGGGCCGAATTTAGAGTAAAGTAAGGCTTACGGGAATTAAGAAATAAATATATGGCGAATAAAACAATTTTAGTAACCGGTTCTGGTGGAACTTTGGGACGGAAACTGGTAAAAGAGCTGGAGTTACGTGGTCAGGTGGTATGGGGAGCAGATCTTATGCACGGAGAGCGGAACGTTGTACGTGCGGATGTATCTGAAGCAAGGCAGGTAGAGCATGCGTTTGATTTGGTAAAGCCAGACATTGTGTACCACTTAGCTGCAGAGTTTGGACGGATGAATGGTCAGAACTACTATGAACAATTATGGAAGCATAACTGTATTGGTACACGTAACGTGATTGAAGCGTGCATCAAGCGGGGTGCTCATTTAATATTTGCGTCTAGTAGTGAGGCGTACGGGGATGCAGCGGATATAGGTACCTTGGCAGAGGATGTGCTACTTAGCCACGTGCCTAAGTTCCACAATGAATATGCACTCTCCAAATGGACCAATGAAAAGCAAATAGAGATTGCAGTGAGGAATAATAACTTGCAGGCGACTGTGCTGCGTTTTTTCAACGCTTATGGTCCTGGCGAATATTATAATTCATATCGTTCCGTGGTTTGCTTATTTATTTATAGACTCATGAAGGGTATGCCTATCACCGTTTATAAAGATTATCACAGAGTGTTTATGTATGTAGATGATTGGGCTAGAACGGTGGCTAATGTGGCAGAAAGACTAGATAATTTGCCAGCGGATAAGCGCACTATTAACATCGGCGGCGAAGAGTACAGGTCCGTAGAAGAACTGGTGGATATGATAGTAAAGAAATTGGGTGGTACTAAAAGTGAGATCCAAGTACTCTCAAAAGAGGCAGCTAATATTCAGAATAAAAGACCTTCAATTGAGCGAGCTGTAAGCTTGCTAGATCATAAGTGTTCGGTGAATCTGGATGAGGGACTAGATAAAACCATTGCTTGGATGAAGCAAGTTTACGCTTAGCGAAATAGCCATGATTCAAAAGTTTAAAAATTTGTACTCGCAACTATTTACAGACTATGTAGACGCACTCAATACGGCTATAGGCGGGTGTAGGACCTTATTGGATGTGGGGTGCGGTTTTCCTTCACCGGTTGCTCGTTTTTCTTCTAGGTTGGACTCCACCGGTGTGGACATATACTTACCGAGTATAGAACAAAGTCGTGCCATGGGTATACATAACAACTATGAGCAGATTGATGTACTAAAAATTGGTAAAAGATTTGCCCCTAATTCTTTTGAGTGCGTGTTAGCATCCGATGTTATAGAACATTTGCCAAAAGAATCGGGCTATGGGTTACTGGAGCAAATGGAAAGGATAGCAAGTAAAAGGGTAATTATCTTTACTCCTAATGGGTTTTTGCCACAAGCAGGGCATAGTGGTAATCCTTGGCAAGAACATAAATCTGGTTGGATACCAGAGGATATGGAAGCTCTGGGGTATAGGGCTATAGGAATAAATGGCTGGAAGCCTTTAAGAGGAGAATTCGCTTATATTAAATATCGGCCTAGGATGTTTTGGCACATAGTTTCGGACTTGAGCCAGTTAGTGGTTAGACATTATCCGAAGCATGCTTTTCAAATTCTTTGCGTTAAAGAGAAGGCAGTGGCTAGATTATGAGAAAGTTTTTAGTTATATCCAGTTATGCGCCTCCGGCTATTAGTGGCGCGCCGTTGTTAATGTACAACATTTTACAACATTTTCCCGAAAGTTCTTTTGCTGTGTTAACTAGCCATTCTGGTATTCGCAAGAATGGAGATAGCAATAGATGGCTTGGCGTAAAATATTATTTCTTTGATAGTCCAGTTCTTACTGTAGCGGATAGCCAGCAGCAGTCAAAGTTCCAGAGGCTAAAATTTGCGCTTAAACAATTCTGGCTGACCAAGCTCATGGGTGAGCTATTCTTTGTTATTTATTTACCCGTAAGCATTGTCTTAAAGGCTTTAGAAGTTATTAAGCTAGAGAATATTCAGCTACTGGTAGCTTATTCAGATGCTGGCCCAGCTCTGTTGTCTACTTATTTGGTCCATCTTCTTACGGGTAAGCCTTATTTTTTATTTTTTTATGATCTATACGCAGATAATAAATTACCGGTTGTTCATCGCGCCATCGCCAAACTGCTTGAACCAGCATTAATTAAAAAAGCGGAGAGAGTCTTTGTTATGTGCGAAGCAGTGCAGGAGTTGTATGAAGATAGGTACGGTAGAGAGGTAATTGTTATTCATAATGCAGTTGGCATGCCTCCAGAACGGACCATGCCACCAATGATGGCCCAACCTTTTCGTGTGGTGTACACAGGTACTGTTTATTGGGCCCAAGCAGATGCCATAATGAATTTAGTCCAAGCCATAGAGGGTATGCAAGACTGCTCTGTACAGCTTTGGTTATATACGCCACATGATTCCGTCTATTTGCGGACATTGGGCATTGAGCCAAGCGACAAAGTTATATTTGCTTCCGGTCAACCAAGTGAGATGCCTGCCATACAAAGTAGGGCGCATATACTGGTTTTATCACTAAGCTTTAATACAGGTTACCAGTTGTTGATCAATACCTCTAGCCCAGGCAAGACCTATGAATATATGTTTTCTGGCAGACCAATGTTAGTGCATGCGCCAAGTGATTCTTATGTTGCTACTTACGCTAGAAAAGAGAATTTTGCTTATGTTGTTGATAAGCCGGATATAGTTGCCTTACGACAGGCGATTCTGACTTTGCTAAACAACGAAAAGTTATCTATTCAATTAGCTACAAATGCTTACAGTGTAGCTGTACGTAATCACCTCGATACTGTGAATGCTTCAAAATTTAAAAAGTACTTTTAATATGAACACACAATTAAGTGTTAGCGTAGTTATACCTAGCGCCTATAAAGACGTGTGGCGAGAGGAAAATTTAAAAGGGTTAATTACTGACATATGGAATCAGACATACTTGCCGTTGGAGATTATAATTGTAAGAGGGGCTAGACCACGTACCAGAGCCCATAACCAAGGCGTTGGTAAAGCAACAGGCGATATAGTAATATTTTTTGATGACGATGTTAGGCTGGGAAATAATGGTATTATTGCCGAGATCGTAAGGCTTGTGGAGGTGCAGGAGGACTTGGGTATAATTGGTGTGAATATTACGTTGGCTAAGCAGTCCAATTATTTTCAAAGACTATGTTCAAAGCAATTATTAAAAGCTAAAAACATGGTCTCTCATGCAGCCCTGGCTATTACCAAACAGCTGTATGAGAAAGTGGGTGGTGAAAACAAAGCTTTGCGGCTAAATGACGATGCTGACTTAAATTATAAAGTTACGCGTCTTGGTTATCGGTCAATGATTTTGCCTAGTGCATACTTTGTTTATCATCCAGAGCCAACTAATTTGTTTGTGATGTTGAAGAAAGCTATGCTACAAGGTCGTGACCAGGCGTATGATTATAAGATGGCTCCCGAACAGATATACCATGCTCCAGTGAAGCAAGCTCAGCATGTGGAACGTAGCTCTGTTGCTCGTCAAGTATGGAGAAATATCAAGATTATTATGCAGTCTATAGTCAATTTTAAGTTTGTACTACTTTGTTCTAGATTGGCTACAGCTTTAGGTTTTCTTTTAGGTTGTATTACACGGCCGAAGTTGGAAGGTTCTGCGGGCGTTATAGAAGTAGTCACTCCGGCTAATAAGTAGTGTTAGATAACTATGAAGATATTGCATGTAAATAAGTATTATGCGCCACATGTGGGAGGGATAGAAACGGTGGTGGGCGACTGCGTGCGGGCTCTTTCGGGTGACGTGTTGTGTTGTCAGGAAAAAGGTGAGCCCGTGGCAGGTAATATTGATGGCACTCGAGTCTTTAGAGCTCGGAGTTTTGGAGAGGTTTTTAGCTTGCCTATCTCCATAGATTTTTTTGTACAATTTGCAAAGTTAGTTAACCAGTATGACCTGGTACTTATTCACCACCCTTTTCCTTTGGCGAATATTGCCCACGTACTATTTGCTAGACGTAAAAAAGTAATTCTTTGGTATCACTCCGATATAGTGCGGCAGCGTTTTTTTGGCTGGTTGTTTTCACCTATTTTGTGGCTGAGCTTGTATTTTTCTAGAAGAATATTAGTGGCAAGCCTTACCCTAAGGCAGTATTCTATAACTTTGCAACCATGGGTAAAAAAAATAGTGGTGATACCGTTTGGAATAGATACGAAAGCGTATGTAAGCACACCTAGTACACTAGACTCAGTTACTGTTATAAAAGATAAATTTGGTGATAAGATTGTGCTGAGTGTGGGACGCCTAGTATATTACAAAGGTTATGAATACCTAATTCGTGCTATGGTGGATGTACCAGATGCTTGTTTGGTTATTGTGGGGGAGGGGCCACTCCGGGCTAAACTAATAGGGCTAATAGACGAGCTGGGTTTATCTAACCGGGTAAATATTTTACCGCGTCAGCAAGATTTGTTGCCTTACTACTTAGCTTCTTCTGTCTTTGTGCTACCGTCCATATCTAGGGCTGAAGCTTTTGGGCTTGTGCAACTTGAGGCTATGGCTTGTGGTTTGCCCGTTGTAAATACAGAACTAAAAACTGGGGCTTCGGAGGTGGGTGTGACTGGTCTTACGGGTTATACTGTACCTCCTAGGGATTATGCAGTCTTGGCTTTGGCCATAGGCAGGGTTGTGCAAAATAATAAGGTTTCCGAACAAATGGGCCGGGCTTCGGCTGAACGGGTTAGGCAATATTATGACATATCCCTCTTTAATGAAAGAATGAAGGAGTTGTTTCGAGAAGTAGCAGCGGAATAAACTATGCCAAGTTCTAAGTTTAGAAATAATTTAATAATTTTTTGGACTCTAGTAATACCGGACGTTTTATTGCTGTTTTTTAGTCTGTGCCTATCCTTATATGTTCGGTATGGGCGGGGTTGGGACTTGCACTTGTGGCTTACCCATGTCAAAGCTTTTTCGGTGGTCTATACTGGTTGGCTCCTGGTATTTTTCATCCATAACTTGTTTGATCTAAGGACTTTTAGAAGGTACACTGTTATCTTTTTTAACTTAGTAGTTGCCATGATAGTGAACTTATTCTTGGCCATTACTTATTTTTATTTTCAGCCAGGTCTAATACTCACTCCGAGACGTTTTTTATTAATAGACGTAAGTTTGGCATTTGTACTCATCCTGGCTTGGCACTTTACAATGAAGTATTTTATTAAGCAGAGATTTACCCAAGAGTTATATGTTTTTTCTTTTGGAGATGAACTTCTGGAGCTAGCCGAGGAAATAGAACGACATGACTATCTGGGCTTCAAAGTCCTAGGTCAGGTGAATGAACATAATCTGTCTAGCGTGATATTTCTTGAAAGCCAAGGAATAATCTTGCCTAATAACTTAGAGGCAAACCCAGAGGTGGTATCTAAGTTGTATGAGCTTAGGAAACTCGGAGTGAGCTTTTACAGCCATGGTTTATTTTATGAGGAGTTACTTCGTAAGATTTATTTGTCCCAAATGCAGGAGACTTGGTTTTTAGAAAATATTAGTTATAGGCAAAAACGATTCTATACTTTAGTCAAAAGATTTGTAGACATTGTTTTTGGTGTGGTGGGGCTTGTCGTATACATTATTAGCTATCCAGTTATTGCTGGAGTGGTCAAACTCACATCTCCCGGCCCGGTTTTGTTTGTCCAAGAGCGTACCGGATTGCTTGGGCGCAAGTTTCGAGTATATAAATATAGAACTATGACTACTGACAATCCAGCTAATACTTGGACAAGCATGGACGATCCGAGGATTACTAAGTTTGGTAAATTTTTACGCAAGTCTAGGCTAGATGAGTTGCCCCAGTGCATAAATGTATTGCTCGGCAATATGAGCATGGTGGGTCCGCGTCCAGAACAGCCACATATAGTAGATAAGTTATGTAAAACCATACCTTTCTATGATGAACGGCATATGGTAAAACCTGGTATTACTGGTTGGGCACAGATAAATGATGCTTATGCGGCTACGGTAGAGGAGAGCAAGGTTAAGCTACAGTATGATTTGTACTATATAAAACACCGCTCCTTGCTGTTTGATCTGGAGATTTTGTTAAAAACTATTTATTACGTTTTATCTTGGAGAGGGAGGTAGGGAGAATCAAGTAAATAAGAAGTAAGTAGATAAGAAGTATGTATTAAGAGGGTTAGGACTGATATCCTCTTTTACTTAATTCTTATCTACTTACGTACTTAATTCTATCTTCGTGCTATACTAAAGGTAGGAAAAGGCTTGTATTGTTATGTACAAGACTGTTTGTCTATGGAAATTCCAGACTTAGCAAAACTGTTGAAACAAAAACGAATGGTAAGTGCAGCCGCCTTGGCTGAGCTTGAAAAAGACCCAACTGCCACTAAAGACAATTGGGAGAGTTTGCTTTTGACTCGTGGCGGGGTAAAGGAAGAAGATTTACTACAAGTAAAGAGTGAGCTTCTAAAAATACCCGTAGTAGATCTTAGAAATGAGAAGATTGAGCAGGAGGTGCTGCAGTTTGTGCCAGAGCCAATTGCACACAGGCATAAGGTTATTAGTTTTGCTCGCGGAAAAGAAGGCTTGCACTTGGCCATGGTAGATCCTAGCGATTTGCAGACTAAAGATTTTATCCAGAAGAAAACTGGCTTGCCCATTATCGTCCATTTGATTGGTAAAACTAGTTTAGAGTTTGGTTTAGCCAAGTATCATTCCAATTTGGAAGGTGAGATCAAACACTTGGTAGATGGCGAGCCAACTATAAAAACTACAGCCACTAAGGATGATGAACCGGAGGGTCTTGAGAAAATGGCCGGTGAGATCCCAGTTATACGAGTGGTAGATACGTTACTTGAATATGCTATTTTTGAAAAAGCTTCGGATATCCATATAGAGCCACAAGAAACCGCTGTTACAGTACGCTACAGAATAGATGGTATTTTACATGATGTGATGACTTTACCCAAAATGATTCAACCGGCACTGGTTGCTCGTATAAAAGTATTGTCAGATTTAAAAATAGATGAGCATAGGTTGCCACAAGATGGCCGGTTTAAGGTGGAAAAAGATGGCTACAAATTTTCTTTACGTGTTTCTACTATTCCTGTGTTTGACGGTGAAAAAGTAGTCATGCGCTTACTAGATGAGTCTAGTAAAGCTATGAGCTTAGAGCAACTTGGATTTTTGCCAGAGCAACTAGAAATAGTAGAAAGAAGCATCCATAAGTCACATGGCATGTTACTGGTGACGGGTCCTACTGGCAGTGGTAAGTCTACTTCCTTGTACGCCATTCTAACATTGCTCAATACTACAACTGTAAATATTTCTAGTATTGAAGACCCGGTAGAATACCGGATAGAGCGAGCAAATCAAATGCAGGTGAACCCAAAGATTGGTTTAACTTTTGCCATGGGACTTAGAGCACTACTCCGCCAAGATCCTAACATTATAATGATAGGAGAAATTCGTGATGCAGAAACTGCAGAAGAAGCAGTGCACGCTGCCATGACTGGGCATATTGTATTATCTACACTGCACACCAACTCTGCAGCCGGAGCCTTTCCTAGACTCCTAGATATTGGTGTAGAAGCTTATTTAGTTGCTTCTACAACTAACGCGGTTATGGCTCAGAGGCTTGTGCGGGTACTGTGTAAAGAGTGTAACGAGCCTTTTAAGCCAGATAAAGACTATATAGAAATGCTTTCTAAGGAGTTTGATATAGAAGCTATAACCGAGCTTTTTCGCAAAAGAGGAATGCTAAAGGGGGGTGAGAAAGATTTTTCGGACTTAGAATTTAGAAAACCTAAAGGTTGTGATAAGTGCGGTTCCAGTGGTTACAAAGGACGTATTGGATTACACGAAATTTTAGAAGTAACTCCGGAAGTAGGTACGGAAATTGTGCAGAAAAAGACCTCCCAGGAAATCCAAGAGGCAGCCCTTAAGGCTGGGATGATACTTATGTGGCAAGACGGGTTTATCAAATCTTTAGAAGGT
>JAHFJI010000033.1 GCA_023245955.1 Candidatus Doudnabacteria bacterium | reverse complement strand
ACTCCGGAAGTAGGTACGGAAATTGTGCAGAAAAAGACCTCCCAGGAAATCCAAGAGGCAGCCCTTAAGGCTGGGATGATACTTATGTGGCAAGACGGGTTTATCAAATCTTTAGAAGGTATGACTACGCTAGATGAGGTGCTGAGAGTATCTAAGGAATAATCAAAATTGAAGATTGCAGATTTTAGATTAAAACTCCAATCTCTATCTTGTTATCAATTTGCAATTTACAATCATCAATTTGCAATTCTTACTATGGCGAAGTTTCATTACACTGCAGTTGATAAGTCTGGGAAGCGGACAGAAGGAAATATAGTTTCCAGTTCTGCTCTTTCCGCTGGCCATGATTTAAAAGCACAAGGTTTAACGCCACTTTCGTTAGTCGAGGACGGGGGAAAAAAGTTTTCTTTCTCCCTTTCTTCCTTGCGTTCTGTGCCACTTATAGAGAAACTGACTTTTGTGGAGAATTTGGAACTAATGCTCAAAAGCGGTATTCCAGTTTCTAGAAGTATGAGAATTTTGTCTAAGCAAACACGCAATAAGCGTTTTTCCGCCGTGCTAGATAACCTGGAACAATCAGTCCAAAATGGAAGTCAGTTGTATGAGGCTATGAAAAATCATCCAGAAGTATTTTCACCCATTTTTATAAACATGATTAAGGTGGGAGAATTGGCGGGTAATCTGGAAACTAGTCTGCAGCAATTAGGTATTCAACTGGAGCGTGAAGCAGACTTACGAAGTAGGGTTAGGGGAGCGATGATGTATCCTTCTGTGATAGTTGCTGCTATGATTATCATTACTGTGGTTATGTCTATTTTTGTACTGCCAAAGCTTACTTCGGTATTTAAAGAATTTGGTGGAGACTTGCCTTTTGCTACTAAAGTTGTAGTTGCGTTTAGTGATTTTATGGCTGGCCACGCTGTGCTGGTGGTGGCAGCTATGATCGGTCTAGTCTTGGGCGGTATTCGCTTTTTTAAAACTACTATTGGCAAAGAATTGGTTTACAGAGCTTCTTTGGTTGCTCCCGGGATTGGCCCATTGGTAATCAAAATAAACTTGGCTCGCTTTACCCGTGTGCTTTCTAGCTTGCTAAAAAGTGGTATACCTATAGTAGAGGCTTTGACTGTGTCTGGCGAGTCTATCCCAAATACTTTATATAAACAAGCCATTACAGATTCTGCGGAACGTGTTAAAGTAGGAAAGAACCTCACAGAAGTATTGGCTAAACATGATAAGTTGTTTCCTTATATAGTGGTCCAAATGCTTGAAGTGGGGGAAGAAACGGGAAACTTAGAAAGTATTTTGGAGCAAATTGCTACGCACTTTGAGACTCAAATAGATGCAACGCTCAAGAATATGTCTTCTATTATTGAGCCACTACTACTTTTGGTGATTGGCGGGGCAGTTGGGGCACTAGCTTATGCTTTAATAATTCCAATTTATAATATTGGTTCTACTATACAATGAAATTTTCTTTTAACATGTTTAAGGGGAGAACAGATTTGGTTGGTGTTGCTATTGGTGACGCTCATGTTAGAGCTGTGCAACTGGTTCGTAATAGGGATGGTGCAAAAGTAAAGGGCTACGCTGAGACGGTGCTTCCTAAAACTACATTTGATGCTTCTGGCGGGGTAGACGCCGAAGGGCTTTCTAAAGTGTTTGAGAAATTATTTATAAAACCTGCTGAAGGCGCTTTTACAACTCGTGATGTTGCCATAAACTTACCCGAATCTAGGTGCTTCGTGAGACTCATCCATGTGTCACCCATGAGTGACGCTGAATTGGATGAGGCAGTTATTTTTGAAGCAGAAAGTTATATTCCAGTACCTATAGACCAGGTATACTTAGACTGGCAGAGAGTAGAAGAAGTAAATGGTAGGTTAGCTATTTTGCTATTAGCGTCGCCAAAAGTGTTTGTAGATAAGATTTTGGAGGCGCTGGCTCTGGCGGGGTTGGTTTGTAGAGCCGTAGAAGTGGAGTCTCAGGGAATTGCTCGGGCAATTATGCCTGTTGGCGACAAAACTAGCGCGCTTATTGTGGACATGAAGGCTGTGGGAACTGACCTGGTTATGGTGGAGAAAGAAAGTATACAATTTACTTCCACTATTCTTATAGCTGGTACTAATTTTACAGAAGCTATCGCCAAAGGCTTGGACGTACCGGAAGCCAGAGCCGAGGAAATAAAGATTCAGGCTGGGTTTGGTAACATAGAAGAGTATCCAAATCTAAAAACTTTGCTCATGCCCGTAATGAACGCTTGGTTCGCAGAATTAAACAAAGTTCTTTTGTTCCACGACCAACATTCTACAGATAAAATTGACAGGATTGTTTTGGTGGGTGGCTCTGCTAGTACTAAAAACTTGGTAGAGTTCTTAAGAACTAGTATCACCGATCGTCCAGACCTAAAGATAGAACTGGGTGACCCTACAGTGAATATAAAATTAGAGGTACCAAAGACTTTAGCGGGTGGCGGGCTTCTGGCTTGGGTAGCTGCTGTTGGGCTTGCTATGAAAGGACTAGAGGAATGAGTCACAAACAAATAAACTTATTACCTAAAGAACAATTAAAAGAGCTAAAATGGCGGGCTTGGTACTATGCTTCCGTGCGTTTTTATTTGTTTTCTGCTGTGGGTCTGGCTATAGTCTTGTTGGCTTATATTGCAGTCTCGGTGTATCTAAATGTGGTTGCTAGACACTTGGGAGCTGAAGCAGAAGCTCTGCGTAAAGAAACTTCTACTAGTGATATAGTGGAGTTAAAGAAACAAGTCAGGGATATTAATAATAGGATTAAAGATTATAATGCACTCTCCACTGAAGTACCTAAGTGGTCGGTGTTGCTAGACTATTTTGCTGAATTAGTTCCAGACGGCGTGCAAATTCAGAACTTTACTGTAGATAGCAATAAGAAAGTTGTGAGTATAACCGGTACTGCTAGTACTAGGGATGCAGTTATACTCTTACATGATAATATTGCGGGAGACTCAGTCCATTTCAGTTCCATAGATTATCCGCTAGAAAATGTGTCTAAGCCTCGGGATGTAACTTTTCATTTTAGCTTTAAAGTAAACGACT
The DNA here is from genome assembly GCA_023245955.1 of Candidatus Doudnabacteria bacterium. Classification (GTDB taxonomy): domain Bacteria; phylum Patescibacteriota; class Doudnabacteria; order UBA920; family UBA920; genus JAEUSE01. The sequence continues at coordinate 8,198 of JAHFJI010000033.1, read as the reverse complement.
CAGTGCTTAAATAGTATGAATAAGTCTAAGTTCCAAATGCGAATAATTGGAAGTGCGATTGGCTTTTGTATATTACTCGGCTTGGTCGTTTTGTACGGTTTTCCTTGGCTTTCAGGGCTACAAACAAGTAAGCTTTCGGCTATATTAGAGCAGAAAAAAACCGTAGTGGAGCTCCGGCAAGAGCAGGCCAATATAGAACAAGCCAAAAAAGATTTGACCGAATTAAAAAGCAAGGCGCATTTACCAGAGGGCTTCTTCAGCAAGGATATAACTCTAGTAGATGATATACGGCTCTTAGAAACCCGTGCCAATGACTCTGGGGTAGACCTGACCCTTACTGTGTCTGGTACTTTAAGTACTGCGGTTAAGGCCAAAAATGCCAGTGAGTTGTTTGTAGTGCCATTTTCGGTGCAACTCAAAGGCCCATTTGGAAACGTAGCGGCTTATATGGATTTTCTGGAGCATTTTGGGACACTTTTTACTGTACGTAATGTTTCTCTAATTGGTGCGGGGGCTGATAATATTACTGCTAATTTAGTGGGTAATTTTTATCTTAGAAAATAGTTTATGGATATAAAATCAATCGTTGCTAAATTTAATTTTAAGAATAATAAGACTTCCATAACTAAGCTCAAAAGTTTTAGTCCTGGAACTGTGTTTTCAGTTTTAGCAATTGTGATGGTTGTGTTAGACTTGTGGCTCTTGCAATCTGCTGTAGCAATAATTTTTAGGTCTAGAAGTTCGGATGTAGGCGCAAAGGTCCCCCAATCTACCCGTGTAGATTTTCCGGGTTACAACCAGGCAGTAGACAGAATAGACGGCGCAAGCACCTACGTACCAGTCGCACAACTTAAGGCTAATCCTTTTCAGGCCTTAAAAAAAGAATGATAAAAATCCCCGCCCATGGCGGGGATTTTTTTGGTGGATCGGGCGGGGATTGAACCCGCGACCGTTGGCTTAAGAGTCCGCCAGCCGGCGGATCTACCAGCTGAATTAAATCTTTTTATTAGTTAGTATCTGTTTAATATATTGTCTACCTTGGTAGCTCTTTAACTGTTTTTCCCTTTGGATTGCTTTTGCTCGGCTCTCTAACTCTTCACTAAACAATACTTCCCATGGCCCTTGGTGTTTATGAGTATATGAACTATTTTTATTTTTTAGTATGCCGTTATGACGCAGTAGTCGTATTTGTAAATTATCAGTTTGGCCTATATAAAATTCACCCAGACTGTTGCAAATAACATACACGACGAACATGTGGTAAATTTGGTGGATCGGGCGGGGATTGAACCCGCGACCGTTGGCTTAAGAGGCCACTGCTCTACCAGCTGAGCTACCGATCCAGACTTATTAGTATTTATTATTATATTCTGTAGGCAGCCTTTGGCTTAAGAGTCCGCCAGCCGGCGGATCTACCAGCTGAGCTACCGATCCAGACTTATTAGTATTTATTATTATATTCTGTAGGCAGCCTTTGGCTTAAGAGTCCGCCAGCCGGCGGATCTACCAGCTGAGCTACCGATCCATAATAATTGCTTAGGTATTATCTAATAATTCTTCGGCTTTGGCAAGCTCTTCGTAGGTGCCTATGGGAAGCCACTTGGAGGCAGAAATGAGCTTGACTGGGCGTTTTTCAGCGTCTAGGACTAAGGTATGAGGTAGGCTATATTCCACATTGTCCCTAACAGGGATTTCTACAAGTGGTAGGTTAAAAAATGTTGTATCTGTAAGGTAAGCGCCACAGTTTTGCCATTTTTCCGTGTCAGTTATATTTGCAGAGATAGAGGTTATGTTGCCACTGCTATCTAGTTCTAACCCGCCTGCAATGGGTTTGGTGGTTTTTGTAGCTAACATGCCCCAGTTAGGTACTTGAGCTAAAGCTGTTAAGTCTGCCTTTGCGTACACATCGTCACCGTTTACTACCAAAAATTTATCGTGCAACATTGATGCGGCTGTATGAAGTGCACTACCTGTTCCATTTATGATAGACATTCTAACATAGCGAATGGGCAAGCCTTGGAATTCATCTTTAAAATGCTTTTCTATTTGTTCGCCTAGCCAGCCAATCACAATTATTATCTCGTCAATACTTTTTGGCAAGCTTTCTAGCGTCCATTCAAGTAACGGCTTACCCAAAACAGGCACCAGGCTTTTTGGTGCTGTTTCTGTAAATGGCCGAAGCCGGAGGCCATATCCTGCTGCGAGTATAACTGCTTGCATGTTTAGTTGAAATAGTTTTGAAGTATAGTTTCAAGCTTTTGATAATCTGTTTCCAAGTAATGGAATTCCCAATCGTCTACTTGGTTTAACCGTTGGCAAAGCGCCTCAAATTCATCTTCGGAACTAATAAGCGACACTTCTAGTTTATCTGCCAGAGTTTTTAATTCATCATGATTTTTGTGTTCGTCTGCCTGGGTTGATATTTTTTCAAGTTCTAGGTAGGAAATATGTTTTGCAGAGACTACGGAGGCAGTAATATTGTTCGGTAACGAATAATTAACCGTTTCGCGTTCTCCAACTTTAGTTTGAAATCCAAATTGAGAAAGTAGTTTGACCATGCCCACAAATTGTGCTGGTTGTATTTTCTGCGATACCTCAGTGCGGTTGTGTGAGCCGTATTCACCAGCCTTGCTAACTATTTCACATTCACCATTAGTTACCCGTACACGAATATCTAATTTCTTATTCTTTATCTCCCCAAAAAACATCACTGAAAGGCGTTTGGTCTCAGAAGTTAGATTGCCAATCTCGGAAAGTTGTTTAAGTAGCTCTATTTTTTGTGTTGCGGACAATTCTGCCCGTAACTCTAGTTCAATTGGGTGTTCAGACATAAAAGTGGTGCACCCGGCAGGATTTGAACCTGCTACCTCTTGGTTCGAAGCCAAGCACTCTATCCAAATGAGCTACGGGTGCATTTTTACTTGCAAATACTGGGTTATTATAGCCTTAGTTTCGTATTTAGGGAAGTGTCGAGGATGCCCCTCGCCACTATGGCGAGGGGCATCCTCGACACTGTATACTGTATATATGCTTTATTTGTTATATGGACAAGATGATTATTCTAGGGGGTTATATCTTCAAGGTCTTGTGAAGCGAACTGGTTTGGTTCGGGTGGATTTTGGCCTAGATAATTTACCAAAAGATTCGGATGAGTTACTTAGCCAAGACCTATTTTCTGGTGGGCAAGTGGTGGTTCTAGACAACATTGCAGATAAGTTTTTAACGGAAGAGAATATTGAATTATTTGCGGTTAGTAATAATCATATTGTCTTTGTGGAAAGCAAATTAGACCAGCGCACGAGCCTTACCAAAAAACTGTTAGCCGATAAGCGCATACAAACCAAAGAATTTTCTTTGCCTGCACCAGAACAATTACCAACTTGGATAGCGAGTTATGTTAAAGAACGGGGAGGTAATATAGATGCCAAGACAGCACGGTTTTTGTGCGTACAGCTGGGAGTACTAGATCCTTTAGGCGGCATGCTCTTGGCAACTCGTGAAGTGAGTCTGGCTCAGGTCATCCAAGAACTAAAAAAACTCCTTGCCTATTCGCTTTCAGAGCCCATAACCGAGAGTGCGGTACGGGAACTGGTAGCAGATAACAGGCAAGTGATAAGTTTGTCTATTGCGAATAGTATTACCAGAAAAAACCGAGCAGAATTATTTTCTTTACTTTCTAGATATTACGAGGGTGGTGGAAGTGAAGACGAAATCAGTAAGACTTTAGCCCTAATTGGTCTGCTCTCAGACCAATTTCGCTCTCAGCTTTTAGTCCAAGATGCAGTGTCGAGTGGGGTAAACGACCAAGAAATAATAGCTAAAACTGGTTGGAAACCTAGCCGGTTAGCTGTGCTTAAGCGTGCCAGTACCCATGTAAGCACTAAGGCTCTAAAAGACACACTTGGGAAACTAGAAAACTTAGATATGGAACTGAAGTCTTCTACAGTTCCGGCAAGAGTCATCTTGGAGCTTATTTTGGCTCAGGTGGTTTAACTTGTGGTATAATTTAAATAATCAATTTAACAAGTAAACAACTAAACATAAAGTCAATATTCTCAATTCGTAAGATGGCGGATTGTAGTGACAAAGAATTAAATAAACGAAACCAATATGAGAAGAAAAATAATTAGTACTATTGTTAGTGTCTCCGTGATTACGGGTATATTTATGCCTATGAGTGCCTACGCTGTAGCTAGTACGGAGGTTATAAGGGGTACAAAATCTACGACTGAGATGCAGAGCTCAAACAAGCAAAAGCGCGAAGATAGAATAGAAAAACTCAAAACTTGTCAGGCCAGTGCTAAAACCGCAAGAGAGACTTATAGACAGGCTTTAAAAACTAATCAAGAAACTTATCTTACAAGTCTCAAAACATCTAAAACTACACGTGATACTGCTATAAAAACGGCTAATGATACTTACAAGAAAGCTTTGGCTAGCGCTACAGATGAAGTTGGAAAAAAAGTAGCGAGGGATGCACGCAAGCTTGCTATAGAAGCTGCGAGGAAAGCCTACCAGGATGCAGTTAAGAAAGCTTTAGAGACACGCAAGGCCAGCAATACGACTGCTTTAAATGCCAGAGATACTGCGCTTAAGTCTGCTCATGAACCTTGTGTGCTCGGAGCGTTCATAGATATAACTGGGTCGCCTCGTGTGCTTGGCGAGTTCACTACTGCTTTTGAAGGTAAACCTAAACCTACTAGGTTAGATGATGCTATCGCAAGAAAAATAGAAGCGGGGGAGCGAAGGGAAGTATTAGAACAAACTAAAGAACTGAAAAAAGAAGAAGCAAAAGCTAGGGCAGAGATTGATAAAAATAGGCTAGAAGCCAAGCGTGCGGAGCTGAAAGCCAAAAAGCAGGCTTTAGAAGATTGCATAAAAGCTGCTAATGAAGCATTTAAAAAAGCCATAGAAACTGCAAATAAGACTCGTAAGGCAGCCGTGGACACTGCGAAGACTGCTTTTGAAACTGCAATCAAGACTGCTACTACAGATGAGCAAAAGAAGGCCGCCGTAGATGCTAGGAAGCTTGCAGAGCAGGTCGCCAACAAAGCGTTTAAGGATGCATACAAAACTGCTACAGAAACTAGAACAGCTGCTATAAAAGCTTGTAACGAAGCAGCTAAAACCACTAAGGTTACTACTGCGCCTACTCCAACTCCTACAAATTAGCTTGCAATACAAAATCCCTGTCCAGTACTGGACAGGGATTTTAGTTATCTGCTGGCACGTTTGCGATCGTTTGCGTTCAGTATCCTTTTTCTTATGCGAATAGATTTTGGGGTGACTTCTACTAGTTCGTCTGGGCCAATGTATTCCATGGCGTAGTCTAGCTCAACTGGTTTGGCAGGTACTAAAACAATAGACCTCTTTCAAAAGTAGCTGTCATCCCGGCCTCCGAGCCGGGATCCAGGCTTTAGGATGGATTCCGGATAGCCCTCAGCCTGTCCTCAACTTGATTGGGGATGGCTTCCGGAATGACAGAGAGAGTATTTGAGTAGACTTTTGAAAGAGGTCTAATTACGTCAAACCGCGAATTAGCCATGAGTGGTTATTCTAAATAAATAAAATGTATAATATCCCTTAAACAAGAGGGTATTTAGTTTTACTATTGACCAAACTTCTAAAAACAGGTATAATATATAAGTAAAATCAAGATAAAAGTAGTGGGTGAGAGCTTTTTTGTAAGTCTGCTCTTTTCTAGTACCTTTGTCTTGATTTTTTCGTTTCGGCAATCTCTACACGTAGTTATGTAGGGATTGCAAACAAAAACTACAGAAAAAGCTACAGCAAGCGCTGTGGCAAGGAGGACTAGATGAGAATCAACATCGGCAAGCTGGAACTGGCCAGTTTTTTGCAACAGCACGAAACCTACATCTCTGGGCACGAGCTCAAAGCTCGCGCCAAGAAGCAAGGCTGTCTCACGGGCGGCCGTGAGGTGGCGAAGGAAGTCCAGGGTCAACTCAATGCGGTCAAAAACTCTGGACTGTCGGCTGAAGCTAGGAAAGCAGGGGTCTACCTCTGTATTCCGGGTGAAGACCGCGTCTGGTACCTGGACTGGCTCGTCAAGCGCCACGAGTGGTACCTCGGCGGGGATTCGCTGGACATCGGCTTCTTCGCTTACTATCGTTTGCTCCGGCCCCGCGGGTAAGCACTTGGTGACTTGGCCACTGGGCGCTTGTGGAAACTTGCGCCTTGGCCTTTGGTTCTTTTGCCCTTTGCTTTTTGTGTACACACTGCGTGTGCATAGCATTGGGCTTTTTTCTTTGGCTAAGATTTGCTAGAGTACACGTAGATGGGAATTATGTTTCCGGCCATGGCTTGAGACAACCGCATCTCGCATCTCTAAAAAATGAGAGTGTTGGTGGGTACGCCTGCCAGCAGTAGTATTTTTTATAGAAACCGACAACAGAAGATACCCGGTGCAAAATATTAGTGAGCTTAAAGGCTACACATAAAATACAGCCTTGAGAGTATTCAAAAGGCAGTGCATGGGACGATATTTTGTACATACCGCGTCTGGTACCTGAACTGGAACGACAAACTCCACAAGTGGTACCTCAACGAGAATTCGCTGGACAACAACTTCAACGACAACAATCGTTTGCTCCGACCCCGCAGTTATCTTCTGTAAAACTCCGCTCAAGCATGAGTGGAGTTTACTTGTTTAACTGTCGTTGCCAGCCACCAAGCATTTTTCCTACTTCTACCAGGCTTTGCGATAGTTCGGCAAACTGCTTATTATTCAACGCTTTCAGTTCCCATACTACTTGCAAGAAGAACTTTAGTACATCTAGTTTGATACTTGCTTTTTGTACCACCGCAAGCTTTTGTTCCTTGGCGGCAAAGCCTGCGGTAAGCAGTAGCTCAATTACATCTGTAAATAGGACATTTATTTTCTCACCTGAGGAATACTTAACCAGCTTAGGCATGTGTGGTAAAGCATTATGCCAGAGCTTGTAGGCGTCGGTTGCTTTTTGTAAAATTGGCAAATTGGTAAAAATTCCGTTGGGGGGGGGTCATAATAATTGTGGATTTAAGATTTTAAATTGTAGATTGATGCATGAAGAAACAATTCACCGGCACTTATGCAGAAATTATATCACTAGAAAATCTGCTGGCCGCCTGGCAGGAGTTTGTGTGTGGCAAGAGGAAGAAAATGGATGTACAGGAATTTGATAGTAGGCTTATGGATAACCTGCTGGAGTTGCATGAAGACCTAGCTAATTTTACCTATCGGCATGGAGAATATCAAGCTTTTGGAATTTGTGACCCAAAGCCTCGGCAGATTCACAAAGCTGTAGTGCGAGACAGGGTAGTGCACCATGCTATATACCGACAATTGTACCCATTTTTTGACAAGCTGTTCGTTAGCGATTCTTTTTCCTGCAGAGTAGGCAAAGGTACGCATAAGGCAAGGGCAAGGTTTGCTGAATACGGCCATAAGGTGAGTAAAAATAATACCCGCACGGCTTGGGTACTTAAGTGTGATATTAGAAAATTTTTTGCAAGTATTGACCATTCAATACTACTGGAGATTTTAGCAGAGTATATCCCCGACCTTGGTCTTCTTTTGCTGTTGCAAGAAATTATTGAAAGTTTTGAAACAAAGCCAGGGGTTGGTCTGCCGCTTGGTAATTTAACTTCCCAGTTGTTTTGTAATGTCTACATGAATGAGTTAGACCAGTTCGTAAAGCACAAGTTAAAAGCAAGGTACTATGTTCGGTATGCGGATGATTTTGTATTTTTGTCGGAGGATGAAGACTGGTTGAACAGCCAGATTCCTATACTGTCAGAATTTTTGCAAGCACACTTACGGTTCTCGCTCCACCCAGACAAGGTATTTGTTACAACTTTTGCTTCTGGGGTGGACTTTTTGGGTTTTGTGCATTTTCCGCATCATCAAGTACTGCGTACGGTAACTCAGCGACGCATGTTTAGGCGATTGCACGAACATCCAACGAACGCAACACTCCAGTCTTACTTAGGACTGTTAAAGCATGGAGATAACTTTAATCTGACGCAACAGGTGATGAATATATACGGGCTGGAGACGTGAATATCAAAACTACTTCTCTTGTCATCCTCGGGCGAGTCCGCGAAGACCCGGGGATCCAGTATCTAAGCCAATTTCTGGATTCCGGCTCGCGCATAGCCTTGGCCGGAATGACAACGCTGAGCGTTGTACTTATCCAGCT
>JAHFJI010000081.1 GCA_023245955.1 Candidatus Doudnabacteria bacterium | reverse complement strand
ACATAAAGCTACAAAACTTATATAATGTTTAGTCTTATTAAGTAGATTGTGACTATGCAAAGTAAGGTAGTTACTGTTCTGCTTATTACTTCAATCTTTTGCTTCCAGGTACATCAACGCGAGACTACCTTGGATGAGTTAACTTAGTTAGAAAGATAAAGTATAGGTAGGCGAGGAGGATTTATGAAACTAGACAATCTGCTAAACTTGGCCCTAATCCTGGTATTTAGTACCGTGGTTTTCGGCCTCGGTTATATTGCTCGTAGGGACATGGAAGATCGGCCCAAGGAAGAAAGGGTGGCCAACTCCACTTCCACTAGTGTGTGGAAATGGAACTCCGGGTTTTATGTCGAACTGAAACCCGTGACCGACGGCAAATCCATGCAGTGGAGGGCTCCAGGAAAGAGCCTCGATGCGGATCCGCCGGACTCGAAAAGCTACCGGCTGACGTTTGCGAATGAGGACTTCCCGAATGACTCTATACATCTATCGACAAACTCTGATGAGCTTTACGCGATTTCCGCAGATGCTTCGGTCTTCCTGACTGGAACTAGCACCAAAGGTCACATTGGTGTGAACTTCCACGAGGCGCGCAGGGAGAGGACAAGGATCACCGTGCCAACAGTCTACGAGGTTGAATTTAATAAGGAGAGTAGCTACGGCCGGCACAACTTCTTTATCCGCCTGACCCCGGTGGAAGGACAGCCACTCAAGCTTGAGTGGGCGTCCAGGAACTAATGCAGACATATATGTCTGCCTAACTAAAAGAACCTGGTACAAACGACACCATCGTGCGTACCAGGTTCTTCTCATTTTCACAAACTAATTTACTCACCACCAAATACCTCAAAATCCAATGCTTGTTTAGTTGGAGTCTCGTTACTTATTCCAACATTCTGGCCATCCCTACTATGTACCAATTGTGTAAACTGCACCCCAGACCAGTCCTCCTGATGCTGTTTATTTAAAAATTTTACATCACTACCACTGGAAAGAAATACCTCTGTAACTCCGGCAGGAGGCTGTAGTGGTAATTTCTTAGGATCATAGAACTGTACACTTTCAGCTCGACGAAAAATCTTTACCCAGTCACCCGCTTTCGCATCTTCGCTCCCTTGGTTGGTTAAAACTATAAGCGTTTCTTTAGGCTTATCTCTTAAATCTCCGGCAGTTTGCTCTAATCGTGATGTCTCTGACATAATTATTTCTTTAATAATTCGACAGTATAAGTATATAAATGTCGATTGAAAAATGCAAATTTCAATCTTCAAGCCTAAACCGCCAAATAACCAAACCGAGCATGACAGCAAACCATAAAGCGAGAATAAAGATATCAAAACTAACGGCATTGAAGCTGAACGGTTCTAGGTAGACCTTGCGTAGGCCGTCAGCAAGGTAGGTTATGGGGAGGAATTTACTAACTACCTGAAGTGCATGGGGCAAGGTAGAAATAGGGTAAAAAATATCTCCCAAAAAAGTGAGAGGTAAACCAATACCAGCGGTAATAGGAGCTGCGGCTTCATAACTTTTAGCAAAGGTGGAAATAAGTAGACCCACCAGTAAAAAAATACCTCCGCCAAGTACCGTAAACACAAAAATGGAAAGGATATTCCATGCAAATGGCACATCAAAAATAAGTACACCTAACATAGTCATAACAACCACCTGCATAAGCATTACAACTATTCGCGCGGACAGAAGACTCAGCACCAACTCAAATGTATTTATGGGTGTAACTGCAAACCGTTTGAGTACGCCACGGGCACGCATGTCTACCATCCAGTAGGCCAGACCATAAATACCACCCTGCATAATTTGCATTGCCAAAATTCCTGGAAGCAAATAGTGTGGGTATGGGATAGGCTGTTTTAAAAACTGATTAATAGGCAGCAGTGCTACCCCAACATAAATGGCCACGGGCATAATAATAGTCCAAAACAACCCGGACTGGTTTCGGTAAATTCCTTTTATACTAATTTTGAGTAAATTCCAAAAAGACATAAAAAACCACTATAATAAATCATGTACGTTAGTCTTGTTGACTATATACGTTTTGGCATCTGGATAATTTTCCAAAAAAGCGGTAAATACAACTTTCTCTTTGCCCCATTTGCACTCATAGGCCGTCAGATTGCCATTTTGGGCATAGACAATATCAATTTCTATGCCGGTTTTGGTTCGCCAAAAATAAAACTCGCCGTACATAGACTTCTGAATATCCTGTTTATATAATTCCATAAAAATAAAGTTCTCCCACATAAACCCAACGTCGTTTCTATTCGCCAAGGCATTGTATTGCCCAAGTAGCGCGTTCCTAACTCCAAGGTCGTAAAAATAATACTTAGCCTTGCTCGTAATTTCCGTCCGGGGATTTTTCGCGTACGCGGATACTTTTTTTATGATAAACGTTTTCTCCAAAATATCTATATACCGTTTTATGGTCTTTACATCCGCGCCCACCTTGTTGGCAATTTCATTATACGAAACTTCTTGGCCAATTTGCATAGCGAGCATGCGGGAAATATTCAGTAATAATTCTGAATATTTAATTGTATCTAAGGCCAACACATCCTTAAATAAATACGAGGAAACTAGCTCGTTTAAAATTCTTTTCTTTTCATCTGGAGTATTATGCAGTAACACCTCTGGGTATTGCCCGTAAATGAGCAGGTCATTAATCAGCTGGTTTTTCTCATAGTTACTCCCAGCAATTTCCGGCAAAGATATTGGCAGTAAGCGCATAACAAAATGCCTGCCAGTCAAGGGTTCGCCAATATTTTGAGACAAATCAAAGGACGAAGACCCAGTAAGAATTATCTCCTTGTCGGGGAACTCGTCTATAATCATTTTTGTGGCTAAACCAATTTTCGCAACGTTCTGCGCTTCATCTATAATAATAACCTTGTAAGGCCTGGCATAGTCTAAAATGTCTTTTCTTACCTGCGAGTTAAACAGTTCCTGCAGACGAATATCGTCGCCAACATCATATTTAACCTTAGTCTGAGTATGCGACTCCGCGTACCTCTTTACCAATGTTGTTTTGCCTATGCGACGAGGCCCATAAATAACAAGGACTCTCCCTGGAGTCTTTTCCTGCTCTATACTTTGATGTCTTTTAAAGTCCATAATACAGGTAATCCTTTATCTATATGATACCAAATCCATAAAAGATGTCAAGTTTATGGATTGTAAATCCATAAAAACTATTTACAGTTTATAGTGAATCGGTGTCACTAGAATACCAAAGCATTAATAGGTACTCCAAATTCTTGTAATTGATACGCTATTTTCGTATATATAGATGCAAGCTCAGGAGTATTATGGTTCTGGCCTGCATTTTTATATACCTCCCATTCTTCTTTAGTAACGCCCAACTCCGTAAGTGCTTGTTCTATATATTTTGCATAATATGGAGC
>JAHFJI010000032.1 GCA_023245955.1 Candidatus Doudnabacteria bacterium | reverse complement strand
TCTGCTTCTTTAGTGGCTATGTCTATCTGTTTTTTTACAGAAATTTCCAGCTCGTCTTTATCGCCAAAGAAGTCTAGCCCGGCTGTGTCTAATAAATTAAAATGTTTACCGTTCCAAGCAACCTCGGCGTATTGTCTATCTCTAGTGGTACCAGCAACTTCACTAGTTACAGCTAACTGACCTCCAACAATCTTGTTGAACAGTGTAGACTTTCCTGCATTTGGCAGACCGACAAGAGCGACAATGGGTAGGGTCATAGATTAAATACTAAATATCAAATTCCAAATATCAAATAAATTCAAAGTTTAGTTGTTAACTTGTTTAATTATTGGCACTGGTTTTGTGGTTGGGACGGGACTTGGTGTTACGCTGGGTGCGGGTGTTTGGGTCGGAGCAGGGGGTAACGGTTTAGTAAAACGTTCTGGTAGATCCAAACCCAAGATGAGAATAATATCACTACGGGTGGAATCAATCTTAATATTGGGAGGAGGGAGAGTAACTTCGCGGGCAGTGAGTAAGGTCTTTAGATAGTCAGCGGTGGCCGGCTTTTTATTTATTTCGTAGATCACACTATCGGTGGGTTCCAGGTCATTGTAACTAATGGGCCAGACTGTTAGGCCAGAGGATTGTAGTACAGCCTCTATCCGTCTATAAGCATTGCTCTTGGGATTGCTAGTGGCTATCCACACAACACTTTTTTCTTCTCTGAGCTTGCCAATGTATTGTGCATTTGCGAAGAAGCTGCGTATATCATCTGTTGTAGTGCTGTAGCAAGGTACTAACACATAGGCCTTGGTATCTTCGGTTATCTCGGAACAGATAAGCCCTGTATCTGGATCTAGGCTGGTAGAGACTATATGGGCTCTGTCTGTTTTTTGGGCAATCTTCGTTAGACGGAGTAGTTGCCCAGGCGTGAGATTGGTGTGAAAATGTGAGGCAAAAGTATGTAGGAGCGAAGCAATTTGTCCGCTATCGGCAACTAAGTTTAATTGTTGTACTTTCTCACGAAAGGCTGTAATAATTTTTTGCTGGCGTTGGCTTCTGGAAAAATCACTGCCTTCTGGGCCTGCGGCATGTCTGGACCTGGCAAAGATAAGTGCAGTCTGTCCGTCCATGTGCGCAGAGCCTTGAGTAAAAGCTTGTGGAGGTAGATAGCCGTCCTTGTTGTCTGGGTATTGGTAATCCGTAAAGGTTCTGTCTACTACAACGTCTAGTCCGCCAATTTGGTTAATAGCTTGTTCAAAGCCACTGAAGTCTACTACGGCAAAATAGTTAACTTTTATGCCAGACAATTCGCTCACGACTCCTGTGGCCAAAGAACCGGCCTCATTCCAGTCCTTGTGTAGATTGTAACCTTCGGCAAATGCGGCATTAATTTTTCTGAACCCAAAGTTCTTTGGTAATTTTACTTGGTAGTCTCTAGGAATGCTGGTGAGTGCAACTTCATTTGTGTCTAAATTTATTTGAGCCAAAATAATGGTATCTGACAGATATGGTCCATCGTGTCCTTCACCGCCTATCCCTAGGAGTAGGATGTTGATGTGGCCGGTTTCTTCGCCATCTATAGGCGCTTGGCCAGTAGTTCCTCTTATAAGGTCTAATGCATTACCAAAAAAACTGTTGCTTTTTTGACCAACGAAGCTCCCTGCCGACCACTGGTGTGCAACGGTGAGCGCATAAGTGGTGCCTATACTAACAGCTATTATAGTTAAGATAACGAATATTCGTAGCCAGTGGCGTTTGCGATTTTTTGGCTTAGGTGTGCCAACTTGTATAGAAACAACCGGAGCTTTATGGATAGCATCTATGCTGTGGTTATTAGGGTTCGGATCTTGCATGTAAATATCTTAACTTTCATGTATATTGCAAAGTACAGTATAACAAATAATTGGTTATAGTGCATGGCACGCATTCTTGCATTGTTCAATTGGCGATGATATAGTTGGTGTACGTTTGATGGAATTATATAGGACTTACGCGCTTGAATGAACTGACAGGAGTTGTCCCTCTTTAAAACTTATGCCCCAAGGGGTTTGGCCAATTACTTCGTTATTTTCTTGCGGTTTACCTCGCCGTAGTATAACTACGCCTTCGGTAAAGCCTCAGAAAATGCCTCGTACTTGACCAAACGCGTAAGTCCTATTATATATTTTTTTAGGCATAGAGCTCATGCTATATTGACCTTGCTCGCCATGGCCACTTAGCTCAGTTGGTTAGAGCGCTCCGTTCACATCGGAGAGGCCACTGGTTCGAGTCCAGTAGTGGCTACCAGGTTGTATAATTTAAAATTTTAATCTATAAAAATCGTGTTTAAACAAAACCAAGAGTCAGAAAAACAACAAGTACAATCAGAGGCAGAGCAAGAAGTTACTACCACAATAAAGTCTATTGCTTTATTTATTTGGGACTTAGCCAAGGTCTTTTTTACGGCATTTGTTTTGGTTTGGCTTATTATACGTCCATTTATAGCTGAGCCATTTGTGGTTTCGGGTAATTCTATGGTACCCAATTTTCATAATCGCGAGTATTTGATTGTACAGAAAATATCTTATAGGTTTCATGTACCTGAGCGAGGAGACGTAATTGTTTTTAGATACCCGTTAGATCCAGAGCAATATTTTATCAAGCGCATTATTGGTTTGCCGGGCGATAATGTGACAGTGGACCAAGGCAGGGTAACTATCACTAATAAGGAACATCCGAACGGTTTTGTACTGGACGAGAAATACTTACCCAACCAAAATGTAACCTTGGGTAGACCAGATCCTGTCAGCGTGGATGATAGCCATTTTTATGTATTGGGTGATAACCGATTACAGAGTAGTGATTCTAGAGTCTGGGGCTTGTTGCCCAAATCTGATATGGTAGGTAAAGTGTTCTTACGGGTCTTGCCCCTGAAGCTATTTGGTATCATCCAGCATTATACCTATCCAGAATAACCTGCTTTTTACTTGGAGAATCTAGAATACTCAAACTTTAAACTATGGAGAGAAAAACAGTTAATACATTTACTAAAAAGTCTATTAGTGTTCCTGGCAACTTTGATATAGTGACCAATCAAGACTCTGTGTGGCAGTCTGTGCTGGTCGCTTGCGATATCGTGGCCAATAGATATGGCTTTACTAGGGTAGAACTACCTATTGTAGAAGATCCATTACTTTACAATGCTGTATATGGTACAGAAGATGTTAGGGTGAACAGTTTAATTACTACAGAGGTGGAGGGAAGAGCTGTGGCCATAAGATCGGGACTTTTACCTTCGGTACTAAGATTGTTGTCCGGTATGAAGCCAGTGGAGTCAGAACTAACCAAGTGGACTTTTTCTGGCCCTGGTGTACGTGCGGGGGTTAAGCAGGTCGTGACGGACTATGAATTTGGACTAGAGGTGTGGGGAGCATTTAATCATCTAACTGAAGCACAAGTAATAGGCGCGGTTTGGCAGCTTTTTAGCATGCTTGGACTATCAGATGTGCTTTTTGAGATTAACATTCGCGGTAATACTGCCAGCCAAGAGCAATATGCTGGGGTCCTCAAAGAATTTTTAAAATCCAAGCGTTATGAGTTATGTGATGCTTGTGCAGACAATATTTCTGATAATCCCATAGAAGTGCTGAGATGTACCAAGATAGAGTGTCAGTCTGTGCTCGGTGAAGCTCCGACTGTATTGGATTATTTGGATGAAGTTTCTCGTAAACACTTTACCAATTTACTGGAAGCATTGGAGGAGCTACAAATTCCATACCAGTTGAGTCCTTTATTGGTTGGTATGGAGGGGGCTTCTGGGACTATAGTATCCTTAAAGCTTCCAATGGCTGGGCGTGCGACAGTGGTGGCGCAGGCAGAGGGGCATACTGGACTACTCCAGCGTTTGGGTGGAAAACCTATCCACTCATTTGGTCTTCGTGTGAGTCTACTTAAAATTCATGAGGCTCTCGTAGAAAGAGCTCTGGCTCCAGATTTTCGTGCTCTCAGGTCTCCCGAGGTTTATCTAGTACCACTTGGAGAGCTGGCAGCTAAGCGAAGCTTGAGGCTGTTCCGAGATCTAACTGAAGCAGGTGTAACAGTATTTGATTACTTTGGCTATGCTGGGGTAAAAAACCAACTTAAAGCTGCGGGAGAAGCCTCTAGCCCCATCGCGCTCATTATGGGTCAGAAAGAAGCGGTAGACGAAGTAGTTATCTTGCGAGATGTCAAAAGTGGTATGCAAGAAGCTTTTAGTTATGATAAAATTGTAATAGAGGTAAAGAAGAGGTTGGGCAGATAGTGATTCACTAATACACGAATTACACTAATCCACTAATGCTACTTTATGGATTTGTGCTATTTGTGAAATTAGTGCATTCGTGGACAAACATATGGAACAAAACGATTGTGTATTTTGTAATATTATAGAGCGTTCTATACCCGCTAAAATTATTTATGAGGATGATGACGTGTTAGTTGTGCCAGATATATTGCCAAAAGCACCGGTGCATATGTTGGTTATCACTAAGCGTCATATTCCTATAGTGAGTTCCATGACCGAGGCTGATGAACCATTATTTGGGAAGATGATTTTTATCGCCAATAAAGTTGCTAAGGATGCAGAAGTAGACGAAACTGGTTACCGACTATCTTTTAATGTGGGTCGGGAAGGCGGACAAGTGGTACCACATGTCCACTTACACGTGCTAGGTGGAAAACAGTTATCCGAATAGTAGAGTTTTTTCTTTGTGTAACTATTCAGCTTCTCCCAAACAAGAGCCTCTGTATGGGGTTCTGTGTAGGGGCGAGTTTCAGCCGCCCGCTTGTTTCGGGCGAGCAAGCTCTGCCCCTACGGAATAATTGGGAAATGGTGAATAGTTACTTCTTTGTTTATTGACCTTCGTATTATGTTCGTGGTACAGTATTAGCAGTTTCTATATGTAACTGCTATTTTTTGCGCCATTATTATTAGCGTAAGTGGGTAGCATCCTTAAGAGAAAGAGGTGAGTTAGTTTGGTAGAAGTAAAAAGGAAAGACAACGAATCATTTGAAAGCCTTCTTCGGCGTTTCAACCGTAAAATTCAACAGAGCGGTATTTTAGTGCGTGCCAGAAAAACACGGTTTTTTGAGCCTGGTAAGAGTCGCAACCTAATTAGAGTCGCAGCTCGTAGAAGAACTCAGTTGCGTGTTATTCGTGATGAACTAAAAAAAATGGGCAAACCCATCCCAACCTCAAGAAGAGGTAGGTAGAAGTATCTATGACTATCCAGGACTTTGAACAACAATTGACCAGGGCTTTAAAAGAGCATAGTGCAACGGAAGTCAGTACGCTGCGCTTGCTTATTTCTCGTCTGAAAAATGAGCAAATTGCTAATGGAGGCACATTAAGCGGCGAGGCTTTGCTAAAAATTGTGCAGTCGGAGTATAAAAAAAGAAAAGAATCTGAAAGCGAGTATTTACGGGGTGGCAGGAATGACTTGGCCAGTCAAGAAGGTGAAGAGGCGAGTATCTTAGCTGGCTTTCTACCAAAACAATTAACTGAACAGGAAGTTGATGCAGCAGTTGAACAAGCATTAGCAGAGCACAGTTGGACTGGGGCAGATTTTGGCGTTGCCATGAAAGCCTTGAAAGAGCAATTGGGTGCAACTGTGGATGGTGCTTTGCTTTCCCGCGTACTTAAAGAAAAACTAAAATAGTCCACGGATACACGAATTACACGAATACCACGAATGCAGTAAATTATCTGTGTGGGATATGGAGTTGATTAGTGTCATTCGTGAATTTAGTGCATTAGTGAATAACTATGTCTAAAGAACAATATATTGCAGGAATAGATATCGGCACGCACTCAGTGCGTGTGGTACAGGTAAAGCTGGACTTGGAGGGTGATTTACCTGCGGTTATTGGAGCTGTGCAAGTTTTGTCAGCAGGTGTGCGACGTGGTGTAGTAGTAGATTTGGATGAGGCTATAACAGCTGTTTCCACTGCTTTGGAAAAAATTGAACGTATGACAGCTGTACCAGTCACTAAGGCGTTTTTGGCACTAGGTGGTACACATATAGCATCCTTAACGAGTAAGGGTGTTATTGCTGTTTCTAAGGCAAACGGGGAAGTTAGTGAAGCAGATATTTTGCGTGTCATGGACGCTTCAGAGGCCGTGGCCATTCCCCCAAATAGGGAAGTCATTCATGTGATACCAAAAGCTTTTATTTTAGATGGCCAAGATGGAATTAAAGATCCGCTTGGTATGACCGGAGTAAGGCTGGAAGTAGATGCGACTATAGTCCATGGGTCTACTCCATTAGTAAAGAATTTACAAAGAGTTATTAGCCAAGCCGGAGTGGTCACAGAAGAGTTAGTAGTGGGTGCTATTGCGGTGGCGGAAGGGGTTCTTAATCGTAAGCAAAAAGAGCTTGGCGTAGTGGTCGTAGATATAGGCGCTGGTACTACCAGTGTGGCTGTCTATGAAGAAAATACTTTACTGCATACGGTGGTTTTACCCTTGGGTGGTCTACATATTACCAACGACTTAGCTATTGGACTTAGGACTAGTATAGAAACTGCTGAACGAGTGAAAATCTTGTATGGTCACGCAGGGGGTAGCTCTGTGGGCACTCACGATAAAGTTGACCTATCTAAACTAGACGAAGCGGAAACTGAACAGGTAGACCGAGCAGAGATCATAGATATTATTGAGGCTAGGCTGGAGGAAATTTTTGATTATGTTCATAAAGAACTCAAGACCATAGGCAAAGACGGTAAATTGCCTGCAGGGGTAATATTAACCGGTGGTACTAGTAACATGCCTGGTATAGTGGAGTTCGCCAAAGAACGCTTGCGTCTTCCAGCACAACTTGGCCAGGTGCAAGGTCTTAGAACAATTATAGATAAGGTGGAGGATCCAGCTTTTTCTGCAGTTTGTGGACTCATTCTTTGGGCCGTATCGCATGGAGCAGTGGCAAGTAGTTCTGGCTTTAGCGCTAATAGCCTACTTCAGAACCCAAATGTCAAGAAACTTAAGGGGTGGTTTTCTTCATTTTTGCCATAATATATGGAATGTTAGATAACTTTACCTATGTAGGCATATGCGATTTTGTTAATTTATGGTACGATTTGGGGAGTTACAAAGATTTGTAGTTGTAGTCTTATGAAGAAAACTATGGAAGTTAAGCCCAAGATTGAGACATTCGCTAGAATAAAAGTGTTAGGACTAGGGGGTGGTGGTACTAACGCTATTAACCGCATGATTCAGCTAGGGATTCGCGGTGTGGAGTTTATTGCTATAAATACTGACGCACAGGCTCTGCACAACAATGCGGCTGATAAAAAGGTCCATATTGGTAAAACTATTACCAAGGGTCTTGGTTCCGGTATGAACCCAGATGTAGGCAGGCAAGCGGCAGAAGAATCTGCCGAAGAAATCGAAGAGGTGATCGCCAACGCAGATATGGTGTTTATTACATGTGGACTCGGCGGTGGCACGGGCACGGGAGCTGCTCCTATTGTTGCTGAGCTGGCTAAGAATCGAGGCATTTTAACCGTGGCGGTGGTTACTAAGCCATTTACGTTTGAAGGTCTGAAGCGTAAAGAAGTGGCTGAAATGGGTTACGCAAATTTGAAAGATAAAGTAGATGCCATCATTTCCATACACAACGATAGAATTTTGCAGATTATAGACAAGAAAACTTCCCTCATAGACTCTTTTAGAACAGTAGACGATATCCTAAGGCAGGGTATTGCTGGCATTTCTGACCTTATTACTAGTCATGGTGTAGTGAACGCAGATTTTGCAGATGTAAGAAGTATTATGCAAGATGCCGGCACGGCTCTTATGGGTATAGGTGCGGCTAGTGGTGAGAATCGTGCACAAGAGGCTGCTCGCATGGCTGTAAACTCTCCATTGCTTGAGCTTTCTATTGATGGCGCTAAAGGCGTGTTGTTTAATATCACCGGTGGTCCTAACCTGGGTATGTTTGAAATTGATGAGGCAGCCCGTGCTATTACCAAGAGCATAGATCCAGAAGCTTTGGTAAAGTTCGGTGCTGTTATAGATGAGGACTTGGGCGATGAAGTAAGAGTTACTGTGATTGCTACTGGTTTTGATGAAAAGAATGTACGTCCACTCACTGGCTTTAGTAACCCGACTCAAGTTCCAGAAGAGCGGAAGAGTTTTGTGGCATCACAGATTCCGGTTCCGGTTGTCCCTGTGATTGTCCCGGAAAAGCCTGAACCTCGTAGGCCACAATTTACGCCTATTAGTGAAGCTGGCTCTACAGGCAACGATGCAGACGACGAGTTAGATATCCCCGCGTTTATAAGACGGAAAATGAAATAAGGTACGAAACGCACCTTCTTAATTCTTAGTCTTTAATCTTTTATCCTCGGTCAAACACCAGTTGCTCTGCAACTGGTGTTTTCTGACCAAAGATTATTAACCCGCTCACTCTATTTTAGTAGAGTGACTTTTTTAATTGTGGATAACATTTTCTGCTCCTCAAAGACACGCCAAATATTTTTTCTATAACTGCACTAGCGACTAGTATATACTACATATGGTAGTGGAGGTCGTACTTGAAACACAACATGTAGTGTACAATCTGCTCCGGTCGGTAGGTGGGAAGAGTTGCTTGTTATCGCTATTTTTGATTAAAAGCGATGCGAAACTACGAATCCATGCGAATCTACGAATGGACTACAAATAATTCAATTAGCATTAGTAGGTTGGTAGACTATTCGTAGATTCGCTCAGTTCGTAGTTTCGCATCGGTAACTGTCTTCTTATGAAATGTCCTAAGTGCTTGAAAGATGAAACTAAGGTGGTGGACTCTAGGCCGGTGGAAGAAGAAGATGCCATACGCCGGCGCCGGGAGTGTGAGGCTTGTGGCTTTAGGTTTTCTACCTATGAGCAGGTGGAAATTCTGGACTTAAGCGTTATTAAAAGGGGCGGGGAAAGAGAGCCCTATGCCAGGGAAAAGATAGAACGAGGTGTTAGGCAGTCTTTTTGGAAACTTCCCCACACAGACGAGACTATTCGCAAAATCATCTCTGGTATAGAACAAGATATCCAAAAAAAAGCTATACAGAGCGAGATCCCTAGTTCTGATATTGGCGAGATAGTAATGAGGCGCATGAAGCAAGTAAGTAAGCCGGCCTATATTCGTTTTGCTGCAGTGTACCGGCAGTTTGCAGATATTGAAGATTTTAAGCAAGAATTGAGTAGACTGTAAATGATTATCATATGAGATTTATTAAGTAGCCCATTTGTCATTGCGAGGAAGTAATCTCTTACATATGCTATATTGTTCTATTGCTTCATTGTTACAAGATAACACTAACTTCTCTACTTTAGTTTTAACAATGAAACCGTGAAGTCATGTAACAATTTAACTTAGATTGCCACGTCGCAAAGCCTCCTCGCAATGACACATGTGAGTGGTGGTAATAATAGTCTCAAATAATAATAACTAAAAAATAAACTAAACAATTATTATTCAAAATTTATGTCCGCAACTTCTACAACAAACGTAGCTGAGTCAGAGGCTGTTTCCAAAGTCAAAATAGATAAAAAATATAAGGGTCTAAAAATACCTAGACGGTACACAAAAGCTGGAGTAGATCCCTTGTCGGAGGTGAGTTACGAGAAACGAAACTCAGTTATTAGAAACTCTGATGGTTCAGTGGTAAAAGAGATAAAAGATGTAGAAGTGCCTAAGTTTTGGAGCCAGGTAGCAACTGACATTTTGGCTCAGAAATATTTTAGAAAGGCTGGTGTGCCCAAGATTAAAGCCGATGGTAGTCCGGAAGTGGATGCAGAGGGTAAGCCTGTAACTGGGAGTGAGAGTAGCAGTAGGCAGGTGGTGAGGAGACTTGCGGGTACCTGGAGGCATTGGGCTGAAAAGTATGGGTATTTTGCTTCTTCCGAAGATGCTCAAAATTACCAGGATGAGATGGAACACATGCTTATTCATCAAATGGCTGCTCCAAATAGTCCGCAGTGGTTTAACACTGGACTCAACTGGGCGTATGGCATTACCGGTAGCCCTCAGGGCCACCATTATGTAGACCCAGAAACCGGAGTATTAAAAGTTTCGGAAGATGCTTACACACACCCTCAGCCTCATGCCTGCTTTATTCAAAAAGTAAATGATGATCTTGTAAACCCAGGTGGTATTTTTGACGCACTTACTCGGGAGGCCAGACTATTTAAATATGGGTCCGGCACGGGTAGTAATTTTTCAAATCTTCGGGCTCGGGGTGAAGGGCTCTCAGGCGGTGGTAAAACTAGTGGTATGATGTCTTGGCTTAGGATCTTTGACCGAAGTGCAGGTGCTATTCAGTCTGGTGGTACAACTAGGCGTGCGGCCAAAATGGTAGTAGTGGACGCTGACCATCCAGACGTGGAAGAATTTGTGAACTGGAAAGTTCAGGAAGAGCAAAAAGTAGCAGATCTTGTAAGTGGTAGCATAGTTAATTCCAAGTACTTGAACGATATTATGCAGTTGGCTACAACAGAAAAAACCACTGACTATCACACAAGTAAACCTCTTCGGAGACTTGTGAAGGAAGCGCTTGCAAGGCAAGTACCCATGAACTATATAGTGCGTGCACTTGCTTTGGTGGACCAAGGTTACGATAAGTTAGACTTTCCTACCTTTAATACCCACTTTGAGGGTGAAGCGTATAACACTGTCTCAGGTCAAAATTCTAACAACTCTATTCGGGTAACTAACGAGTTTATGGAAGCAGTAGGGCACGATCGCAACTGGGACCTAAAATGGCGACTAAACAAAGAAACTGCCAGAACAATTAAAGCCAAGAGTCTCTGGAACCAAATTGGTTATGCGGCTTGGGCCTGTGCAGACCCAGGACTCCAGTTTGATACTACTATAAACGAGTGGCATACGTGTCCGCAGGATGGGCGCATTAATGCAAGTAACCCATGCAGCGAGTACATGTTTTTGGACAATACGGCTTGCAATTTAGCCTCTATTAATCTTGCGTATTTCTACAATTCCGAGACAGAGGTGTTTGATGTAGATAGCTTTAAGCATGCAACCAGACTTTGGACGATTACGCTAGAGATTTCGGTGCTCATGGCACAGTTTCCAAGTAAGGAGATTGCCCAGTTGTCTTATATTTTCCGGACACTTGGCTTGGGCTATGCCAACCTGGGTACCATACTTATGACCATGGGTATAGCTTATGACTCAGATGGAGCGAGGAGTATTGCTGGAAGTATTTCGGCTATTATGACAGGCCAGTCGTATGCCACTAGCAGTGAAATGGCCGAACACTTGGGTACTTTTGAACGCTATGAGGCCAACAAAGAAGACATGCTTAGGGTGATGCGTAATCATAGGCGTGCGACATATAATGCACAGGCTAAAGAGTAT
>JAHFJI010000031.1 GCA_023245955.1 Candidatus Doudnabacteria bacterium | reverse complement strand
GCCACTTAACCCAATCTTATTAAGGACATCGATAAGTTCCATAATTTATAACTTCGCTTGTTTAATAAATTCCGGAAATAATTCCACTCTCTTTTTATCTTTTGAATTAAAAAGGAATGGCTCAAAATCGCTAGCCAACTCTATAAAATCTAGTAGGGATGACAACTCAGTCAGCCTTTCTCTCAACATTTCCCCGTTGCTAATGCTGAATTTCTGTTCTAAAAACTTATAATTTGGCTTGGCAAAAGAAAGCAAAAAAACAATGTCATAAAAATCCCGCCCCTTTGCCCGTTTGCGAGTAAATGCAGCATGTATTTTTTGAGCTAGCAATAAGTCTGGTGAGACAGTAAAAATTTCGGTAAATACCTCAAACTTGTTTAATATCTTTCGCTCTGGCACATAGCTAAACCCCTGCGCCAGAGTATCTATCTGAATAAGTATCTTCTCTTCCTTGTGGTCGGAAAGTCCACTGTCAAAAAGCAATTCGGGAAAACGAACATTGCAACGGTAAGAGCCCCGTCCGGCAAAGCCAATTTCGACTTTAAACCCCTCCGACTCAAGACCAGTTTGTACTTTGGCTCCTAGTTTTTTGAATTCTTCGTCGGTTAAACCGAAATTATCAAAATCTATATCTTCCGAAAAACGGCTGTTATCATATGCAATCCTTAAAGCCGTACCGCCAATAAACACAAGTTTTGGGGCGTACTCTGTGGCGAATATAATTTCCAATATCTTGTATTGTAAATATTCCCGAAACAATGAACCCTTAAAAGTTCGAAGGTTTTGGGGATACTGTTGTTCTATTTGTTGTAGTGTAAGCATATTAATTAGGGTGATTAATAAACTTTAAAAACTGTTTAGCTCGCTGTTCCAAACTTTGACTACCAAATGCCTTCGCGTACATTTTAAACTTATCCATATTTACCCGCGCTAAAAACTCTTCCTTGTTAAACCGCCACTCTGATAAGTCCACCTGTTGGGTACTGGTAGGGTTAAGATATAAGTAGTCCAAAACCGCCTTTTCTATATCAGCCATCTTATAATTTTGGTTGCCAAACTTTTCCAAATGGTATCCAAACATAAGCTTTGGCTTCAGTTGCCTGTAGCTAAAGTGGCTCACAGGCGTTGTAAAATCCACTTTCTTTTTGCTACTCGCAGAAGTTACCGTGTAAACCCCCTCTGGAATCAAACTGTAGCGCGACAACGCCATTTCAAAAGACACATAAGACGGTGAATACAACTTATTGGCAATAAGAAATAAGGTTTGCTCACTTAAAGCTGTGTCCGCAAACATATAGTACCCACGGCGCAGTTTCTGAATATAACCCTTGTCTTGCCATTCGTTCAAGCGCCGCCGGTCAAAGTCGGGCTGTATCTTTCGTATGTCTGGCAGTCCAAATACAGTAAAACCGTTTATTTTTTGCCTAAATTCTATATATTGCATACACTTCTGAATGATGTGAATTTTAACACCTTACGGAAGTATATTATACTTTATTTACAAATTTGTCAAACTTAATAACATCTTAATTTAAGGTACCTTAATTGCTTAATAATGTCAACATTTATGACAAATAAAATATATAGCTAATATATGCTTTATTTGAAAGTTATTTATACTACTTACTAAGTCATAACTATTGACTACTATTAAAATATATGGCATACTGCGACTAACAAAACAAACAACCCCTCCACTTTTCGGTTCCACATGCGAGCCTAGATGCATAGAGCCTCGCACCAAAACCGAAAATTTTAATTTCACAAAGTACGGAGGAGATCATGAACAAGTTCTTTAATTGGCAAGCTATCTGTGTCATCGCTCATCAATGCCCACAACTGGCTCTTGGCCTCGTCGCTCTCAACTTAGAGAGCGAACTCGGCCAGTCTGTTGCCGCCGGTATTGGCCACCTGTTTTTAACGGAAGAGCAGACCCAAGGTCCCATTCCTTGGAGTCTGATTCTGAACTACCGTGACAGCAGTGGCGACCGCGACGTGGTTGAGGCCTGCGCTCACTACTGCATTCCCAGCTTCATCTTTCAGTATCCCGACAGAGCGGTGGAACCTGGGAGCGGAGTGTTGCCTATGCCTGCAGACTTGGTGTATCCAAGTGGGCAGGGTGCGACGTTTGAGTGGAACCACGAAACCTATGTGGTTCTTCTCTCAAGTGCTGGCTTTGCGCTCGACTTCGTCCCCGCCAAGTGCGTGGATATGACTTGTTAGCCAACAACAAACCCTCTCCCGTCGGGTTACAATA
This sequence comes from Candidatus Doudnabacteria bacterium, assembly GCA_023245955.1. Lineage (GTDB taxonomy): Bacteria > Patescibacteriota > Doudnabacteria > UBA920 > UBA920 > JAEUSE01. The sequence goes on along the minus strand of JAHFJI010000031.1, from coordinate 9,101 downwards.
GACGGGAATTTTCTCTAGAATATCAAGTCTTTGGTATTCTGAAGATTTATAAGTAAACAATAACTATGAAATTACGAATAGCAATACTTTTGTTAGCGGCAGCGTTAATTGCCAGCGGATTGACCATCTTTAAGCAAAACCATACGCAAAAACCAATTGTATACACCAACGCTCAATACGGTTATACAATCACCCTCCCTCCAAGTTTTAAGGGCTTTGTGGTAATGAAAAACTTTATAATGATGCCTACGCACGACCCGAACTGGAACAAGGCGGGTAAGTTTTACGCCCCAGTGCTGGAAATTCAGTCAACACCAAAAGCAGACGTAGAAAAAATTGTTAAGTTCTGTGGTGAACGCCTGCTTAAAGAGGGTACTTGGTGGGGTGACTGCCACGCAGTAAGCCATGCTCTGGGTGACAACAACAAATACCACTTTAGCTACGCGCGAATAGACAAAGAAACCGACTACCCGGCCGATTTTCCCAAAGATTTGTTTAACGACGCCAGTAACGCAGCCGAGGGGTTAGATATCTTTGATGTGAAATAATAATAGTTCAATACCTCTCATTATTTGCTAAAATGGGAGGCTTTCTCCGGCGCATCACTACTCGCGTGGTTTGCTGAAGATTGTAGTTAAATTCAAAAATTCCTTAGGAGGGAACAATGCACAAACTATTCGCAATCATCATGCTCACAATCATGGCCACGGCTACAGTTATTGGCCAAGACCAAAAGTCAGAACCAAAAAACTACGTAGAGGTTCGGGGCAGTAGTCTCTACCAGTTCGGTGAGTACACAAAAACCATCGGTGAAAAGACTGTGGTTGACCTGTACTACATCCGTACTGGTGGACAGGACCAAGGTTTTGCCGGAGTTGGCAGGACCTTCAAGCTTGGTAATGCGGGCACCATGAACACCCTAATTTACGGCATTGTGGGGAGCCATGGACAATTTGGGGTCATGCCGGCGTTACTTATCCCGTCCCTGCAGAAAGGACGAGTCAAGACCACCGCCTTCCTTGGTTGGTTCATTCCAATCAAGGGTGAAGTGCACCAATACTTAGTGATAGACTCGTGGGACACCACGGCCGAGACGACTAAGAAACTGGATATTGGCGTCTCCATAGGATTCTTCCTACAGGACGGCAAGTGGAATCAGAAGGCCGGGCCAATGGCAAGGCTCAACCTCGACAAATTGGGTAGTTGGACCATAAGCGAGCGGTTTGGCCCCGGCGGGAAAGAGCTGAGATTTGCCAGAACGTTCTCGTTCTGAACAAGGCTTTTTATTCCTTGTTGAAACACTGTAGGGCTAACGATTAAAACCCGTTGGCCTTGTTTTTTTATGGAGTTTTCGGTACAATAGGTTAACCGTGTCAAAGGTTTCAGTCGTTTTCTAATTACTAATTACTATTTACTAACTACTAGTTATGCCAAATACCAAATCGGCCGCAAAGGCCATGAGAGGAAGTAGCAGAAAGCACGTTTACAACCTCCGCACCAAAGACAAGTTTAAGACTGCCATTAAAACAGTCAAGCAAGCTGTAGAGGCCAAGAACTCCGAAGAAGCTCTAAAAGCTCTAACTTCGGCTTATGCCACTCTAGACAAAGCAGCAAAGAAGAAAGTTATTCACAAGAACACTGCTAATCGCAAGAAGAGCAGACTTGCCAGAGCAATAAACAAGCTTAAAAAAGCATAATAAAAATCCTCCCGCCATGGCGGGAGGATTTTTATTTGCTAGCCATTATTCTTGGCAGCAGCAATCACAACCTGCGACTTTGCAAGCACCCATGTTGTCATGCTCACAACTAGTGCAGTTGTGCGTTACAGCGGCTTCTTGGCCCATTTCTTCGTCTGCCATAGTTTTTTATTTAATGATGAATATTTATAACCCTATAATACTACAACTGCAAAAAGTTTACTACAAGCTATTCTCCACTGTCCGCAGAAGGACCGTAGATGGATGGGACTTTGCCACCCATGGGGCGTATGTAGGTAGAAAGCTGACCACGATGGTGGATTAAGTCCAGGAGCATACTCCAGGCCATCTTGCCGCGAGTACTCTTCCAGTCCATCTTTTCACCCATTCCAGCCACAGCTTCACTATCCCAAACTTCTTCAGAAGTTTGTTCTGCTAAAGCCTTAACCTCTTGGAGCATTTGCATAATGGCACTGCCTGCTTCTGCGGGACTCGCAAAGCTTGGTGCAGAGACCGTGCTAAAATCTATCTTCCCGGTAGTTAAGATAGTCTTAATGACTGTACCAGCTTCGCCCACCATGTTAGCAGACAGCTCCATGGCCGTCTTAGACTTTGCATCTGGCTTATAATTTGCGTGGGCTAGTGGAACCGCAGCGAGTAGCCGCTCAAAGCGAGGGGCTTCATCTGCTATGGTAAACACAAAAAATTCTCGTTCGGTCATAAAGTTAGTATTTAGTAAATAGTAAGGAGTAATAAGGAGACAGATAATTAGGCAAGTATTATCTAATTACTTATTACTAACCACTAATTACTAGATTAATTATTGCTTATTAATATTATTCATTCTAACTAAACCACGGAACCCGTGCAAGACCAGTTGCTCTGATATAATAGAAACACAATGAAAATATATAGAAAACCAATATATAGCCTTGTGCTTATAGCTATTCTTTCTTTCGCAGTCTGGTATGTAGGTAGCATAAGCGAGCTACTACATATATTTGTAAACGTGTTTGCTGGCGGGCGTAGCACTGTGAAAGCATGGGCTTTCTTCTCATATTTATTAGCCATAAGTTTACTCTGCATTTACAAAGGTTCTAAACCCATCTCAAGCCCCTGGCTCACCAGAGCAGTTATTACTGCAACAGTTACGCTATATATATCCGGCCTGGCTATTTTTTTATTTATTCTATTTAAAATCCGAGCTAACTTGTTTGGCGATTATATATTCTTTAGTGGCAGCGAGCTATCTAGTAGTACTCTCACTCACAACCATGTACTCAAAGGCATAGTTGGCGCTATAGCCCAATCCTTAAACCAAACTCAGGCCGAAAACATAGACATAGGAATACCGTTCTTACAGTTCGTACATCCAGTCATATATCTATGTGCAGGCCTTCTGTTTTTGTTTACATCTTTAGGTTTTTGGCTACTGGCCACTAGACAATACAGCAAGCACCCAACTTACCCATGGCTTTATATAATACTTTATACCGTATCTAGTTTTAGCGTAATTAAAAATGTTCTGGACGGAGGCATACTAAACAGCGAGGCTATTGCTTCTGGAGCGCTAGTTATATTGTTAATCTACAACATACGCCATAAAGCAGTGCAAATACTCTTTATGGCCGGGGTTTCTAGTGCTGTAATAGGCGTAATATTGATTGCACTTAACCCATATCACGATACAAACACAATGGTAAGATATATTACCCAAACCCTAGGACTTACCACATTATACTCCACTGGATTATATTGGCTTGTAAATCCAAGAGTTGCCAGATTGCACTGGTTATTATGCGTCTTGTCTGGGTTAATACTGATACCCCTAATTGGACGAGATTTGAGTATACTTCATTACGAGAAAACAAGGCTTAGTCCACAAGACACAGCTTATGTATCTAGCTATAAGCCTATAACCAACCCTAGCTACGAACTAGCTACCAAGGTTGGACAACTCTCCATATACAAATTCACAAGCCCCAATACAACAAATTTCCAGCAAATAATAACGGAACATCATCTGCTAAGTAACCTGGTACCGGTTTTGACAACATGGCAACAATGCTTCCCTACAGGTAAACCATCTAAATATACATTTGAGCTTTTGTCTAAACAAACGCTTACACAGACAGACCAATACCAAAGTGGGATAAAGATTAGTAGTGTAAACACATCTGTGGTCCATGACTGGTTAGTCTACAACATTTCCGTAACAATACCGGCTTGCTATCCGAGACCTCTAAATATTATCCACGAAACATTAAAACAAACTGGACAAGATACGTTTATCTTAACTAACATGGAAACTCCAGTATATGACTAAGATAGCAGAAACCGGCTTATTGTTAGCCACCTCATGGAGCATCAACACCGTCTTAAACTTGTTTGGTTATTGTAAAAGAAAATGGCCGCAACTAGCCAAGTTAGACCAACCATTGGATTTTCATAGGTCTTTAGGCAAAGACCGTATCCTTGGAAAGTCTACTACTCTACTAGGCCTGCTCATTGCCTTAATTAGCGGATTAGCCTTAAGCAAATGTTTAAATGTGCTCGGGCTACACAGTAGTATGCTTGGAGGAACTGCGGTATACTTCGGCCATGCCCTTGGAAGCTTTATAAAAAGAAGACTCCATATTCCACAAGGTCAATTTGCACCAATTATAGATCATGCGGATTCCGTGGTTACTCTTGGTGTGTTATATTTTATATTAGATATAGTCCGAGTACCTTCTATAATACTAGCAATGGTCTTATCTATTTTATTGCAACCTATCCTTTGCTATGTAGGCTATCGCTTACATATTAGAGAACATCCTCTATAGTCCCTATGAAACTAAAAATAAATTATAAGCGCAGTGGTTTCACATTAATAGAGCTACTAGTAGTAATAGCTATAATAGGCTTACTATCTAGCATAACTCTGGTTTATTTCAATAACGCCAGAAAAAGCGCGAGGGACACAAAAAGAAAAGCAGATATAAAACAAATAAACACCGCCATACAGCTGTATATCCAAGACAACGGTCACGCACCATACTTATACACCACAAATCCATGCAGTGCCAACGCTGGCATAACCGGAGCCGGTACTGGAGGCAATTGCACTGCCTACGACTACGACCCAGTAAGTTGGGATGCGTTTAAGAGTCAATTAAGCGCCTATGCCTCAAACATTAAAGGAGACCCTTGTGGTACAAAATGTAAATCTGACGGCCCTCCTTACTACGTATATGGCTACAATGCTCCATATGTAATAGGCCAGGGCTGTGCAGCCACCGGCAACGGTTTTCCTTCTTGCACAAAAGGTGTAGCAAATATGAATTTGCTGTACCAACTCTTTGCGGAAACCCTAGAAAAAGATGGCAACATATTTGGTTACGACAGTTCTGGTTTTGGCTCTTTCTAAACTAAAGTAAAAAAATAATTACGCCATGGCGTAATTATTTTTTATTGATGATATTAATCACCAACTTAACCATAACCTCTTTGTGGTCTGGCTTACTTTCGGCAATTAGAAGCGCTAGAGCTACTAGCGCGTTATCGTTTAGCTTACGCTCACCCTTTTTATTATAGAGTGTATGGTTTTCTATTAAGTAAAGTAAGAACAAAAGCGAGCCAATGCGTTTATTACCATCCACAAATGGATGATCTTTTATAGCAAAGTATAAAAGATGCGCAGCTTTTTCCTCCAGACTCGCGTAAAGCGGTTTGCCGTCCCAGGTTTGCTCTATATTTCCCAGCAAGGCTTGTAACTTGTTACCAGACTCGGTGCCAAAAATATTAGATGCTTCCCCTTTTTCCAATAGACGCTTCTTAAACTGTACAATAGACTTAGTAACACGCTCGTAGTCCAGCGTGTAAATAATTTTTTTGGTAACATTTTCTATTTCTAGCTCATCATGGTCGTACTTGTTTAGTAGAACCCACGTAGCAGTGTAGTCGGTAATTATATTTAATAATTCTTTTTCATAACCGTCTAACCGATGAGACTCAACCGCACCTTGAAGCAACTTGACTGCTCCCTCCAGCTCTTTTAGCTTGGCCTGAGATTGCTCTTTAAGGCGCTCTTGGTTTATCACAAAGCCTTTGAGTAAATAGTCACGTAACCGTTGTGTAGCCCAAATACGAAACTGCGTACCACGTTTAGACTTTACCCGATAGCCAACTGAAATAATAACGTCTAGGTTGTAGTAAAAAAGTCGCTTATTTGAGGCAATTCCGGAAAAACCAGAATTGGCTTTCTTAAGCAAAGTTTTTTCCTGTTCTAACTCTTTTTCCTTATAAATATTGGCAATATGCTCTGAAACCGTTTTCACATCTTTTTGGAATAAAAGAGCCATCTGCGCTTGCGACAGCCAAACTGTATCCCCCTCAAAACTAACCTCTACCGCTGGTCCTTCGGTGTCTTTATAAATGGTAACTTCGCTAGTATTTTGCTTTTTTGTTTCAGACATACTTGTACTTGATAATTTATACCATTATAGTATACGCACGTCCACCTATTGTCAAATGGGTTTTCCACAAGCAGTAACCTAAAAACAGAGTCATTTGGAACTCCGTTTTTCTTTACAGTTTTAAATTTTCTCCATATCGCCCCAGTTGTCGCCTGCTTTGGCGTCTACGACTACCGGCACAGAGAGTTTTATGGCGCTTTCCATGAGGGAGCGAATGAGGCTGGTATAGTGCTCTACCTTGTCTTCTGTTACCTCAAACACGAGTTCGTCGTGTACTTGCAACAACATACGGCAGTCAGGTTGTAGGTTGTCCCTCGACCCTGAACTCTGGGCCGAAGGGTAGGTTGTAGGTTGTAGTACCTGATAGATGTTAATCATTGCGATTTTAATGACATCGGCCTGGAGAGATTGTATAGGGAAGTTTATGGCGGCGCGTTCAGCTGCTTGGCGAATAAAGAATTGACCAGACTTTACTTCAGGAAACTTACGGCAACGACCAAGCTGGTTCCGCACTTCTGCGTTCGCATTTACTTCTTTTTTAACTCCATCTATATACGCCTTTACTCCCGGGTAGGTTTGGAAATATTTTTCTATGTACTCTTTTGCATCTAGGTGCGCTAATTCATGTATGCGGTAAGACAGACCAAAAGCAGACAAGCCGTACAAAATACCAAAATTTACCGTTTTCGCATGGCGGCGCATGTCTTTGGTTACTGCTTCCTCAGGAACGTTAAATAACCCCATAGCAGTAGTCGTGTGTACGTCACCCCCGCGCTCAAACACATCCATCATGGTTTTATCCTGCGAAAGATGCGCTACTATACGCAGTTCCATTTGCGAATAGTCCAAACTAACCAGCTTGTAGCCTTTTTGCGGCACAAAAGCTTTGCGAATCTCACTACCCATACCATCACCCTTTACTGGTATATTCTGTAGGTTTGGATCAACCGAGCTAAGGCGGCCAGTTGCGGCTATAGTTTGGTTGTAACTCGTGTGAATGCGCTTGGTAGTAGTATTTACTATTTCCGGCAAGGCCAATAAATAAGTATTCTGTAACTTAGTTAGTTCCCTATATTGCATGATTTTCTCTACTATGGGATGTTGGCCAAGTAACTTTTCAAGTTCGCCTGCCGCGGTAGAGAAGCCGGTTTTCGTTTTTTTGGCAAATTCTGCTTTGAGTCCTAGTTTGGTAAACAAAATTTCCCGCAGTTGCGTAGGCGAGTTTATATTAAACTCTTCTTCCGCCAATTTGTGTATGTTCTTAGTGAGACTGTAAATAGTTTTTTCCGCCTCTTGCGACAATTTCTTTATAAACGGCACATCGAGCAAAATACCCTCCCGCTCCATGCGTGCAAGTACTGAAACCAAAGGCACTTCAATATCGCTAAAAATAGACTGCAGCCCATCTGTTTTAAGTCTTGGGCTAAATAACTCGTATAAACGGTAGGTAATATCTGCATCTTCTGCCGCATACCAGGAAACCTTTTCTACCGGAACTTGGTCCATGGTAATTTGAGTCTTCCCTTTACCGATTAGTTCTTCTATAGGCTGCATTTGGTAGCCCAGTTCGTTAAATGCGAGCGCGTCTAAGCCGTGCTGTCTGGTACCCGCGTTAAGCAGATATGACGCTATCATGGTGTCAAAATATATCCCGCCTAACTGAATGCCAGCATTCTGTAGTATATGCTGATCATACTTTATGTTGTGCCCAATTTTTTTTATATCACTTTCTAATATTTTGATGAATTCCTTATTAGGAATTACAAGTTTTGCAGGAATATAATAAGCTTCTCCTGCCTTAAAGCAAACAGACACACCAACTAGTTCGGCCTCCATAATGTTTAGAGAGGTGCTTTCGGTATCAAGCGCAACTACCTTTTGCTTTTCCAACTTAGTAGTCAATGTATCTAGCTTCTCTTTTGTGTCTATAAGTTGGTAATCTTGTTGGCCAATGGATGGTTTTGTCATTCCGGTTTCCACGAGGCTTTGCGAGGGAAGACCGGAATCCATCTTTTTACCAACCTGGATTCCCGCCTGCGCGGGAATGACAGAGGAGGGGGAGACGTACCCTTTTGGTAACTTATCTACTAAACTTTTAAACTCAAAAGTTTTAAATAGGTCGGTAGTAGTAGCAAGATCCCGAGCAGAAAACTCGTAAGCGGGTATATCCACTTCCAGAGGCACATTGGTAATAATCGTCGCCAGCATATACGACTGCCTAGCCGATTCTTCCTGGTCTTTGAGTAATCCTAAAATTCTTGGTTTAATCTTCTCCTTGATTCTTGATTCTTGATTCTTGATTCCAGCATAAAGGTTCTCTATACTTCCAAATTCTTTAAGCAAATCTATGGCACCTTTCTCGCCTATACCACGAACACCTTTTATATTGTCCGATGGGTCACCGCGGAGCGCTTTATAATCTACCATCTGGCTAGCAGTAAGCCCAAAGCGAGTAACGATAGCATCTTCGTCGTACACAGCTACATCACCAATACCCTTTCTTAGGGTATAAATTTTGACGCACTTATTTACTAGCTGCAAGGTGTCCATATCACCAGTAACTATCATTACATCGCAATTGTAGCTATTAGACTTACAAAGTTCATGAGCCAATGTTCCTAAAACATCGTCCGCCTCAAAACCTTCTTTCTCAAAAATTGGAATGTTCAAAGCCCTAACAACCTCTTTCACACGAGGAAACTGCGCATACAATTCCGGATCGCCCTTAACGCGAGTTGCCTTATATTCTGCATACTGGTCGTGTCTAAAAGTTGGGCCAGCCAGGTCAAAGGTACACGCAATGTGGGTAGGTTTAAGGTCGCGAATGGCGCGTAGTAAAATAGATAAAAATCCGTCAACTGCCCCCACGGGCTCGTTTGTCTTACTCACCGTTAACCCGGGCACTGCGTGGTACCCACGGTGTACCAGCGCATTGCCATCTATTAAC
>JAHFJI010000030.1 GCA_023245955.1 Candidatus Doudnabacteria bacterium | reverse complement strand
CAGCGTGGCCAGCGTATACAATAGCTACTTACGACAATTTGTATTATGGCAACAAACAGTTCGTCTACAGTTAAGCAGACACAAACATTTGAGGAATACTTAAAGACACACGGGCTTATTCAACAGCCCGTTTTTGAACGTTTAGAAGCAGAGGAAAAGAAATTGGGCCATGCATTTAAAATAGATGAGTGGCTAATAGTCCAAAAGATTATAGACGAGGAAGATTTGACTCAGGCTAAGGCAACATTTTTTGGTTTGCCGTACGTAGATTTGCGTAAAAGCTCCATGCCACAGGAAGCCTCAGCACTTATACCAAAGGAGTCTATAGTTTTTTATAACTTTGCTCCGTTTAGTTTTAAAAATAATATCCTTCAGGTTGCGTTAACAGATCCAACCGACTTGCAGGCATTACAAGCCCTGGAGTTTGTTGGCCAAAAACAGGGAGTCCAAGTCCAGCTCTATGTAGCTTCTAGGACTTCGGTGGACGTGGTGCTTGGCAAGCGAAAGAATCTAACCAGTGTAGTCGGTCAAGCTTTGCAAGATTTTAAAACTCAGCGAGATAAAGAAGTAGTTGCTAAACCAAAAGTTACAACCACCGAAAATATTGAAGGCGCTCCTATTATCCGGATTGTAGATGTCATATTGTCTAATGCCATTGAAGCTAAGGCTTCAGATATACACATTGAGCCATCTGACACAGATGTGCGGGTAAGGTACAGGATAGATGGAATACTGCACACCTCCCTCATGTTGCCTAAGCACGTACATCCAGCAATTATCTCAAGACTTAAAATTCTAACCAACTTAAAGATTGATGAGTCCAGGTTGCCACAAGATGGCCGTTTCCACGTAGAAGTAGCTGGAAAGTCAGTGGACTTGCGTGTATCTATTTTGCCACTTATTTATGGGGAAAAAGTAGTGATGCGTATTTTGGATAAGTCTGGCAAAGTGCCTACTTTGGAAGATCTTGGGGTAAGAGGTAAGGCCTTAGAGTGGGTGTTGGAAAATATAAAGAAAACGCATGGTATATTTTTGATTACAGGGCCAACTGGGAGTGGAAAATCTACCACCCTATACTCTATTCTTTCCATGATTAACACCATGTCGGTAAATATTATTACCTTGGAAGATCCGGTAGAGTATTTTATTGAGGGCGTAAATCAGAGTCAAATAAATCCAGATATAGGACTTACGTTTGCAGCGGGGCTCAGGAGTATTTTGCGTCAAGACCCTAATGTGATTATGGTGGGAGAGGTAAGAGATAAAGAAACAGCTGAACTGGCAGTACAGGCAGCACTTACTGGGCATTTGGTGTTTAGTACTTTGCATACCAATAACGCTATTGGGGCGATGCCACGGCTCATGGATATGGAGATTGAACCTTTCTTGCTTACCGCTTCTGTAAATGTAGTGGCGGCTCAAAGGCTAGTTAGAAAAATATGTATGGATTGTAGAAAAGCCATGCCCATGCCAGAACCTGTCTCAAAACAACTCAAAGCAGAGCTGGCAGGCGTGCCAGAAGTGTATTTTGAAGGTGTAAATGTAGACTTTAAGGAATACTACAAGGGTGAGGGGTGCGATAAGTGTGAAAAAACAGGCTACCGTGGGCGTATGGGTATCTTTGAGGTGCTACCAATGACTCCAGAGATACAAGATTTGATTTTGGCTAAAAAGCCAAACCAACAAATCTTGGAAGTCGCTACCAAATTGGGCATGATTTCTATGCGTCAAGATGGTATAATTAAAGTATTACGAGGTGAAACAACTTTAGAGGAAGTGGTAAGGGTATCTAAAGAGTAGCGCCGAAGCTCATGCAAAAACCCAAAGTACATATCTTGGATTATAGTTCACATAGACAGGCTTTGTATGTTCATTATCTAGAGCAGGCTGGCTATGTAGTGGAGGCGCTGGACAAACGTAAGGGCAAACCAGTGTTATCGGTAGATAGTTTTTGTTTGGTCGCTTCCTTGCCAGATAACCATATAGAGCGGGCGGGAGTTATAAAGATGCTGTCAGGCATGGGGTCTCTAAAACCACTGTTCGTCCTAGATTCAGTTGGTTTTTCTCACCAGGATTTTTTAGGTATGGAATTGGTGGGACATATAAATAGACGCACATTGTCTTTGCTCCAAACCCTTACTGAGTTAACTAATAGCCTGAATAACTTTTTAAAATAATTGGATATTTCATAGTTACTTGTTACAATATTGTTAGTAGAGTTTATTTAAAATCTTATGTATAAATCTAGTGAGCTAGAATTGGATAAGTTACTGTCTGTGGTAGTGGAACGCAATGCTTCGGACTTGCACTTAAAGGTGGGCGAGCCTCCGGTTATTCGTGTGGATAGTAAACTTATTAGACTGGATAACTATCAAGTTTTGTCTGAAGAGTCTATCACAGATATGGCTAACGTGATGATGAACGAGCGTCAACGAGAGCTATTCAAATCCCAGCAAGATTTAGACTTGTCTTATTCGTTCAAAGATAATGTTAGGTTTAGGGTGAATGTATATGTGGAGCAGTCTAAGATTGGTGTGGCCCTTAGAACTATTCCCAATAAAATTCGTTCTCTAGAAGAGCTAGGTCTACCACCAGTTCTTAGAACTTTTACGGAGCACAAACAAGGCTTGGTTCTGTTTACTGGTCCGGTCGGGCATGGCAAATCTACCGCCATGGCTTCGCTAGTAAATGAGATAAACGAAAAACGTTCAGAACATATTTTAACCATTGAAGATCCGGTAGAGTTTATATTGCGCCCGAGTAGCTCTATAATTACTCAGCGTGAAGTTTCTGTAGATACACCAAATTTTGCACAAAGTCTTAAAGCGGCTCTCAGAGAAGATATAAACGTTTTGCTGGTAGGTGAAATGCGCGATTTGGAATCTATTTCTGCTGCTCTCACATTGGCCGAAACTGGCCACCTTATTTTTGGAACTTTGCACACCAACGACGCTTCGCAGACCGTTGATCGTATTATAGACGTGTTCCCGGCACTTCAACAGGGCCAAATTCGTGGGCAATTGGCTTCGGTATTGCTTGGCATAGTAAGCCTCAGGCTTTTGCCTAAGATAGGCGGGGGACGGGTCCCGGCTTACGAAATTTTGATGGCCAATCACGCCGTTAGGAATGTTATTCGTGATAATAAGAGCTTTGAGATTAATAATATAATACACACCAACTTGGAAAGCGGAATGGTACCTATGGATAAGGTGCTGGCTTTATTGGTCAAGCAAGGTTTAGTAGAGTTAGACGTAGCTCAGGGGTACGCTAGAGATAATGATTACTTCTTGTCACTTATAAGATAATTGAAGATACTAACATACGAATGGGTACGAATGATACTAATTTATACTAATCCTATAAAATAGAGGATATACACACATGCGTATTAGTAGTTATTGGTATCATTTGTTAAATTTGTATATTGGTATCTGTTATTTATGAAATTTTACTATCAAGCAAAAAATAAAGATAATGTAGTTAAGCGGGGCACTGTAGTGGCTGTGGATCAACAAAAAGCTGAGAGCTTGTTGACCGAGAACTCTATGGTGATTATTAGCTTAGAGCCACAAGAAGAGAATATCCTGGAGCGGATTAACCCGTTTGGTAAATCGGTTAGTAGTAAGGATGTGGTTTTATTCTCTAGGCAACTAGCTACTCTTATTGGAGCTCAGGTGCCTATCCTGCAAGCACTCCGTATACTACAATCACAGCTTAGTAGCAAACAATTAGAAGCAGTTATCCAGGATCTTATAGCCTCTATTGAAAATGGTGAGAGTTTGTCTTTGGCTTTAACTAAACACCCAAATGTATTTGGCAATGTATATGTGAGTTTAGTGAAGTCTGGGGAAATCTCTGGTACTCTCAATAAATCATTAAACTATTTAGCTGATCAACTGGAGAAAGACTACGCTTTACAAAGTAAAGTGCGATCGGCCCTTACTTATCCTGTGTTCATTGTGGTAACTTTATTTGCAGTTGCGCTACTAATGTTCAAGTTTGTTCTGCCAAATTTGACTTCGGTGTTGCTTGAACAAGGCGGTGAATTGCCAACTGTATCCAAGATATTGATTGCTATAACTAACTTCATTAATGGCTACTGGTGGTTAGTCTTACTGGTTATTGGGGGTGGCGTAGTATTCTTAAAGTTTTATATTACTACACCTAATGGCAGGTATTTGTTTGATAAGTTAAAAATTTCTACGCCCATTATTAGCGGGATTTTTGAGCGTATATATTTAGCTAGGTTTTCTAGAAACTTATCTACTTTGGTAGCCGGTGGTATTCCAATTATCCAAGCTCTACAGATGATTTCGGAAATCATTAACAATGTTATTTATAGAGACATCGTAATGAAGGCTTCAGAACAGCTTGCTAATGGTAGGAGCATAAGTGATTCACTACAAGGCAATCCAGAATTTCCACCTTTGGTGACGCAAATGGTGAGAGTAGGTGAGGAGACAGGACAGTTAGATGATATCTTAAGTAAGCTTGCTAACTTTTATGAAAAAGAAGTGGATGATAGGGTGTCTATCCTAACTACCTTGCTTGAGCCACTTATTATGATTCTATTAGGTGTGGGTGTTGGCGCGCTTATCGCTGGTGTGCTTTTGCCAATTTATAATTTGGCTAGCTCCATTGGCTAAAAAATTATCTAAACACATTAGCATTTAAACATGTAAACAAAAAAAATACTCTTTACCAATATGGGCAAAGAGTATTATGTTTATATGCTTGTATGTCCATACAGCTCTGTGTATAATTCTCGTTGACTTGGGGGTGTCTGGTGCTATACTACCTTTAAGAGAAATGTCTCTATTTAATTTCGCCAATCGGCGCTGATTGGAGGTGAATACATTGTTTAGAAACAAAAAGCAATCAGGTTTTACTTTAATCGAATTGTTGGTGGTTATCGCAATCATCGGTCTATTGGCCTCCGTGGTGTTACTGTCTCTTAACTCGGCTCGAGCCAAGTCCAGGGATGCCAAGCGTGTGTCCGATGTCCGTCAAATTGCTAGTGCGATGGAATTGTACTTTAACGATAACAACGCATATCCAACAACGTATGGCCCATTGGTACCTAACTACATTGGTTCCTGGCCTTCTTATCCACTACCACAAGATTGTGCTACTGGTACTTATACAGCCTATACCGTTACTGGTACGGCAACTACTTATAGCTTACCATTCTGTCTTGGTGCCCAAACTGGTGGATACGGCTCTGGTGCCCATACTTTAACTCAGTCCGGAATTCAATAAAATTATTGAACTTTGACTTAGTTTTAAACCGCTTACGCCTTAGTATATACTAAGAGGGTAGGCGGTTTAGTTTTGTATTAAGTAGTTGGAAGTCATGAAAGAATATATACGACAAACGGTTATGCGTGTTCACGAGCTGTTTTTAGAACACCCATTTTTTGGACCGCTTTTATTTATAGTGCTCACGACGGCTCTCATGTTGCCACCCTTTGGGGGAGTGAGTACAGACGCTATAAAGTATGCTTGTTTGCTTTTGGGTTTTGGTTTTTTAGGTTTTAGTCTGCGCAGAAACTTACAAGTACACAATTATGTTTGGCTGAATAAATGGTTACTAGCCTGGGTTGCTTGGGTTACCTGCTCAGTACTGTTTGCACGTGACCACTTATTTGCACTGATTGGCAATTATCCGAGGTATAATAGCTCGTGGATGATATATCTAGGTTTTGGGGTATTAATCTATGCTTTCGTATCGCTTGGTCAAAAATACCTTAAGCCTTTGATTGTTCTTCTTAGTTTATGTAGCTTTATAATCGCTTTATTTGGTATTTTGCAGTCGTTTGGCGTTGGCTATTATGGTGGACTTGCTAGTCTTATGGCCATACACCCAGATAGGGTACCAAGTCTGGTCGGCAACCCAAATTTTTCTTCTTGGTATGTGGCTTGTGTTTTGCCGTTTGCTATACTTGGCCTAATTAAAAGTAGGAAAATGGTTAGTTTGCTGGTTTGGGCGCTAACTGTTTTTATATCTTGCTGGGCTTTGGTCATGTTTGCGAGTAGGGGTGCTATACTCGGTGCAGTAGTAGGTGTTCTAGTTTTGTTATCGTTTTTTGTTATCGCTAAGTACTTTAAATTGGCTTCCATAGTAGCGATAGTTGGTCTGTGTGCTGTTTTTTTATTTTCTGGCTACTATAGCGTATATAGAACGGCTGATAGTGTGGCCATAAATACTAGTGCTAATATAGACACCAGTGCTTATAATAGGTTTGTGGCTTGGGATATGGCCAGAATCGTCTGGCAAGCTCATCCGCTTACTGGCATTGGGCCGGGTAATTTTGACCAGTACTACTGGGAATTATTACCTAGTCCACTCATGGGTGGTTCTCAATACTTTGATGACGCGCATAATGTATTTTTAGTTTTGTTGGTGGACCTTGGTTTGCCTGGTTTTACTTTATTTATGCTGCTTATAGCGGGTTTAGGCTTGCTGGTTGTTAGAAAGTGCAAAGGTCTTCGTAGTTTAGAATGGTGGATGGCCGGTGTAGCGGGGATTGTTGTTTGGCTGGTTGCTTGTGTATTTAATCCGGCGGTAGTAGCCTTGTGGGTGCTATTGGCTTTAATGGTAGCGGTTACTATTTTGGCTTGTGAACATAGTCATCATGATTTCAGCACGACTTCGCCAAGTAGGTTGTTCGGGTTTATTGGTGGAATATTTTTTATATTTTTAGCTGTGGGCTTTGTTCTGGGTGAATATGTTTTGGTCTACAACATAAGTATTGAGCCATATAAGGTGCAATATACAGATATTTTACCTAAACAAAATAAGCTCGCTACTTGGGCACAAAGAATGGAGCCTTACAATTTAGAGGTCTCTATGGCTAAAATTGATACTAATATACAACTTGGGCGGACTTCTGGCGCAAGTTTCGCAATAGCTCGAGCTTTTGCGCTACATCCGTACTCTGCAAGGTCGGCCCTGCTTTCGGCTCAGGTCTCTCATGAGCTTTGGAAGAAGACTCAGGATAGCCGAGTGATTCCGCTGACAGAACAGTACTTAAATCTGGCTCTAAAAAGAAGTAATGGGTATCCAGTTGTTGAGGTTTGGGCGGCGAATTATTATTGGGAAACTAAAAATGTAGAATTATCTGAGAAATACGCCAGAATTGCAGCTGGTAAAAAGCCCGACTACTATTTTAATTGGCTGTTATTGGCTAAGCAGTATAGAGAAAAGCGTAATTTGCAAGGTATGGTGTACGCATTAACCAAGGCGCAGGCTCTAGTGCCCGATAGTTCAGAGATGAAGGAAAAATTGGCGCAGCTTAAAGTTTCTAAAGACCCGTTTTCTTTAAATATTGTTCCAGTTGAGCCTCCGTTTATTAGTCGCTTGCACTAAATGATAAGTTTGGTAAGGATTTCATTTATTTTAGGAAAACAAATATAATATATGTATGAACATTCAAATTGAACCAAATTATATTCGCAACTTCGTGCTCTCACTAGTAGCTCTTATTTGCGTAGGAGTTTCCTACATGGGCTTTAGGGCGGGGCAAGATACGGCTAAGGCAGAGCTTACCCAAAAACAAGTTTCTGTTATTCTAGCCGGGTTAAAAAATTTTTATGCTGACCAAGACAGGTTTCCAACTGGTTTAGAATTTGATGATAGGGACAAGTTTGGGGCTTATCTATCTTTAGTACCGATCACTCAACAGACCTCCAAGCTTTGTACTAAAACCATATCCTATTCTACATTTAATGCCCGCACTTTTGTCTTGGCTTATTGCTTGCCTAAAGCTATTGGTGGCGAAGCTGTTGGTACACATACGGTTACGGAGCGATAATTGTAGTAAAACTAAAACCAGACACAAATTGGTATGCGTAATTTATTATGGCTCTAATAGTCTTTCTAGCATTTTTACTCGGTACTTTTATAGGTAGCTTTTTAAATGTAGTTACTCAAAGATTGCCCAAATGTGCTACTCTCGGTGGTCGATCTGCCTGTGCGAATTGTGGACGCGTGCTTGGGTTGCTTGATCTTATTCCTGTAATTAGCTTTATTGCTCTTGGTGGTAAGTGTAGAACCTGCAAGGTAGAAATCCACTGGCGATATTTAGCAATGGAACTGGTTTGTGGGGGACTGTTTGCCATGTCTGCTTGGTTGTATCCTCCGTTGGATGGTTTGTTGGTGGTCAAGTTTTTATTATCTGCCATAGTCTGCTCGGTTGGTCTGGTCACCTTCGTGGTAGATTTTGAGCACTTTATTATTCTGGATAGGGTTACGGTTGTGGGCTCTGTGCTCGCTTTTATATGTGTAATAGTTTTGGACACAATGTCTGGTCAGGGGCTGTTCTCGCGGGCTAGTCTAAGTGTTCGTGCTTTACTTGGAGTTGCCTGCGGGATGGTACCTTTTTTTATTCTTTGGTTTGTATCTGGTGGCAAGTGGCTCGGGTTTGGCGATGTAAAGTACATGTTGTTTTTTGGTTTAACTTTAGGGTACCCATTAGTTATAGTTGGTTTGTTGTTTTCTTTTTGGCTAGGGGCTTTGGTATCATTGCCCCTGCTAGTCTTGGGGCGTAAACAACTTACTAGCCGGCTTCCTTTTGGTACTTTTTTGGTATTAGGGCAAATAACTACGCTTATGTATGGACCAGTTTTTTTGCATTGGTACTTGAGGCTTATAGGCTTTTAGTTTGTTTGTAATTTAGGGCAATTTTACCTATAATAAACATGAGGTTTAGTTATGTGTAGTCTTGAAATAAAAGCAATCTGTGATGCATAGAAAAGAAATAAATGATAACTTCAACGACGGCTTTACCCTAATTGAGCTATTGGTCACAATGGCTATTTTGGCTTTGTTTTACGGTTTGGTGATGGCTAATTTTGCTTCTTGGAGAGGCCCTCAATATATTAAAGTTTCAGCAAATGAGTTAGCTACCAATATTAGTAAAGTCCATTCTTCTGCGCTGAGCGCAAAAAGCTTAAATGGAGACCCAGCTAAGCTGTACACCTTGGAATTTTCTAAAGTAACTCCAAGCAGCTACAAGGTTCAGGGTTTGGAGGTGACTTCTACGGGCAATATTTTTCAAGATTCTATTGAAAAGATTGTTTTTCCAGGCGCGGTAGTGATTCAAGATATAGTACTCACAGATAAAAACGGGTCCGTCAGCCACCCAAACTGCTTGCAATTGGCTTTTACCTTACCTTTTGGACAAGCATATATGAACAGCGCTTGTGATTTTAGTACCGCTAAAACAGACAGTGCCTTGGCTAATTTGGCGAACTCACAATTAACTTTGTTATTGGCTAGGAATGGTACTACTGCTACTGCTTCTGTGCTGGTAGATGGTATAACTGGGCGGGTGACAATCCAATAGTATGAAATTTATAAAAAATATCGTAAATATCCGTGATCAAGCTGGACAAACCTTAGTGGAAACTATGGTGGGTATTTTTGTGCTTACTATTGGTATTAGCACTGCTTTAGGCCTAGCCATCTCTTTGTACAGCTCTTCTAATGGAGCGGTGAAACAGGTAGTGGGCACAGGGCTTGCGCGCGAGGGAGTAGAAGCGTTGTTTAACATGAGAGCTACTAACTGGTTAAAGGGACAACTAAGCGCAACGGGATGTTACAATTTTGTTACAGCAACTAACAATGATGCACCTTGTCATACAGACTGGCAGAACGTTTCTGGCGCTTACGATATACGGTCGAACCCTGGATCTAAAAGTTATGTGTTAGATATCAATCCGGGTCTTGCAGGCTCTACAGGTTACTGGCTGTTTGACCCGGAAAATAATGGTTTTGCCTTGAATTATGACAGTACCGCTACCATTGGCAGGTTTTATTACCCTGCCAAGTCTACGAGTGGGACTTCTGAATATTACCGAAAAATAAATATAGCAGAGGAAAATCCGACTTATACCAACGATCCTGCTTTTCGTAGGCTCAAGATTACTTCGCAGGTTTGGTGGAGTGACAAGGGTTGTCCGCAGAGCACTACTTGGCCTACATCTGGCAAGTGCAGGGTAGAGTTAATTTCCTATATGACCAACTGGAGAAATTATTAGTATGGTAGAATCAAGAATCAAGTCGTTCGAGACCCTGAGGGGTCCTCTCGTTCGAGTCCGAGCGAGGCTCTACCCTCAGAGTCGAGGACAGACCCTCGAAGGGAATCAAGAATCAAGTAATATAACAATGAAACCCGATTTGTTTATTCGTCGTATTTTCTCTCACAACTCACAACTCACAACTCACTCTTCTTCCGGGTTTACTCTTATGGAAATAATAGTCTCAATGACTATTTTTGCCACTGTTATTACTATGGTTTTGAGTATGTTCACCTACACGCTTAAGCTATATAGAAGAGAAGAAGCTCAAAGACAAGTTTCTCAGAGTGTGCGTACCGTTATGGAGTTTCTGGTGAAAGAAATACGGAATGGTCAGGTGGACTATGGTATTGTGAATGGGGTGACCATAGATACTTTAGTGGATGCTCATTGTCCTAGGCCATCCAGTATTAATGCAGACACATATTCGGTTAGTAGTACGGATCACTTAGGCATAATAAATGTAATCGGTGAGCGAGAGTGTATTTATTGGGTGCATGATTCTGATCCTACCAAGCAAAATGACCCTACCAACAATAATTTGTTTATTAAAAAGCAGAATGTTGGGGTAGTGTCTCAGCTTAATACTTCCAATGTAAAACTAACTGACCTTCGTTTTTACGTAAGTCCACTTCGTGACCCATATACCGTGCCAGGTGGCTCTGGTCTAGTGGAGCAGGAGCCTCTTGTAACAATAATGGCTAAGGTGTCTGTAACCTTACCTACCGGAGAAACTAGGGTCGTTTCTTATCAAACTACAGTTTCAACTTATGCGTATGATATTCCAAGCCAATAATAAAACTAGTATAAAAGATCAAAGTGGTATAACGCTTTTGCTTTCGGTATTACTACTTTCTGCTATTACAACCATTGCCTTTAGTTTGGCAGCTGTGGGTTTTGCGGAAATTGCTACGTCAAATGATCTGTCTCACACGGAGCCGATTTTGTACTATAGCTTAGGGTTGGCGGAGGAGGGTGCATTCGGAGTAAAACGAAGTGTGGCTAGCTTGAAGAGTTCTCTTGGCGTGGAGTGTTCTGGTAATTTTACTCAGTTTATCCTAGATAGTAGCAATGCTACCAATACAAAGACTAAGATTTGCAACATCAGTCCAAATAAAGATATAGAAGTAATAGTCCCTGCCAATACCTATAACTCTTCCGTGAGATTATATATTTATGATCCAACCAATAGTGGGACTGGTAGCAGTGGTTACTCTGATGTTACTTTTAAGAAAACTAGCAATAATTCAGGCTCGGTACGCATGTATATGTGCCCACTTAGTGTGGAGTGTCAGGATCCAAACTTGAGTCCTAATGGATGGGTAAACCCAGCAGGGGTATTACTAGACTACAACACAGATGTACACGTATCACTCTCTAATGGTTCTTACGAAGTTGTATTTATAAATAGCGGGTCATCGTTAGAGTACATAGAGGTGATCACCGAGCCAAAAGGTTTGCCTTACTTGAATAAAGAAGGTCTTGAAATCCAATCTTCTTTTGGTAGGCT
>JAHFJI010000029.1 GCA_023245955.1 Candidatus Doudnabacteria bacterium | reverse complement strand
TATTAATCGCACTGCAGAAGTCCGGCTACGCAAGGCTGTGGTGGTAAAAAAGTTTAACTCTTCTCTACGTTCACCCGGAGTATGCTGTTCGTACTGTTCTGGCAAAGTCTGTCTCTGGGATCCAGCTACAAAATCACGAACATAATGAAATCGCGTTCGCAACCCCATGAGACGCCAAACCAATACAATACCAAAGACAATGAACTTGTTACGAGCACCGTCTATGTGCAAATGTCGACTTCCTATGGTAGAAAAAATCATTTCCGTAAGCTAGTTCTCTAAACTAAAGTTCCAAATAATCAAAATGCGTACTTATAGAAACAACTATACAAAAAGTTGATACTAGTATCAACTTATGTCGGACACTTGTTGACGAACTTCTGACAACAGATTAAAATATGCGTATGAGTGTCCAGATAATGCTAACGAATATTGGTTTTAACGAAAAAGAAATCGCCGTCTACTTAACCTTGCTTAAAAAAGGGTATGCAAATGCGGGAGCATTAGCCAAAGCTACTGGCATTAGCCGCCCAACTGTATATAATGTCGTGCAAGCACTTGTGGCTAAAGGAGTGATAGTGGAAAACCTGGCGGGTAAATCCGCAAAATTCGCTGCCCTACCTCCAGACAACTTAAGAAACCTACTCAAGGTAGATCAGGCTCTACTGGTTAAAAAAGAACAGGTGATAACTGAGGCTATTCAGTTTCTCTCCAACATTCAACTAGAAGACACGCACCCGGTACCGCATATTCGTTATATAGAAGAAAAGCGTCTGAAAGACTATTTGCATGAAGCCACGCTCAGGTGGGACAAGAGTGGGCAAGAAACGGACAAGACCTGGTGGGGGTTCCAAGACCACACACTCGTAGAGCAATACGAGCGGTATATTCACTGGTTTTGGAAAAACGTCGCGCAAGATACCGAGGTGAAACTACTCACCAATCACTCTGCTGTAGAACGACGCATGAACATATATCACAAATACGCAAAGCGCCATATTAAACTTTGGAACCAGGCTGGTCACTTTAACGCAACCACCTGGGTAGTTGGCGAATACGTGATTATGGTAATTACAAGTAAAAAACCTATGTATCTGGTAGAAATACACGACGCTACCTACGCAGAAAGCCAACGAAACTTGTTTCGAGGTATTTGGGAAGAACTTAAATAATAGCGGTACTCTGCTCCCAAAGAAGGTTAAAGTAGTTTTGGTAGGACTTGGCTAAGTGGGCGTTCTTTATTTCTATAACGGCTGGTTCGTCTCCGGGTTCGCCAAAGATTTGTATAACGACCACATCGCCCACTACATAGTAATTTGCCGGGTTTTCAAGAGTGGCTGGCATAAGGCGATATTCATTTAAAAGTGGATGTCGCAGACGTATGTCTTTGTCCCGAGCTGACTCAGAGTACATAAGCATACGCCACGGTATGCTTTTTTCTATACGTAACTTTTCGTAGTCTTTGTAATACTTGCCCATACACTCAAACCAGCGGTCACCAGATGACCCTACTACGCACTGCGCTTCGCCCGCTCGCTGGCGCTTGAGCAATCCAAGCTGGAACGCCTGAAACTGGTCATACCCCTCGTACACGCTTATTTCTTGTGTATGTAAATTTAAAGTTTTAATGAATTCAACAATACGCGGGTTTGTCTGACCATACAAAAAGTCTTGTGGCGAACTAACTTGTGCTTGCTTACCAGATTCTAAAAAGATAATCCTGTCCGCCACCTCAGTCGCGAACTTTAGCTGATGAGTTGCAATGAGCATGGACTGGCCTTCTTTTGCCAGCACTTTAATTACATTCAACACGCTGTTTACCAATTCTGGATCCAACGCGGAAGTAATTTCATCTAAAAGCAACACTTTCGGTTTAATTGCTAATGCACGAATAATAGCCGCGCGCTGCTTTTGCCCGCCAGAAAGAAAGTCTGGATATGCATCTTTTTTGTCTAACAAACTAAAACGTTCTAACAAAAACGAAGCATGAGCAACCGCCTCACTCCTTGAGACTTTCCCGCTCAATACTGGGGCTAAGACAATATTCTCTAGCACAGTCTTGTGGGACCATAAGTTATAGTCTTGAAACACAAACGTAATATCGCCATCTTTGGGCATCGCACCCTCTAATAACACTTGGCCACTATCCATGCTTTCCAAGCCAGCCACACACCGCAAGAGTGTAGACTTACCAGCACCACTCGGTCCTACTAAACAGACCACTTCGCCCTTTGTAAGCTCTAAAGAAATATTAGCAATACCAGCAAAACCTGTAGTGGCAGGATATTGTTTTAATATATTTTGTAGGGACAAAATGGTATTCATAAAGTATATGTTGATGGGCACCATCTGCATACAGCATGCAGATGGTGCCCATCGTACACTACACATGTTTACTAGTACGCTTTAATACTACCTCTAGTTTATTGGCTAATAATGTAAAGGGTAAAATCATGACTAAGTACCCAACCGCCACAGCAGTGTAAACTTCCAATGGCCTGTAGGTATTGCTAATTATAGTATTTGATACGTGCAGCAGCTCGTTTACCGCAATCACCGACGCAAGCGAAGAGTTCTTAAGTTGGGTTATGTACAAACCCATAAGGTTTGGCAGTATGTTGCGAAATGCTTGAGGCAAAATAATCGTACGCATAACCTGATGCGGTTTTAACCCCAAAGCAACCCCAGACTCAAACTGGTGTTTTGGTATAGCCTCTATACCAGCCCGGACTGTCTCAGCTACGAACGCGCTCAAGTTAAGCGATAAAGCAAAGAATGCAGAAGTAAACGCAGAGAACCTTATACCTATAACCAGCGGTGCAACGTAATACACCCAAATAAGCAAAACCAAAATAGGCAAGGTACGGAATAATTCTGTATACGCAAGAGCCGCTACGGAAAACAGCCGCGTCTCACTTCTTCTTGCTAGTCCAATAGCTATTCCCAACACAGTGCCAAGCAATACAACAAAGAGCGTTAGCCAGAGTGTGGCCAACGCTCCCTGGAGTAACACCTGTTTGTATTGGAGCAGTACATTCCAATTCCAGGTATACATATATGTCTACTTAATCTGGTAATTCTTTACCTCGTGCAGCCAATGCGCGTCGTATTTCTTTTCAAGCTCGCTCCACTGTCCGCTGGTCTGCATGTATCCAAGCGAGTTATTTACAAAATTTAGAAAGCTTACATCTCCGTGGCGTATAGGGAATGCATCGGGGTTCAAGTCAAACGTATTATTTGCAAACACGTCTTCTGTTTCCGGGTGTTGCGCGGCAAACAGCTTGATAGTATTTGCGTCTGCAATGCCTATATCCGCCCGGCCAGAGGTAACCTCAAGCAGGAAGCGAGACAAGTCGGACGACTCAACGTCTATGGCTACAACCTTGGCATTATTAAAATGATCTTGCGCGTATATATACCCCGACTCACCCGTGGCAACTGCTACGGTAATACCCGCCTTGTCTACATCGGCAATTCTTTTAAAACGAGTTTCGCCCTTGCGCACTAAGCCGCTGTTTCCCGCGTAAAATATTGGCGTGCTAAATGCGACTGCTGCTGCGCGGGGTATTTTTACGAATAGAGACGTGCCAATATCACACTGACCAGTTTGTACTGCCGCAGCCATATTGCCAAAAGTGGACTCATGATACTCCACTTCTGCACCAAGCTGCTTAGCCATTATTTCTAGGGCGTCTATATCGTGCCCCGAGACTTTCCCCGTTTTAGCGTCTTTGATAACTGCCGGTGGGAACACCGCGTAACACACACTCATCTTTTTTGTTTTCTGAATCTTGGCCAGAGTGTCACTATTTACACCAGCCACACTTACACTGCCGCCCTTATGGTATGCAGCAATAGATAAAACCAAAGCTACTATAATAGCTATACCGGCTACTATTTTATATGACTTACTATTCATATAATCATTTTCTGCAGCATGTGCTGCGTTAATAAGGTTCATTTGTCATTGCGAGGAGGGAGGCCTTGCGACTGACGAAGCAATCTCGCTCACCTATACACACTGAATTTAGATTGCCACGTCGTCTCCAAAGCGAGGCTCCTCGCAATGACATTACTCTTAAACTTTGATCGATTACTACCTACCTTCGGACAGGCACTAGTTACTGGCCAAAGAAAGGTGAGGAACGAACAAGTGCGATTTGTTTTGTTCCCCGAATTCACCACAACCTCTTTTCACCTACGGCAGTGAAAAGAGTACTCCCAGTCATCAGCCCCGACGCCATATCGAGTGCCGTCTTTGTCCCAGACGAAACTCACTGGCTCCAACGTTCCCCGATCCACCTCGTGGTCGTGCACAAATAAAACAAACCCGTCCCCTTCAAACTGGACAGTCATGCTGTCCTGAGGGAAGTAGCTCATGCCCTCCTGCTCTTGGGAGAAACTATCTTTGGGGTTTAAGCCCCATGTTTGCGCCCTTGCGGACGCATAGTGACAGTTTCTCAAGCGACGCGGACCGTAGATGCTGATGAGTCGAACAACGTATTCTGCCATAAAAATATCCTCCCTGGAATTCTGAGTTTGTACACCACCCTCCACCTTGCGTAAGGTTTCAGGTAGTCTTGTTTTTACTTCATCTTATGTAGGATGGTCAGGGTTGTCTCCCTGCTCTGACTTTTGGGTTTTTCACCCCGGGTCAGCGCCCCGAGTTACAGTAGAGTCCCTATTGGCTTTTACCATAACAACAACACTATACTGAATTTTGATGACTTAGTCAATAATAATACAACAATATTGAAACTATATGTGTATAACTAGCTTATATAAGATAATTATATATGTTGACAGCTATCCAACAACAATATATTATTTAGTTACTAAACATGAGATTATGGCGGTAGAGGCGTTAAAAACTTTAGGGTTAAACGACAAACAAATTCAGGTGTACTTAACCGTGCTTCAGCAGGGCAAGGCTACGGCCATAACTATTGCTAGAATTACCAAAATAAATCGCACAACGGTTTATAGTGTAGCTAAAGAGCTAGTAGAAAAGGGATTAATAGAAGAGGACATAGGCGGTGCCACTAGTTATTTTGTGGCAAGACCACCACAAGAGTTGCGCTATTTAGTAGAACGCGAAGAACAAAATATTCAAAAAAAGAAGCAAGCGACTGCGGTAGTTATAGATGAACTGGAAAAATTAGTAGGTAATAAAGTATACGCCGCACCGAAAATAAATTTTGTAGAAGAAAAAAACTTAGAAAAGTACCTCTACAAACAAACACCCATATGGGATGCCAGCGTACTGCAGTACGACGGTCACTGGTGGGGATTCCAAGACAAAACATTTATAAAACATTACGAAAAGTGGATAGACTGGTACTGGGAGAGTGGTAGTAAGCCGCACACGCAGCTAAAATTATTCAGCAACGAGTCGGCCGAGGCCATGAAGAAGAAAAAGTTTACGAGAAGGCAAATCCGGTTTTGGAATAACCCGGAAGAATTTACTGCCACCACCTGGGTACTTGGCGACTATGTGGTAAGTATTGTAACCAGCCAACGACCTCACCATCTGGTGGACATGCACGACCCTGTGTTAGCCAAAAATCTCCGCGGCATCTTTAAAAAAATGTGGGTCGATACCAACAACCCAGTTACTGCGTCTAAGTGACACGACTAGGTTTATTAAGTACACTAGTTACATGCTATACATAGTTGCAACGCCAATTGGGAACCTGAAAGATATTACTTTACGAGCAATTGAAACCCTGCGCCAGGCGGACTTTATTATTGCGGAAAACCCTACTCATACTGCAAAGTTGCTAAGACACTACGATATCCCTAAAAAAGAACTGGTGCAGTTTGCCGACCACAACGAACAGAAAGTATTACCTAAACTTCTAGAGAAGCTTGCTGCTTCTCACGGGGCGCTGGTAAGCGATGCTGGAACACCGGGTGTCTCCGACCCTGGGTTTAGATTGGTTCGCGCCTGCGTAGAAAAAAATATTCAGATACAAAGCATCCCTGGCGCAAGTGCTGTTATAGCCGCACTCGCCGCCTCCGGCCTGCCTACGGACAAGTTTCTTTTTGTTGGGTTCTTACCCAAGACTGAACCAAAGTTACTACAAGCACTCGAAGAAGCGCGCGCAACACAGAGCACCTTGATTGTATATGAGTCTCCCCAGCGCATTAGCAAAACCTTACAGTCCATTGCTAAAGCATATCCCAGCGCCCGGGTTGTTGTTGCCCGCGAACTCACCAAACTCCACGAGGAGTTCATCCGTGGCACAGCAACTGAAGTTGCCACCGCCCTACAAAAACGGGTGTCTATTAAAGGTGAAATTGTTTTATTAGTTTCATTTAAATAATACTCATTGACCTAAGTGTGTATATCGTATATACTTTGTATATAATATTTAGTAAAGAAAATAAGATGAAAACTGCTGTAATAAATATCAAAACCGAGCCAAAGTTAAAAAAAGAAGCCAGCAAGCTTGCCAGCGAGATTGGTTTAAATTTAAGTCAGGTCATACACATTTCCCTACAAAATTTTGTAATTTCTGGAACCATAACTGCTAGCAGGCCAGAGCAGATGTCTCCCAAACTGGAAAGAGAATTGGCCCAAGTAGAAAAGGATGCAAAAACCGGTAAAAATATGTCTCCAGCATTTCGTAATGCAAAAGATATGGATGCATATTTGGATAACTTAAAATAGCCACTATGGTTATTACTACGCATAAACAGTTTGATAAAGCTTACGTACGCTTACCGGATAAAATCAAACAACAATTTAAAGAACGCAGAGACTTGTTTCTTCAGGACCCGCATCACCCCACACTGCGTAACCACACACTGGTAGGAAAATATATTGGATACCGCAGTATTAACATTACCGGTGACTATCGAGTAATTTATAAACATATTAATGAGCAAACAGTTGTTTTTGCGCGCATAGGCACACATAACCAGCTATATTAGCCTGTACGAGCCTATTCACTGTCAATTTTGCAATAAACACTTTTTATGTCCGGACATAGCAAATGGTCACAAATAAAGAGAAGTAAGGGAGCAAAAGATGCCAAGCGAGGATTGGTTTTTTCCAAGTTATCTAGGAAAATAACCATCGCTGCTAAGGGTGGCAATAGTGACCCGGCGCTCAACTTCCAGTTGCGGACGGAAATAGAAGCCGCTAGAGCGGAGGGCATGCCGAATGACAACATAGACCGAGCTATTAAGAAAGCCTCTAGCGCTGAAGCGGTCGCCATTAAAGAAGTTATTTACGAAGGCTACGGTCCGTTTGGGACTGCGTTCTTGGTTGAGGTAGTTACTGACAGCACCAACCGAGCAGTACAGAACATAAAACATTCTTTTACCAAACATGGTGGATCACTCGGAGCTATGGGTAGCGTGGCCTGGCAGTTTGAGGTGAAAGGACAGATTTTAATTGCACGAATCAAGAACCAAGAATCAGGAATCAGGAATAAAATACCTGAACTTTCCGAACTTGAATTAATCGCTATAGATGCGGGGGCGGATGATGTGCGGGAGTCGGCAGAAGGTTTGGAAGTGTATACAAAGCCGGAAAACTTGCAATCTATTAAACAAGCGCTAGTTGCAGCCGGAGCCAACATAACTCAAGCGCAAATAATTAAAGAATCCTCGCAAGGGGTAGACTTAACCGAGGAACAAAAGCCTAAAGTAGAGGCACTTTTTGCAGAGCTAGAAGATAATGAGGACGTGGTCGCAGTACACACAAGCGCAAACCTTTAAAAGAATGATAAGCTGTAGAGTTGTATGTTGTAAGTAATTACCTCAACTCAAAAAGTTACAACTTTACAACATACTACTTACAACTATGATAATTCTCGGAATAGACCCCGGTACAGCAACCACGGGGTTTGGGGTAATAGAAAAAGTAAAAGGTGGGCAGTGGCAGGCCAAAGAGTTTGGCGTGATTACAACCGATAAAGACTTGAATGACGCAGAAAGACTAAACGTACTAGCACACGACCTAGAAGTAATTATAAAAAAACACAAACCCGATGCTGTGGGCGTAGAAAAACTATACTTTGAAAGCAATGTAAAAACCGCCATAACCGTTGCCCAAGCTAGGGGAGCTATACTGTTAACGCTTGAGCACAACCATATACCCATATACGAATTTACCCCTCTCCAAGTAAAAAGCAGACTCACCGGCTATGGCAAAGCAGATAAAAAACAAGTACAGTTTATGGTGAAGCGAGAGTTTGGCCTAAAAACTACACCCAAGCCAGATGACGCTGCCGACGCTCTGGCGATTGCTTTGTGTTGCGGCCTACAAATCAAACAAACATATTAGCAATTTAACAACTAAACATAAAAGAAAATGCCTGGTCTGTATGTTTAGTTGTTAAATTGTTTAGTTGTTAAATTGATTACGGGGCTGGACAAAACCCACCACAGCTGTTAGACTGTGTTCACAGTAAAGAAATTCTTTACACAAAATTAGCTAATTTCCTTTCTTAAAATATTCTTTTTAGAAAGGTTGAGGAGACATACTATGTCTGACGAAATGAATCCAGCAGTACCAGCAGCTGATGGTACAGAAGAAACAACAAACGCTCCTGCAACTCACACTGAAGAAACAGAAGCTGAAGCTACTGTACCTCCAGTTGAAACTCCAGCAATGTAGTTTATTTAAAACCCTCGCCTAGGCGAGGGTTTTAAATTTATCCAGTTAAACACTGTAATAAATTTTATTTTATTTTAACAAACTTCCTTTTACCAACCTGCAAAAGCAGGTCATTTTTTTTCTGAAGTTGAATCTCTTTATCAGATATTTCTTTTTGCTCATTAACCTTTACTCCACCTTGTTCTAGCATGCGTCGTGCTTCTGCTTTGGATAATACAAGCTTAGTAAACACTAGCAAATCCACTAACTTATAGCTACCTGGTTTTACACTTACTTCCTCAATATTTTTCGGCAATTCCTTCTTGCTAAATTGAGCAATAAAATCAGCTTTGGCTTTATCTGCCAGTTTCTTACCATGGTACTGGCTTGTAATTTGCCATGCTAGCTGGAGTTTCTGGTCACGAGGATTACCAGTTTTCGCTAAAAATGTTTTTACTTCTTGTATAGACACTATTGTGGCTAACTCAAAATACCTGGGAATAAGTTCATCCCTGAGAGACATTACTTTACCAAACATATCGTTTGGTTCATCTGTAATATTGATTACATTCCCCCAGGAAGAAGACATCTTGCGGCCATCAAGCCCTTCAAGTAGTTCAGTCATTACTATATCCTGAGGCGCTTGGTTATATAACTCCTGTATAGTCCTTCCGGCTAATAAATTAAAACGTTGATCGGTACCACCTAATTCAACATTCGCGCGTACAGCTACAGAATCATAGCCCTGCATGAGTGGATACATAGTCTCATGGAACGTTACCCGCTTGTTTGCCTTCAGCCGCTTGGCGATCAGTTCCCGTGACGAAAATTCATGAAGGCTAAACAAACTAGCCATGCGAGCTAATTCCAAAAACCCCAATTTCTCTAACCATTTTGAATTATAATAGGCTTCGGTTTTTGATTTATTAAGAATCTTAAAGGCTTGGGCAAAATAGTTTTTCATATTTTGCTTTACCTGCTGCTCAGTCAGCATGGGACGCTCAGCATCTTTATCCGAAGTGTCGCCAATCCGGCCAGTGAAATCCCCAACAATAAATACAGCGGTATGACCCATATCTTGGAAAGCCCGCAACTTCCACAAACTCACCGCTCGACCAATATGTATATTGGGGCTGGTGGGGTCAATTCCCAACTTCACTCTAAGCTTGTTTTTACTTAACAAGGCTGTCTTTAAATGCTTATCGTCAATAACATCACTTACACCGCGAGTTAACAGCTCTTCAATTTTTTCTTCTTTAGACATAGAAAATTTATTTAACAAATTAGCAATTAAACAACTTAACAACGAAATTAATATTACAAAACAAGTATTACATGTTTAATTGCTAATTTGTTAAATTGTTATATTGATGAAATTATAACACTTTTACACACCTGCTAAAAGCACGTATAATTGGTGTATATGAACATATACAACATAAAATCCGTTAGCCGGGCCTCTAGCAAACAGGCACAAAAATTTTGGAAAAAATTATTTCAAAATAAGAATCTTATCATTACCTGGGCCTTCAGGCTGTTTGCTCTAGGTATAGCCAGCTTGGCCTTGCTGTTTGTCTACTACAGCTTTACCCTACCAGACCCAAACACACTTTTACAAAGAACGGTAGCAGAATCTACTAAAATTTACGACCGTAACGGCGAATTGCTCTACGAGATCCACGGCGAAGCCAAACGCACCCTAGTTCCACTAGACCAAATTAACGACTACCTAAAACACGCTACCGTAGCCGTGGAAGATAAAGATTTTTATAATCACAACGGGGTTTCTTTCCGGGGCCTAGCAAGGGCTGTACTGGTAGACGTTATCTCTGGGCAAAAACAACAGGGGGGTAGTACTATTACTCAACAATTTGTAAAAAATGCACTACTCACAGGCGACAAACGGATCACTAGAAAAATTAAAGAACTTATTTTGTCAGTAGAGTTAGAAGCAAGATACTCTAAAGACCAAATTTTACAGCTCTACCTAAATGAAATTCCATACGGCAGAAATGCATATGGAGTAGAAGCGGCGAGCCACGCTTACTTTAACAAATCTGCACGCGATCTAACATTAGCAGAAAGTGCATATCTAGCCGCCTTACCACAGTCCACTACTTACTACAATCCATCCGGACCTCACAGAGAAGCTCTGGATAATAGACAGCAGACCATTTTAAGTCTCATGCAAGCTCAAGGTTACATTAGCAAAGCAGAGTTAGAACAAGCCAAAGAAGAAAAGGTAACATTTGTGCCTTTGCAAAACAACTTAAAAGCACCACACTTTGTGCTTTATGTGCAAGATTACTTAGCCGATAAATATGGCGAACGCACATTAGAAGAAAGTGGTTACAAGGTCTACACTACTCTAGATAGTAAGCTGCAAGCTATTGCAGAAAACGCAGTTGCAGCTCAAGCAGAAAAGAACACAAAAAACAACAACGGAAACAACGATGCCTTTGTTGCTATAGACCCAAAAACTGGACAGATTCTGGCGATGGTTGGTAGTAGAGATTTCTTCGGTGAAAGTGAACCCGCAGGGTGCAAATCTGGTAAAGACTGCTTGTTTGACCCAAGTGTAAACGTAGCACTGGTTAACAGACAACCGGGTAGCAGTATAAAGCCTTTTGTTTACCTTACAGCTTTTAAAAAAGAATTTGGCTTTAGCCCAGCTAGTCTACTCATGGATGTCACAACCAACTTCGGCAAGAACGGTAACAGTGATTACATCCCTCAAAATTACAAAGGCAACAACAACGGCCCTGTATCCATGAGAAAAGCTCTAGCAGGTAGCTTAAACATTCCGGCAGTAAAAACCCTGGCACTAGTTGGCGTAAACAACGCCACGGCTACAGCCCATGACTTAGGCATTACTAGTCCCTTAGAAAACTGTGGGCTTTCACTTGTGCTAGGAGGGTGTGAGGTAAAACTCTTAGATCACACCAACGCCTACGCCACACTGGCCAATGGGGGAGTAAAACACAACACAACACCTATTCTTAAAGTAGAGGGTAAAAGTGGAGATGTACTAGAAGAATACAAGGACACAGGTCAGAGGGTCGCAGATGAACAAGCCGT
>JAHFJI010000028.1 GCA_023245955.1 Candidatus Doudnabacteria bacterium | reverse complement strand
TTTACAAAATGTGCCTTTTATATATTAACTTTTATATTTAGGCTCCTCGGTTGGTAGCCGAATCTTCGCCTAATGTACCTAGATTCTAATACGAAAAAAGATAATAGGCAAGGTGCGGGGTAGGTGACTTAATAGTAGGTAGGTGTGTTCTCTAGTGAGAGAGTTCTATTTATGTTTGGTTGTCAGATCTATGATTATGCACCTGTGACCTGGGAGACGCCGGAGATCTTTTTAAGCTCGGTAAATAGCTTTTGACTTATAGTAGCTAGGGACTTAGCTTTTATTTTTTTGGCGTTAGTTCCCGTGCCAATCATCACATACACTTGTGCTTGGCCTGGGTTGCTGGCCAAGACATTTTTGATTTGTTCTAGACTATCTGGTGAGGCTAAGCCAGTCATGTAAATAATGAGTTCCTTATCTTTTTCCATATTGGCCTTGGCCATAGAGTAGAGATCGTCTGTGGGCAGAGTTTTGACCGAGTCGGCAATAATAGTAATCTCGCCCTCGCGTTCATTGAGCCTACCCGTTACTTCTACTACAGTATCAGCAACTAGCAAGTGGGTTACTTCGGGCATAAGTTTGGGGAAGACTAATACTTCTACGTGGCCAGTAGTGTCTTCTATGGTAAAAAAGGCCATTGGGTCATTTTTCTTAGTAAGCGTACGCTTGAGCTTGGCAATGAGCCCTGCTATAGTCACAGTCTGGGCTTCTTGTTCTGCGCTAAATTCGCGGATGGGTGTAAACCCTTCTAGGACTTGCTTATAGCGTTCTAGCGGGTGGCTAGATACATACATGCCTAAGAGTTCTTTTTCCCAAAGTAAGATTTCTTCTTTTGTGGCTGGTTCAGAGTTTTTTAGCTTTAGTTTACTTGGAGCTAAGCTGTCACCAAATAACGAGCTCCTGCTATCGGCTGAATCTTTGGCCATTGCGCGGGCAAATTCCAGGACTAGCTCGGTATTGGCTAAAAGCTTGCCTCGTTCGCCGTATCGGTCCAGGGCTCCGCTCTTTACTAAAGCTTCCCAAGAGCGTTTGTTAAAGTTTTTGGTAAATGTAGATGCGAGGAAATCTTCCAGAGATGCAAAGGCTAAACCCTCTCTGCCACGCGACGTGACATCTCCCCCAGAGGGGGAGAAGGGAGATAGTTGGCGTGCGTTTTTGATACTTGCAATGACGTCGCTACCGAGGTTCTTAATTGCATTTAAGCCAAAGCGGATGGTTTGCTCATCTACCACAGTAAAGTCGTCCATGGACTCGTTTACGTCTGGCGGAAGTACCGCAATCCCCATGGCTTTGCATTCTTCCACAGCAGCGTAAATTTTAGTTTCATCACCACTCTCAGCGGTCATGACAGCAGCCATGAACTCTACTGGAAAATTAGCTTTCATGTAGGCAGTTTGGTAAGAGACAATGGCATAACTAGCCGAATGGCCTTTATTAAAGCCATAGGCGGCAAATGGTTCTATCCAGCTCCAAACCTGTTGGCCTTTAGCTGTGCTCCATCCTTGGGTTTTTACACACCCTTCTATGAACTTGGTCCGTTGCTTGGCCATTTCTTCGGGAATTTTCTTACCTACGGCCTTACGAAATTTATCTAATTCTTCCCAGGTGTAGCCAGCTAAGTCATGAGCCATTTGAAGTAAGTCATCTTGGTATACCAAAATGCCGTAGCTCCTGGCTAATATCTTTTCTAGCGCTGGATCTAGGTAGGTAATGAGATTCGGGTTATGTTTGCGTGCAATAAAATCTGGGATAAACTGGAGTGGGCCTGGCCGGTAGAGGGCAATCATAGCCATAATGTCAAAGATCGTTTCTGGCTTAAGCTCTTTTAAGTATCTAGTCATACCAGACGAACCAAGTTGAAAAATGCCAAAAGTGTGACCTTCGGACAAAAGTTTAAAAGTTTTTGGGTCTTTGGGCGGCAGATTGTAAATATCTACGTCCATGCGGTGGCGGGCTTTTACTAGTGCCAACGCACCTTCTAAGATGGATAAATTTCTTATACCTAGTAAATCGAGTTTTATCACCCCAATGGCGTAAGAAGAAGCGCCTACGTCTACTGAGTACATGTCATACTGGGTTATAGTACGTTCACCATCCGGCTCTTTTTGGAGCGGTAGGTAGTCGGTGAGGGGGGTGGGGGTAATCACAATACCAGCTGCGTGGATAGAGGCGTGTCTACAGCCACCTTCAATTTTCTTTGCGATATCAATTATTTGCCTGGTTTCCGAATCGTTTGTATAGGCGTCTTTGAGTTCCGGGTTCATTTCTATGGCCTTGTCTATGGTCATATCAAAACCTTGTTTGCCGATGGGAATCATTTTGGCCAAGCGGTCACATTTTCCGTACGGTACAGCAAGTGCACGGCCAACATCGCGCACGGCAGCCCGAGCTTTCATGGTTCCAAAAGTAATAATCTGGGCCACTTTATCATGTCCATAGCGTTCGGTCATCCAGGCAATGGTGGCGTCTCTATGGGTATCTGAGATATCCAAGTCTATGTCGGGTGGACTAGGTCTGTGCTTGGTAAGGAATCGCTCAAAAGGAATAATAAATTCTAATGGGTCTACGTTTACTATCTGTAACACATGTCCGACTAGACTACCCGCGGCGCTTCCACGAGTGTTGGTAATGGCACCCAAACTGTGTGCACCGTGCACAATATCTGCCACCATAATAAAATATGGTGCATAGCCTTTACTGCAAATAATATCCAGTTCGTAGTCTAGGCGTTCCTCTGCCATAGCTGGAATGTTGCCGGAATATTTTTTTAGAGCGTGCTCATGGACAAGTTTGCGCAGGTAAGATTCGTTGGTCTCGCCTTCTGGGATAACTACTTTTGCAAAGTAACGTTGATCTAGTAGGATTTCTAGTTCACACTGGTCTGCTACCCAGAGTGAGTTCTCCACGGCTTCTGGCAGGTCGGAAAAGAGCTCTTGCATTTCCGCAGGGCTTTTTAGTGAGAGGTCATTCGCGCGCATATCTAACCTGTTTGGGTCATTTACCGTTTTGCCCGTGCCGATGCAAACTAGTACATCTTGAGCCTCAGCATCATCTTTGTGAATATAGTGGGCGTCTGCCGTAGCTACCATGCGTAGTCCTTGCTCTCGTGCCAGGGCAACCGATTTTTGGAGAATTTTTTCAAACCTTATTGCATCATTACTTGTCTTGTCACGTTGGCTTCTCTGTAGTTCTATTAAAAAATTTTCTTTACCAAATGTGTCTAAGTAGAAAGAAAGAACTTCGCCTATGCGTTTTTGATCTCCAGCTTCCAAGGCTCTTGGGAGCTCGCCTCTGGGACAACCAGAAAGTGCGATAAGGCCATCTGCGTGCTCTTTTAAAAACTTGTGGTCTATGCGGGGTTTATAGTAAAAACCTCGAGTATGTGCCTCGGTAGTAAGGACCATTAAATTTTTGTAACCAATGTCATTTTTGGCAATGAGCGTTAAATGAAAATAATCGCTATCTATTTTACCTTCACGACTTTCCATACTGCGTGGAGCTATGTAAGCTTCCATGCCGATAATGGGTTTTATACCAGCTTGCTTACAACTATAATAAAATTCTATAGCGCCGTACATAACGCCATGGTCTGTGAGTGCAAGTGCTCTGAGCTCCAGCTCTTTTGCGCGTTCAATTAAGGGCTCTATTCTGGAGAGTCCATCTAGTAAACTATAGTGAGTGTGGTTATGGAGGTGAACGAAGCTCATAGGGGAATTGCAAATTGATAATTGCAGATTGTAGATTTATAATGCTTTTAAATTTGCAATTTTCAATCTACAATTTTCAATGCTCCTAGACAGTATACCACTCTTGGGCGCATCTGATATACTACTACTATGGCTATACAAACAAGTGAAATAAAAGATAATTTACGGCTGGCCTGGCTTTCCCTTTTGGAGGCGCTGTATACTTTTTCACCCTGGCAAAGGCTCGTTTTGGTCTCTGGATTATTTCTAGTAATTTTTGGGTTCTTGATTTTCAAGTTTGGAGCAAAGATTGCTTATAACTCCTCATATAAAAAATACGAGCTGTCAGCTAAACCAGCTTTTGTTGACCCACTGGCACCAACCGTAGAACAAACTAGTATATTGGCCCTGCTAGATAACCGATATATTGCTTATACGAAGATTGTTAATAACAGTTTATACTTGTCTGGTAACGGAGTTTATAGGGCAGTGTTTCGTGGTGAGAGCGGCAGGCAGGTCTACGAAACTACTGGTAGTTTTTACATATTGCCAGGCAGCGACGCATTTGTGGTTGTGCCTAGTTTTAGGTCTGCAGAAGTGCCTGTTACTGGTCAGATAACTATCCAAGACATCACCTGGCAGAAAAAGTTTGTAATCCCGGATGTGAGTCTGGGCACTCCCGCACCGATCAAGTTTTCCGAGGGGTCAGGTACTCGTCTAGAGGGGTTAGTTATAAATAACAGCCCTTACAAACTTGGTCGGGTACGTGTTGTCGTGTTTGTATATAACCAGCAAAATCAGGTGATTGGGATTAGCGATTATTCGGCTTTTTCTGTGGTACCTGCTGAGCGTCGTGCTTACGTATTGCATTTCCCAGGTCTACCTTTGAGTGATATATATAGGGTAGTGCCTATGGCAGAGACTAATTCTGCTGATGTGAGCAATATACAGTCGCTAGACAATAAGTTGCCAGTCCAGGATCTAGAGCAATAAAGCTTATTAGACCTCTTACATAACCCCATATGAAACAATCTTTGTCTATTGACGGCTCTAAAAAACTAAAAAATACTCACCGATACTGCCGTATAGCTTGCGTTTTTTTAATTTCTTTCGCTCGCCACTAGAACAAAGCTATTTCATAGCAGGTTATGCAAGAGGTCTATCATTTTCCTTATGAGCACAAAGCCTTTTCTACGTGTATTTGATGGACAGTTGTTGTTATTGAGTAGTTTACTGGTGGTCAGCGGGCTGACGCTCATGTACACTAGCTCGCTAGCAAATCCCACCTTAGCTATTTTTTGGAAGCAGGCTCTGTTTGCTTTGGTCGGTCTGGCGGTACTTTTTTTTGTGGCCAATTACAACTATCATACATTGGCAAAAGTAAACAGGCTAACTTATGTGGTCCTAGTATTGCTGTTAGTTTTTGTGCTCGTGTTTGGACGGTCTATCCGTGGCTCAAGCCGCTGGATAGATATTGGATTTTTTCGGTTACAGCCAGCAGAATTTGCCAAGCTGGTAGTGATTGTGGCTTTATCCAGGTGGTTTTACCTATTTCGTGGGCAGATTAACGCGTGGAAAAATGTGCTAATTACTTTTCTCTTAGCTGGCGCTCCCGCAGTGCTTATTCTAGCGGAGCCCGACTTGGGTTCTGCGGCAGTGGTCTTAGGGATATGGCTCGGAG
This sequence comes from Candidatus Doudnabacteria bacterium, assembly GCA_023245955.1. Classification (GTDB taxonomy): domain Bacteria; phylum Patescibacteriota; class Doudnabacteria; order UBA920; family UBA920; genus JAEUSE01. Next base: position 6,365 of record JAHFJI010000028.1, on the reverse strand, counting down.
TTCTCTTGTCTAGTGCTATTAGTAAAAAGCGACTTATTGTTTTGTTTTTTTGCATGTTGATAGCTTTAGGCCTTGCTTGGCAGTTCGCTTTACACGATTATCAGCGAACCAGGCTTGAGACTTTCTTAAATCCAGATCTAGATCCGCGTGGTCGTGGTTATAACGTGCGCCAAGCCATGATTGCAGTGGGTAGTGGTAAACTGCTAGGCAGGGGCCTGGGTGGCGGACTGCAGAGCCAACTTCGGTTTCTACCAGAACGTCAGACTGACTTTATTTTTGCTACTGCCAGTGAGGAGATAGGTTTTGTTGGTTCAGCTTTTTTGGTCTTGTTGTATGCTTTGCTTTTGCTTCGCATACTCAAAATTGCTAGGTTCGCTCGTGATAACTTGGGTCGGTTTTTGGCGGTGGGTGTGTTTTTCTTATTTTTCTTACAATCTTCTGTAAACATTGCTATGAACTTGGGGTTATTTCCGGTAACGGGTATTCCTTTGCCATTTTTATCTTATGGTGGCAGCTCGCTTATTGTGAGTTTTATTGCCCTTGGCGTAGTGCATAATGTTTCTTGGCAATCCAGGGCTTTGCGGTTTTGATGGAAATACAGTAATATAGAATTAAGTAAGTAGGACAGTAAACTGGAATTAAGTAAATAAGAATTACGTAAAAACTAATATCTTGTCTTTAGTTGGTCTTCTGTACTTAATTCTGATCTACGTAACTCTTATCTACTATACTACTTATTTAATTCTTGATTCTTTTTAAAACATGAAAAATGTAGATTTAAAAAAAGTGTTAGGGCTACTAGGGGTCATGCTTAAGTGTCCTGTATGCGGACACAAGGCAAACTTGGATAGTATGCACATTTTAGAGAGTGAACAAAATGATGTCTCGGGCGAGGGTCGCATGGTCATTCATTCTGATTGTCAAAAGTGTCATGGTAACGTGATGTTCAATATTGGTGTGTATGGACCAGAGTTAATGTCTTCCGCTTCCGTAACTGACTTAACCTCTGCCGATATGCACAGGTTATTTGGCCTAGAGCCTATTTCTGCTAATGATGTTTTAGACATGCACGTGGCAGTTCAGGAGTTTTCTGGGGATTTTGTAAGCACTCTAAGAAATCCAAGTTTTGGTATAAAAGTTTTACCTAAGCAAATAGATCTATAAAACATAGTTGTTTCCTAGGACTAGGACGCTAATATGTAGGGTCTTTTTTGTTTAGCCTACTATATTTTTAGTTAGAATCTAGTTTTTGGCTTGTCTAAAATATAACTATTGCCAAAATTGGCTTGTTTCTTTATAATACTGCTACTAAGTAAGGACAGGTTGTAAAGGCTCAATAACATAGAAAAGGGCACACTACTGGCTTTGCAGATTAATTATTATTTATTTTTTTATGGAAAAGTATACTATTGGGGCAGTAATAAGAAACCCAGGGCTAACTCCAAAACAGTTGCGTAAGACAGGTATGATCCCCGGGATCTTATATGGTCACAATGTACCTACCACACAAGTTGCAGTATCTCAGAACGAGTTTGAAAAAGTGGCACGTAAGGCTGGTGAATCTAGTTTGGTATTACTAGATGTGGAAACAATGGGTGTAAAAAATGTGCTCATCCATGAGGTACAAAAAGACATGGTAAAAAGTCAGCCTATCCACGTAGATTTTTATGAAGTAAGCATGACCGAAAAATTGCAGACTATGGTACAGCTAGATTTTACGGGCGAGTCTATTGCAGTGAAAGCTTTGGGCGGTGTGCTAGTAAAGGTCTTGGATGAGATAGAAGTAGAGTGTTTGCCAAGTGACTTGCCACACAACTTACCGGTAGACATTAGTGCTCTCGCTACCTTTGACGATACTATTCAAGTAAAAGATATACAGCTACCTAAGGGCGTAACGGTTCTTACCCCACTAGAAGAGGTAGTGGCTAAGATTCAGCCTCCACGTGAAGTAGAAGCAGAATTATCTGCTCCGGTAGTAGAAGACGTCTCTAAGGTTGAAGGAGTGGTGAAAGAAGAGGCTCCTGCCGAAGATACTCAAGAAAAGTAATTCAGCGCACTTATCTTAAGGCCATTCCAAACTGGAGTGGCCTTAAGTTTTTACTGCGTGTCATTGTGATAAAATATTTCTATGGCTTATCGGCAGAAAAAATGGACTATCTTTATTATTGCCTTGCTTGTGTTGGGCGCTTTTGGAGTCTTTCATTTTAGGCCTGTACACGGCAACGCCTTAGTCCGGCCTTTTGGCGGTCTTTTCGGTTTTCACGGCGTGGTGAGCGCGGATGGTGAATATGGGGGCACAATTGTGACCATTGGCAACAAGCTGGTAGCTGAACGGACTGCCCAGACAAAATCAGTTACTCAAGTACCGAGTGGTAGCTTGCATGTGCCCATACTCATGTATCATCATATAGCAGATGTTGGTTTGGAGGTGGATAGACTACAAAAAGATTTAACTGTCAGTCCAGAGGTTTTTCAGACAGAACTAGACTGGCTGTCACAGAATGGTTATCACTCGGTAACTCTGGAACAGGTCTACTTAGCCACCCAAAAACAATTTGAATTGCCTGCCAAGCCTATAGTGTTTACTTTTGACGATGGTTATTTGGATGTGTTTATAAATGCTGTACCGCTATTAGCTAAACATCATTTTGTAGGTAGCTTTGCTGTGGTTCCAGGGTTTTTTGGACAGAGTGGCTATACTACTTGGGAGTTGGTAGAGCAAGCTAAAAGTCAGGGGATGGAGATGGTTTCTCACACTGAGACTCATTTTGATGGTACGAGTAAAAAGTTTGACTCTGAGTTTATTCGGCAGAACTTGGAGCAGTCGTTGAGCGAGCTGGATTCGCATTTGGGTCATGTCCCACGTATTTTGGTTTACCCGTATGGGCACTTTTCAAACGAGTATATAAATATAGCTAAACAAGTTGGGTTTGTAATGGGGCTTACTACTGCCTATGGACAATTTATACGCTCCGATAGCCTCATGACCACTCCGCGTGTGCGTGTGCATGGAGCCGGTACCCTAGACAAGTTTATAGAAACCTTAACCGGTATAAAGCAATTTAATACCAAATAAAAAAAGCTGAGCAAAGTTGCTGCTCAGCGAGGGTACTGGATAATCTCAATCCAGTTGGGATTTGCGATTTCGTACCCTAAAGCCGTCTTGAGGCTGTGTATTGTCGGATGTCCCTTGAGCACCCGGAGGCCGACAATCAAATATCCGTAACACCCGTAGCCCGGGTTACGGATTTCGTGCAGTTGGGTTAGTTGCACGAGACTGCCGCACCCGAGTTCCACTACCGGTAGGCTATAGAGCCATCCGAAGCAGTGAAACTTTATGTATTTTTCTACAACTATGCTTAAGTCATAGTTATAGTCTGTGGAAAATACATACATACCCGAAGTGGGTATGCCATTTTTATTTTCATCTATTTCGGGGCGCCGCTTGCCACCCCAATTTAAGTGTATGCGCATGGCGCACCTCCTTGCGGAGTAGTCTACCTGAACGGAGACTTTATTTCAAGGTAGCGCCAAAGGCCGCCGAGGTCTTTGGTAAAAGTAGTCTTCCACTCAGGAAGGAGTTTTTTTAACATTTTTTGTAAGTCGGGCTTACTACCGTCATCTATCTCTAACAACCCAAGACCGCTGGGTTTGAGGTATTTAGGCAGTTGTGCGAAGAAGCGGTAATACATTTCCCAAACCTCGCCACCATCTGTGATAGCTACCTTTGGCTCGTATTTTAGATTGTTGTAAAGCAATTCATACATACCTTGTGGCACGTAGGGGAGGTTTGCGGTTATAATATCAAATTTTCCAGGAACATCTTTAAATAAATCACTCTGCACAAAGGTTACATTTACCCCGTGTGTTTGTGCGTTTGCTTTTGCTACCCTTAGCGCGCTAGTAGATATATCTGATCCCACAATCTGCCGTCCGTAGTCTACCCTCTGCAATTCTTTTGCAATGCTAATCGCTATACATCCAGAACCAGTACCCAAATCTAATATTCTAAAAGGTTTATTCCCTTTTGTGACGGCCGTCACAAAAGGGAATAAATGTACAGCACGATCCACTAGCCATTCTGTTTCAGGGCGGGGGATGAGCACTTGTCTGTTTACTTTAAACTTGAGTCCGTAGAAATATTTGTAACCAAGTATGTAGGCAATTGGTTCTCCGGCTTGTCTACGTTTAATTAAAGCCAGAAGCTTTTTTTGCTGAGCTGTATTTAGCCTGGTTGTAGGATTCAAATACAAAAATTCCTTGGGTTTTCCAAGGACGTAGGATAGAAGTAAGTCGGTTTCAATATCGTGATATTTTTTTAAAACTCGTTGAATATTCATATAAGGTTAGTAACTTGCAAGTTTGTGACTAATCTTTTCCCAAAATGATTTTTTATTTTTTTCTGATTCATTCGTTTCTATTAAGTTGATACCTGCAATTTTCCACACAACTCTGTTTATAATCTCGCTTGGTAGACTGCGAATTTGGTGGTCGCCTAAACAGCTGGTCAGCTCCTCTTGGATTAGCTTTCTTGTTTCTGGTCCCAGACTAGTTAAGCCGCGGGACTCAAATTGCTCTATAACCGCTTTGTGCCATTCATCCCATTCCTCCCGCTGTTGTTGATTCTCAAAACTCTTTCTCATATTTATTAAGCGATTAATTTTGTAAGTTTTCTTTTTTTAATTTTAAGTCTGCTTTTTGTAGGGCTTCAAAAATTAAGTCTAGCTTTCCTTCCATGATGAGGCTTATTTGGTTAAAGTTTTCGTTTATTCTGTGGTCGGTTACGCGGTCTTGGGGAAAGTTGTAGGTGCGAATTTTCTCACTCCGGTCGCCAGTGCCTATTTGGCTTAGGCGGGCATCTTTTAGCTTCTTGTCTTCTATTTCTTTGTAGTGGGCAGCTACACGAGAGCGGATAACCGCCAGAGCTTTTTCGCGGTTTTGGGCCTGGCTACGCTCGTCTTGGCACTGGGCAGTAATGCCAGTGGGGATGTGGGTAATGCGGATAGCAGAGTAAGTGGTGTTTACACTTTGTCCACCATGGCCAGAGCTGGTAGTGGCTTCCATTTTTAAGTCTTTTGGGTCTATGCTAAAGTCTGCTTCTTCTAACTCTGGTAATACTGCTACAGTGATAGTGGAGGTGTGCACCCGACCTTGCTTTTCTGTTTCCGGGACTCGCTGTACTCTGTGCACGCCGGATTCATATTTGAATATGCTATACGGACCACTGGTGTTTTTACCGCCTAGTACTTCAAAAATAATTTCTTTAAACCCACCTGCTTCACTCTTTGAGCTAGAAACTATGTGGACTCTAAGGCCTTTGCTTTCGGCAAACTTGCCGTAGGCGCGGAACAGTTCTGCTGCAAAAAGGGTGGACTCGTCGCCACCGGCGCCTGCCCGCATTTCCACAACAATGTTTTTGTCATCGTGCGGGTCTTTGGGTAGAAGTTCAGACTCAATTGTTTCTAAGAGTTTAGCACCTTCTACTTGTAGAAGTTTTATCTCTTCGTGGGCTAACGCTTGCATCTCTCCTTCGCTAGCCTTGGCCAACTCTTCATTTTCTTGGATCTGTTTTTCGGTTGCTACTAGTCGGTGGATTTTATCCACTATGCCGGCTAGCTCTGCCTGGCGTTTACCTATGCGTGCCAAATCAGCCAAGTTGCCTTCTGCTAACTTGGTGGTAAGTTGTTCGTACTCGTTTAAGATTTTTTGGAATGCTGGGTTCATAAATATGAGATACCAATAAATACTAATATTATTCTGTGCAAATTGGTATACATTTGTATCATTCGTACCAATTAGTATATTGGTATCTTTTATTATTCTAACATAAAACCACCTGACTCTAAACTTGAGTAGCAGGTGGTCTCCGGGTTTTAGTTTAGGCTTTTGCTCTAACCTTGCGAGGCTTTTTGACGGTGACAACAGCCTTTGCAGTTTCTGCCTTGGCTAGTTTTTGTTTAAAGCGCTCCACTGTACCAGCAGTATCTATGAGGTGTTGTTTGCCAGTATAAAATGGATGGCAATTGCTACAAATTTCTGTATTGAGTACTTCTTTGGTGGAACCTGTTTGGAAAGTGTTATTACAAGAAGCACAGGTAACGGTAGCCGTTTTAAAATATTGTGGATGAATAGTTTTTTTCATAAAATCCCAAAATGCCCTTAAATGTGTGGTTGTAAGCTAAACCCATAAATCCGTATTATTATAGGTTCTCTTGCCATTTTGGTCAAGGGGTGGTAGAATCTTAGAAGCTTGAATTAAGAGTCAGGAGTCATGAATTAGGAATTTAAAGGACTTGTTCATAACTCATAACTCATAATTCATGACTCAATTAACCAAACATATCGTACCTATTTCCTCCCCGCCC
>JAHFJI010000027.1 GCA_023245955.1 Candidatus Doudnabacteria bacterium | reverse complement strand
AACAGGAAGACGAAGACAAGAAAGCATCAGGTTCCTTTTAATCAATTAACCACCGAGTGAGCCACCCCCGCTTGGCGGGGTCATGCTCATTAAGCCACCAGCTTGCTGGTGGTGTCTAACTTTACTGCCAATGTTTCAAGGTTGTTGGTTGGGGTGGTTTTATAGTCCTGTCGGTTTACAGTTTACAGTCTACTGTAAACTTTGTTAATAATATGATATAGTGCTGTATATGAAGCTAAAAACTCCAGAGAGAATTATTGCGCATATCAAAAGTCGCGGTCAGGTAACTGCCAGTGATTTGGCTGACCACCTTGGTATTTCAAGGCAGGCTGTTCATAGACAGATAAATAAGCTCCAAGAACAAGGACGGGTATACAAAGTGGGCAGGGCGCCAAAGGTCTATTATTTGATTGCAGAAGGTAAAGTTAAAGAAGACGTCGTCACTGTTCCAAAAGCTCTTAAGAAAGTAATTGACGAATATTTTTTGAATATTACACCTTCTGGTGAAAAGCAAGAGGGTTTTTTAGGTTTCGTGGATTGGTGTAAAAAGAGAAAGGAGCCGCTCGAAAAGACGGCAAACGAGTACGCATATACTTTAAAGAAGTACAATGCCTACAGGAAAGACGGATTAATTGATGGCATGTATAAAGCAAAGAGCACTTTTTCTAAGGTTGCGGTAGACAAGCTTTTTTATATTGACTTTTATAGTATTGAGCGTTTTGGCAAAACCAAGCTTGGGCAACTGCTGTTATATGCCAAGCAGAGTCAGAATAAGGGACTTATAAAAGAACTGGTGCAAATAGTTCGCCCGCCCATTGAGCGGCTGGTTAGGAAGTACAAAGTAACGGCTGTTGGGTTTATACCTCCCACTGTGAAGCGCGAAGTGCAGTTAATGCGTGAGCTCGAGAGACAGCTTCACCTTGCATTGCCAAAGATTTCTTTGGTAAAAATAAAGACTGACGTAACAGTTCCGCAAAAGACTCTGAATAAGCTGGATGACCGTATTGAAAATGCTAAGAGAACGATTATAGTAGATGAAAAAAAGAAATTTAAAATAGTGCTCCTGATTGATGATGCTTTAGGCTCTGGCGCTACAATAAACGAAACAGCAAAGAAGATTAGAGGTCAAAAGCTTGCGGACAACATTATCGGATTGGCTATTGCAGGGAGTTTCAGCGGTTTTGAGGTTATCAGCGAAGTGTAGTTTTCCAAATATGTATAAAACAACCCTGTTGAAAGGGTTGTTTTATGGGGTCGGTATGTGAAGCTGGTTCGGAATTATTTTACTGCATAATTTCTGGCTGCAAAGTCGTATTGGTTTATAAATATCTTTTTAAATGACATTACAGAATTTAGTTCGTAGCATGTTGAGGAGTATCTTTTGATAGTTTGAGGTGAGGAGAATTATAATCGTATCAAATAGCTACGTTAATCGTATCATAATGATACGATTAATACAGTACGAAACCGCCAATTACGGCGGTTCAAGTTTCGTGTTATGGGGTCGCGTAGTGATGGACGTTCGGAAAATATTTGAAGAAACGGAGGAGTATGTGTATATACCGGATTTATCTCGGTACACGAATCTCTAGCTACCATCTACCTTATGCTTGGTCAAGTTAGTCTCGTTTTTTTGATGAGCAATTGGATTACATATAGCCGTGCCGGTTTCTAAATAAAACAAAAAAGAGTTGGTCAGACTCTGAGTGTCCACGTTGTGGACTTTAACGACCGGGGTTGTAAGTTATTTGAAGTCGCGCCTGCATCTACTGCGGTGCCATTTTCACCACCTTCGCGATGAACGCTGCTGCGCTGAGAATGAGTACATACATAATTACCACAAAGGTGTACTCACCCTTACCCCACAGAGCTGCTTGCGACTTTACGAGTAGAAAGAACAGCACTCCTGCCCCGACCACATCCATGACTACCATAAGCCAGGTGTTTTTGCGTTCAGACTTCCACTTTTCCCACGTCGGGATAACTGCTCCGACCTTGTTGGTTTCCAGTGGCAGCATGGACTCTACCTCGCGAACATAGCCTGCCGGGCGGTGAACCATGAAGTCGCCCCGCATGGCCACGAATACGACCAGACTGAAAAGCAATACCGGTACGAGTTCGTAGACCTGTGATTTGTCCGTAACCACTGCGATGATGTAAATTCCCATCGCCGCAATAGTAAAGATGTACAGGGCTAAGTGCATCAGGAAATCTGCGAGCAGAATCTCCAAACGCCTTTCAAACAACTGTTGAAATACGAAGTTCATTATGTTCTCTCCTCAATCGTTAGGCTGGCTTACAGAGGTATGCCAGACACAAAAGATATAAGCCATACCACCCAGGCATAGGGTGAGTAGCGGTGAAAGCGAGCCATTGCATGTCCCTTTTTCAGGAGGGCTTTAATGGCCCAGACAAAATGGGTTGCCATAATCGCGAGGGCAAGCCACCCCATGGTACCGTGAAAAGTAGGCACTAGAGTCTTTGCTTTCATGACACAGACGAAGATAGTGGCACCACTATCTACCACGAGTGCTGTGGCGAAAATCGCAACAGTTAAAGGTTTGAGTCTTTTCTGCCATCGCTCTTTACCGATTGCAATGCTATAGAGCAAAGCTGCGAGTGGAAATAGCGTTGCTTCTAGCGGCATATTCCATAATCCTCCTCAGATAGTATTTGCGTTTGTTTGGGACACTAACAAGCAAAAATAGCATAGTCTGGACGAATTGTCGAGACTGAGTGGCCAACTTATAAGTGTTCATTGTATGGTTCTAACCTGTTATTTGAGTGTACAAAGAGGACCAGTAAACACTGGCAATTTTTGTAGAATCGCATGGTATGAACTTGGGCTCAGCTTTTCCTCGCTCCAGAGCTAATTTACAATCGTTTTCGTTAGGCATAGTATATGGGTATTATTAGTATGTATCTGGGTAGCTAAGTATAAGCACCTGCAGCTTGTTAAATAACTTATATGGCTAGTGAAAATGTAGTTTCGATATACAAGATTGATTACGAAAACCCCTTTTTCGAAGGTTGCAGCAGTCTATCTGATGCGGTAACTAGAATAATTACCAGAGGTAACGAAAAGATACAGAGTAAGGTTAGAAATAACAGGGGGCGTGGGATTGAGGTGGACAGCTATGCGCTAACTCAAATCAGAGACGTAGAAAGCCAAGGGTTTGAGATAAGCTTGTTTCACAGCAGGCGTAGTGTGCCGAATTCTTGGAATGATTTCTTAGCCTCAGTCTTACAGGAAAATCAAGGTTTGTATAATCAAAACCATGACTTTATTGTTTTTGTCTCCGACGATGTAAACTTATTTTGTTTTACAGGCGGGATTGCGGGCAATCTGGTAGAGGATATATGTGACGAAAGCTTTCCGAAGGACTTAATGATTAGGCTGAGTGACCCTGAGAAAATTAAGCAAGCAAAAAGTAGAGGATTAACGGGGGCATTTTATGCTCGTGACTTATATTTTAGGGGGGACTATAGTATTTCTCCTACAGAAGCTTTCGGTTCCATCTGGAAAGACGTTCGTGCTTCTATTAGAGAGGAGATTTGGGACGATGAGGACTGGCAGGCCATATTAGGCGACAGAACGAGTAAGGATATTAGTTGCGATGTGAAGAGCTCTTTTAAACTCAGAAAAAGAGTAAGTTTTGAAGACGCTATCGGGCTTATAGGTAAATTTAAGGAGGTTATGGACATACCCCCCTCAGAATCTGAAGCGGCTGGTTTTTATTTTTTGAATACTATCAAGTTGGTCAGGAACAAAGAAGAGAAGCAGAAGTTGAACGACCTGTTGGCACAGCGCGCCTATACTTGGCTCACGGATGCCGCTAATAGTCCTGCTTTTGACTTTGACTTTTGTCATAAAGACTACGGTAACTTCTACGAGGCGAATCGGTATGTGGCCAAGCATGGAAATAGTGAGCTACATGAGTGGGATAGGATTCCAGAAGCTAGCCAGGTTCTATTGGACTTGAGAGCAGAATTCGACTTAAGCACCTTTGATAGTTTTAATAGAGATTTTACAGGTGGCATTAAGATTGCCGCAGAATGTGCGGATGACGAGCTAAAGACCACCAGGGGCACAATCTTAGACCACTTGAATGGTGAAATGGAAGTGGTCGAAGATGAGGTAAGCCGGACTTACTTTTTAGTGGATAAAAACTGGTGCTTGGTGAACGACGATTTTATTAATGTGTTGAGTCAGGAGTTTTCAACTTATATCAACGCACTAAATCTCGATGAGGTATCTTTGAAGCCATGGTCCATAGGGGATGAAGGGGAGTATAATGAATCGTTTATTGGTGAGCGCGGTTTTGTCGTAGGAGATAGAATTACGTTAAACGGTATTGAGTTGTTTGACCTTCTATATTTAGACAATGACAACCTTTATATTATCCAAGTTAAAGATGGGCTGGGCTCTTGTACGCGTGATGCTTGTTCTCAACTTAGGAATTCCGCCCGAATAATTGAAGAATCCCTTAAAGGGGCAGACCATAAAAAACTTAGAGAATTTTACCAAAGGTTGCATAATACCAGTATTGCATATGCGCAGCGTCCAGATTATCAGTCACAACTCGCAGCGTTGGGCACAGCAGAAGACTTTATTGATTTATTGCAGGCCAAACAAAGAACATACTTATTGGCGTTCCGCTACGGTGAAGATAAGCAAAGTGTTATAGATACGCGGTCTAATATCGCTAAATTCGAAATATTGGGTTTAAAAGATGGGATGAAATCTTTTGACGTGAAGTTCCGCTTGTGCCAAATTTTATCTTTCTAAAAGTAAAGGCTGGCAAAGGAGTGAATCCTCGGCCAGCCGGTTGTTAGGGAGTTGCTTTACGCAACTCAGTTTGTTACTTCACGATTGCGCTGCTATGGTTGCACGAGTTTGAACTGTTGGAACTCGCGACAACCACGATGTACGGAATAACCGTAACTTTGCGTGATGTACGTTTCATGCTTTGTCTCCTTTCATTTGGCGTTGGGAACGCACACAGCGTTCAAGCAAAAAAATGAGGCTTCCCGGGAAAACGGTATTTTACCTCACCCAAAGCTTGTTGGATATGTGAGTGCATATAGTACTCTTGTCCATGCCCGAATGACATGGGAACTAGAGCAGGCTCTATGACTCGCACCACCTGTAAGCTGCGTGATGTGTATAAATCTACTACGATTGGGTTATACCTGTCAACGCTATCGTTAACGGGCGCAGGTGTAGATGTTATTGTTGGCAGCCAGTTTTTGACTTGACGTTGCCTATTTGAAAACTGGTAAAAATTGAGGTGGTCAGCGACAAGTTTGACACTGGCAGCTGACTTTATTCGTGTTGGCTCGTTTGGTTGCGTAAGCCAGACACACTCAGCCTCGTAAAAAGCTTTTTCTGCCGCTTGTACAAAACTGGTGAAGCTGGAACCAGCACCAATGCCCAATTTACCGTATCCTTTTTGTTGCTGCATTAGACAGAGCACAACCGCTGCCTTGCCTGGGGTGTTGATTGTGAGGAATGTGGTTTTTACGCCCAGGGTTGTATAAGAATCCACATAGTTTGCAAGAACTGAACCTTGAAAACTACGTACATCCAATCGTTGAGAGTGCTTCACTCCTACATGCCATGCCAACACAAATGCGTCACGTTCAATGAGTTCTAGTAGTCCTCCTTCTACTGCTTGCTCCGTTGTAACGTGCGCGGCAATACCGCTTGAAGTAGCATAACAACACAATTTACGACCATACTCTGACGCGTCAATTGGGTAGTACACCAAATCAATCGGCACCATGATTCTTCGTCCAGTTTGCCAATATCTCCCCGCTACCCATTGCCATGTCACTGACGGGTCAAAGGGTTGTAATTTCGGAAACATGCGATATTGGCGTTTTGATAGCGGTGTGACTAAGCGAGGGTCTAGCCATTCCATATTTAACTTGTCGGCGGCAACGTTTCGGTCAATTCGGATAGCAGCAGAGCAAGACCGTTCTACTGCCTCGGCAATGGTTTTGAGCTGGGCTTGGTACAGATTGGTGCCGTTGCCCCAACTCAGTTGTTCGGGTAAACCTGCGCCAATTGAATATGTAGCGTTTGCGTAACTGCGGGATGACACTTGACCATTAAGCGACAAGAGTTTCACCTGAGTCACTAACTTTTTCCTGCCTACATACTTGCGGGCAAGTCGTTCAAAAATAGACCTGCTCGTTTCCATGGGTACTTCTGTGGGTGTTGTTGAGGGTTTGCCGATGAATAGAGTTGTCAGGACTGGTTGCTGCTGCCAGTCAACGCCGAGCGCTGTTGCCAGTTCTCGGTCAAGGTAGCCGCCGTATTCCAAAACGCCCATGCTTTGTTCTGCGCCCCACAAATAGACGTTTTGTGCAGCGTGCCCTGCTTCTAGGTTTACATACCGATATGCCCTGTTGCTGTACTTTGTTGCCACCCGCGAAAGATTGGCCGTAAGCACAATAACGCAAAGGGTATTGTGAAAGAGGTGTTCCTCTGGAAAAGCCTGCCATAGTTGTTGTATGGCAGGTTGATGCTCTAAAAGTACCAGCTCTTCTGTTTGCCAACGGTATTCATACAGACCAGCAGAAATGTCTTCTACGGGCTGAAATAAATACACATATGGCATTATTGCACGTAGGTCTCCCGCAGACGGTACTGCATGACTTGAGTAGGCATGAATGAGCAGGCTGAACAGCTTGCCTTTACTCATATTACTCGGCACAAAGCTCCGACAGCTTACTCTTTGCTCAAAGGTGTTCGTTAGTAGTGTTGCTGTGGAAGCAACAGTGAAGCGCGTAGACGTATTGGCAGACCACGTAAGTGGTTGCTCGTGGAGTCGTTGCTGCGCTACTCTAGTTGCACTATTGGGGAAAGCAACGGGGTTGCGCGCATCATCGTGGAATTGAGCAAATAAGTTGTTGGCTTCTCGCACGATTCCAAAGCTCTCCGCGAGGGTGAGCATTTCAATGAGTAGGCGAGTGTTTTGATTGAGTTGCTTTGCAATTTCTTTTACTGGTGTATATCCATTGCAAAGCATGAGTATCTGGGTAAATAGCTCGGGCAACCAAGTCCAATGAAAGTAGCCTTGGCGTCCTACGAACACCATGCTTACTTCTCCTGGTTTGTGATGCCCAAATAGCATAGCGAGTGGAAGTGAACGGCTCGTTATAGCCATGACTAATCTCCTTATTTTGTTGGGAATGTACTGTTTAGTTTTAGTATTGCAAAAAGGCCACCCGCTTTGGGTGACCCTATAGTAAAGCCTTTACTTGAGTATTTGTCCAGCCTTGGTGAGTACGAGCTGTGATGGTCTCTTTTTTGTAATAGCCTGAGAGGTAAGGTGGTATCCAAGACCATACCCTGCATGAGAGGGGATTTTCCTAGCCTTATTACCAAAAAACCAATCGTTGTATTTATAGCTTTCACTTGTTAGTTCCGATTTAGCAAGTTTGTACAAGCGCCCTAGCTCTTTCGCGCTAAATTGCACGTAGAAATGTGATGGCTGGCCACCAGCTATTTCTTCTTCGAAATGCGCTGCCAAGCCTTCTGTAACCAGTGCTTCACCAAGGGTTTTGCCATATCCAGGTCCTTGCCACCTGCGTGCATGGTGCAACTCATGAGCCAAGACTTTTGGTAGCTGTTCAGGCAATAGCTTCTTGTATCCTTTTTGTGCAGGGTCAGAATAGAGCAGCAGGGTGTTGCCAGTAGGCGTGTATCCGGTTGTTGCAAAGTCAGGATTAGGCGCGTGATACCTATAGACTATAATGTCTACAGATTCTTTGAATGGAAGTAATTTCTTTACCGTCTTTAATACCGGCTGCGCAAGTTTTTGAATTATTGGTAAATAGGGGCGCAACTGCTTGTCGGCTGCTAGTAAATGAAGTTTGAGTATTATATCTTTTTGCATGAGTTTAGTATGTAATAATTAACTTTTTTATATTTGAGGGAGAAATAGAGATTTCGCGTTTGAAATTTGGAGCCATGTAAGTTATCTATACGCCAGAGATAAAATATGTTTTATGTGGGTCATCATGTTTTCTATTATGCGCGGATTTGCTGTAGTATGGTCATCGTGAATTAGGTCGTCGATAATATCCTTGTACTTTGAGTTCTTTAATTCTTCTAAATTTGTAGCTAAGTTGCCAAGCCCTGCTTTTGCACATCCGCCAATAGTGAAGTCGATAAGTTTTCTGAGGCCTTGTTTGTCAACGGGTACAGAAGTTCTTAGCAAATTTTTGTTTATATGGTTGAGCAATAAGTTTAGTATTGTCCGCAATTGGTGTCCGATTAAATTGGCGAAAGAATCAATCTCGGGCAGGTTGTTAACCTCCCGCAAAAGTACTTTTAGCTTATGCGAAGCTCCGTCGGGAGTGTCAAAGTAATTGAGTATGCGGCCAGAGGAGACGGCTTGGCTTACGTCGGGCACATCCATCGCCCACTTCTTGCCTTTGGGAGTAAGTGTCAGCGAAGCGTCATTGCCATAATTGTCCAAGTACTTTTCACCACCCACTCCGAGGTCTCGTAAGATATATACAACCCCATCAGACGGATAGCCCACTTTCTTTAATGGATTATAAATATCAGTTTCAGGCTCTATCCTCACACCGGTTTCTTTACCGGAGAGTATCAAATCTCTAAGCTGGTTTTTAATACCCTTGATTATTTGGTCTCTGTAGCCCGCATAATCAAGCTTTTTAAACAACTCAAAGTAGACCCTGGAAAACTCAGGTTCAACCACCTCTATCTCGTGAAAATGGTAAGTAGCTTGCAAAGACATAGTTATCGGGACGAATCCGAGCCATAAGAATCAAGAATTGTAATAAGCCCCTGCGCTTTTAGAGACTCAAGTATCTCAATCTCTTCAGCGCTGCCAAGAGGAAAGTGACCAATTTTGTATTTAATACTTTGGCCGCTTGGGGACTGGCCTTGCAATTGGCGTATGTACCCCATAACTTTAAAAATATTCTTTTGTGCCTTCTCGTCAGGAGTGTTCATAGTTATACGAGTAATATGTAGTAAATCCTTACTTCCAAAGCCATAGCTTCATCAGTTCTTTATATTTTACTGCTTTTAACTTGATAAGTAAAAAGTGATATACTACCAGTACTATTTCTCAAGGAATAGCCAAATCTGAGCCTAAATCCCTAGCATACTAATTTTAGTACTGCTGCGGACATGGCTATACCTCAACCATAAAGACGGGTCTAGTACCTGCTACTCGTGGTTGAGGTGCCTGGAAGTGATTCCAGGAGGTGGTGTGGGAAACTGCATCATCAGCAAGGGCTAGGCCCCTTTTTGTGTCCAGCTCCAGACAATTAAATCCTCAACCACAATGTACAAGAGAATATTCAAGTCTTTTCGCGTTGCTACCATACCAGTTATTGCTGTGATGGTATTTAATTTTGCCTCAGCACATATCGTACATGCTACGGTAGACCAGAATAATGTTAAGTCAGTTGTTTCGGTCTGGAATTACGACGAAGCTACCAAAAAGTATGTTTCAAGCGGCTCCGGTGTAGTTATTGACGGCTGGAATATTCTTACTAATTATCATGTGGTAAGTGATGCCATTAAGTCTCCGACGAAATATCGTGTAGTAATTTGCACAAGCGTATTGATTAACAATTTACCAGATTGCAATTATGTCGCCAGTCCCTTTGGCTTGCTTGGTAACGAAGCTGCACGCTACAGTCAAGAATTGGATTTGGCTATACTTACGTTTACCGGTAAATTTGTCGGCACTTCATTAAAAAGTTTTTGGCAGTGGACAGGTACTGACTTCCCCGATGTTGGTAAAATAAAGCTGGGAGATTACGGTACTGACCCTAAGGTATTTAAGTTTGAAAAAGGTAGCAGCGTAGAAGCCTTGGGTTATCCGTCTGATAGTAATGGACGTTTGTCATACAGCAAAGGGGCGATTACTGGTTTTGACTTTAATTCGTATAAAGACCTGGTCAGGGTTAGAATTTCCGCGAAGATATACTTTGGTAGTTCGGGCGGTGGCGCATTTGATAGTAATGGCAAGTTTTTGGGTGTGACCTCCGGTGGCTGGACGGATGCCGATGGAAGGTTTATTGAGGGCTATATAATTCCTGTCACTACGGTTAACTGGTGGATTCAGTCCACACAGGGGTATCGTCAGAATAAAAATGGAGAGTATACCATTCTGGACCAAAAGACCGAGCAGGCAATGGACGAAGCACTCTGTATTTTGGGTAATACGCAGTACTGTAAGTCCGGACAAGCTGCTCCACCGCTAGTGCATGGGAATGATGGTTTGCAAGATTGCCTAAAAGATTATAGTAAGTGCAATATAGAGAAACCCGGGAGCGCTGGAAACAATAGTGTCCAGCCGTCTGACATACACCCCGTAGGTACCATTCTTTTTGCTGACGACTGGAAAACCGTATACGTCATGGGCAATGGAGTACGCAGGGGTTTTGCCACGCCAGAAGAGTTCCAGTCGCATGGGTATAAATTCAGTGAAATTATAAAAGGTAATAGTTCAGACTATGTTTTGCCCGAAGGCTCAGTAATTCCTTTTGCTGATGGTACGTTAGTACTGGACACGAGCGATGGTAAAACTGTGTATATAGTGAACGCTGGTAGTAAGCGAGGGTTTACCGCACCAGAAGTGTTTACTGGTCTTGGCTATCAGTTTAGCCAGGCAGTAAAGGGTAATCTCAGTACCTATCCTGCTGGTCTACCCATTGGCTCTAGCACAGAAGCTCACCCGGAAGGTGCCCTTATCAACGTACAAAATACCGTCTACAAAGTAGGCAGTGGCGGTAAGCAGGTGTTCCCTGACCAGAAAGTATTTGATTCCTGGAGTTACTCGTTTGCCAGAGTAGTACTAGCCAACAGTGCTGATGTTGCGCTGCCTACTCTAGCTCCAATAAAATTTCGAGACGGTACTATTCTGAAACGTAATAGCAACAGTGATACAGCGTATTTAGTGTCGGAGGGCAAGCTTAGACCATTTTCGTCCAGTGTTGCTCTGCTTAACTTTGGTTATGACTTTGGCGATTCGGTCAATGTAACGGATGCGGATATTGCCGGGTACGAGATGGGAAGTGCGGTTAAGTAATATGAACAAGTGTAATGAGCCCTTGATGATATGTATGGCCTTGCTAATATTGCTTGGGAAATGTGAGTGAAACAAGCGAATCAACAAGATAGAAAAACTGCTTTAAAAGTAAGCGTGGGCATTTTAATAGTTATCAGCAATACCTTTGATAAACTAAATAATATTAACACAAACCCATGCGTGATATTACCTTAACAATGAAGCGAGTATTGGCAGCAGCAGTTGATTTTGCATTTACTGCGTTAGTATTATTGCTTGGAGTTAGAATATTAGGTTATGACTTTGAAATAGTTTTTGCTAATGCTTTAGTTGCCAACTTGTCGTGGGTAGCCCTATCCGCTGGGGTGGGAAGCATTTCTACGTGGCGATGGAGCTCAACACCTGGACAAGCGCTACTAGGCCTCAAGGTTCAGAATAAAGACGGTAGTAAACTATCATTCCAAAAGTCACTACTACGCGGACTGCTCGTATTTGTTGAAGGGAGCCTGCTCGGCCTCCCGTTCTACGGGCTTATATATATTGCCTGGGGTGTGAACCTGCTCAAGCTATTTATTACAGGTAAAACCTTTTGGGACGACCAGTTAGGAACTATTGTAGTCGAAAAGGTAAAAAGTAAATTACAACATGGCGCATGAACTACTTTATCCATAGCGAGTACTTTTATATTGTTCTCATCAGCCTCCTACTTTTATTGACCTTTGCCAACTATATGATAGAACGAAAGGGTAAGAAAGATATCCGCAAAAGCTAGTTACTTATCAGTTTTGAGTTTACTTTAGCCTCAAGTAAGCGTATAATTGGAACAAATTCATAATATTTATATACATGAAGAAACTTTTATATATCATTGCAGGTTTGCTGC
>JAHFJI010000026.1 GCA_023245955.1 Candidatus Doudnabacteria bacterium | reverse complement strand
TCGATTGGGCTTCCTTTAATCTCTTTCATAAAGCAAAATAAGTATATAAGACTATAATAATATAAACAGATGAGGGGTGCCCTTGTCAAACGCTTCTAGTTAAACTCCAACCACTCGCCTTGGGTAATTACTTCTACTTTACCGTCTACTACTGTGAGTGCAGAGTTGTCGTCTAGAGCGTATACTTTTTCTTTCATGCCTGCGACTGCTTGTTCTATGGTTTCCTTGTTGCGTGTAGCAAAGTAGGGAGAGTTTAGGTGGGGTAGGAAATAAAAATCTACGTAGCCCAAGGCAGTCATGTTCTCTGTTCTTTCTAAGTCTTCACCGTATAGCAGTTGCGAGAGCTTTAAAGCCAGGTCTTTGTTGGTAACCATACTACCGGCACTACTTCCTACATAGACGCGAGTCTCAAGTAGTTGTGGCAAAAGCTCGGTAAGGCCGGACTTGTTCAGCCACTCCATAAGGTGGAAGGTGTTGCCGCCCTCAAAGAACAATACATCCGCTTCTTCCAGCTTAGGCAGCCAAATACTTTTTTCTATCGCAGATATGTCCGCAATTTCTATTTGCTTGCAGTGTAATTTCTGTAAGTTAACTAAGTCGTCAATAAACCAGCCCTTGTCCCCTTTTTCTACATTTGCCGCAGTAGGTATGAACACTATATTGGTGTCCTCCGGCTTTTTGCCAACCAAATCAAACAGCGCCTTGGCTATAGACTTGTTTGTTATACCAGCAGAAGTAAGTAGTAGTTTCATAAGTTTAGTTCTTGGACAAGGAATGTCCTCGTCACGCTTTTTAATATATCTATACCTTAACTAGTGCAAAACCGATTTCTGGATGAACTCTATTATCATACAAACCGTTCACTAAGTTTTCAAAAACAAACCAAGGTTCGTAATAAATATAATTAAAACCATTTGCACCATGGTTGGCAATTGGCTTACTTGAACTGTTTAATTTACTGTATGAAAGAATAAACGCTAGCTCTTCTAGCACGTATTCGATAGCAATTGATATTTTGCTTTCAATGTCCATAGTCTGACCAATACGATTTTCTAGTACTTTACGAGTCGCACTATCAATATCAATTTGAAAAGCAGAATTATCAGTATATAAAGTTTTAAGATAGTTATATGAACCTTGGTACTGGCTATCAGCATATATACTCCCCCATTCCACGAATGTTACAGCATATGCTTCCTTACCCATATTTATTCTCTCTAAGGCACGCACGCAATGATTACGAAGCCTATTGCGCTGCAAGCGGCACTCGCGCACTATTTCATATTCATCCATACCCTTTGCACGGTAGTTATGCTTTGCAGGTCCATCGGTAAAGAACACCTGCACTCGCTTAGAGAAAGCTAGGGAAAATCGCAGCATGCGATAAATGCTTTCACGATTATAATAGCCATTGTTTAGACATATAGCCAAAAGTAAATCCTCGCGATTGGCAAGAAATTCCAAACCTCGCTTAAAGATTGGGGAGGTAGCATTTGTCTCCACAAACGCTTGCCAACCTTCTTGCGCGATAAGTGCATTAAAGCTCTGAACACCCCACTCCAATTTTAATAGACCTGCTTCCATAACTATCCCCAGAATAAACCCAAAACAAGAACCGCGCAAACAGCCAATCCTTTTAAACTGCCACAGCAATCTCACCCCGCTTCAGCATACTCTTCGGCGGACAATTCGCGCGAACGGTCTAGCGGAACGAAAACAGTATGAAAAACTATAGCTACGAAGGTTACGGCAAGCGCACAAGCTTACCTTTGCGCTTAACTATGTTTTTGTAGTCCCACTGAATGAGTCTAGCTTTTTTGAGCCAGCGTTTGAGGTTGCGGCTGTTTATATCTGCTTTGCTGGTGTAGCGGACCTCTGCGGCTTTAAAACTACCTTCGGGAGAAAGACCGGGTTCTTCAAATGATTGTCCGCTCCAAAAAAGTAACTGCACGCCAGTTTTACGTACCGCGTACCCAGCCACAGGGTTGCCGTCCAAAAACCACACAGGGGAGCCATGCCAGACTTTGCTTTCCACTGTTTTAGGCAAACCTTGGTCTATTTCTTTGGCAAGCTGGGTGCAAATAGTTTTCCAGTTCTTTTCTTGCGCCTTGTTGTACACAATTATATCTTTGTTCATATGAGCATCATACCCCACCCTCTCCTCCGTTACAATAATTCTGCTTGCAATTAGGTTGGTTTAATATTTTCTTTGTAGGGCTTTGCATTGACCCACAATCCTTCAAATACCGCGTACATAGTTTTATAAATTTCTTGAGATTGGATTAACACGGCAGTTTTCTCTGCAAGTGATGGGATAAACGCGATTTTATCGTCAAATAATATCATCACTGTAGCAAACATCCCATGCGCGGCTTCCGGTAAAATGCGTGGGTTTCTGTTGGCGATTTCTTGCTCCGTTAACACCCTCTTACCTGGCGCACGTTCCCACAAAGAACGAGTAGTTATACGATTCTCCAAACGGGTCTGTAAAAAATATCGGGCATATTCAGCATCGAACTGGGAAAAGAAATTACTCTTAGGAGCGACAATTTCCCACTGTCGGCTACGACAATAGAGCGCCTGTTCTATTATGTTCTTTATACCGGCAGCCCCCTCAGACTGTTCGACTTTTGTGGAAACTATCTTATTTTTAGCTGTGCGCTCAAGATGCACCAGCGCTTTTTCTAGTTCCTGCTTTTTTGATTGGAGCGAGTTAATTTCAAAATCTAGGTACCGTGCAAGTGAGCGAGCCTCGTTAGCACTAAAGCTGAGCGTACCACCTGTGGTTCGTTTCGTAACGAGACCCTTTTGCATGAGCGTTTCCAACGCGTGGTAAATAGTCGTCCGCTGCAACGCAGTTTCTTTTACCAGTTCACTCACGGTTAGGCCGCTGAATCCCAGCAGCGCAGCATAAAGACACGCTTCGGTAGTGGTAAGTCCCAAATTCGTAAGTAGTTCCATGGTATGCATATCCGCATACTAAACCCCAATATGTCTATCTGTCAATGCAATATTGTAAACACATATTGTCCTACACCCTATTTTGCCCAATACTAACCACAACAAAGGAGGATGATATGGAAACGGTCAAAGTGGAATGTGAATATTGCGGCGGAACCGGACTGGCGGGACGGGGTATGTTCGTCAACAATCAAGGCGAACGAAACGAATGCCCCGAGTGCGACCGGGGAAAGACCACAATTCGCTACACCCCCTTTAGGGGGATACGACGAGAAAATGGAGTGGAATTCGTGTATCTACTAGAATACGGAGAATACCGTAGGAAAATCCTCTACAGAAAATTTATTCAAGGGGGTACATAATATGACCAGATCGCCCTGTGCGAAAATATTCTTTATTTCGCACAGGGCTCCTTTATCTTATACAAAGTATGCAAAGATAATCTTCGCAGGTGAGGCTTTGCGTGACTTTCACGAAAGACTCTGTGATGTACTAGCATTATGCCCCAGTTGTTGGTGTCTCTTTTGTTTCAGCTAGTATCTTTTCTACCACTTCATCTAAGGGCTTAGTTGCGTCAATCAATGGTCATCATAGAATCCATAGAATCATTTTGACTTTCCGGCTTGCCTATTTATGACCCATTGTGCTGAAGGACTTACGGGTTTGTCGGTACGGTGTCCACGCTGAGCGTGTCAATAACCGCGCTTAGCGCGGTGTGGGCAGCCGATCCAACAGCACGGGCGACGCATACCACCTTTCATCTTGGAAATAGCTTTTTCTATGCGTATACCCCTAGTCTGCGCCATTTTGCCTGACGTAACCCAACACACCCACTCGTTACGAGCGAGTGGAGTTATGTTTGCCCATACTTTTTGTGCAGACGGAGCAGAAGCAACAGCCTTCCGTAAATCTGTTGGCATTTTATGTAGTGCACCAGTAGCAGTTATTTTTTTGGTCGCTTTGCTTTGCATGCCCAATAACTTCCTGTATGGACTGGTGCTAGAAAATGTAGCTTACTACCAATCCGTATAAACCAAATTGAATTATTAGGTATATAGTTTCTAACCAAAAGAATTCAAAATGCCTCACCTTTGAATTTTTGCCCATAGTCGCCAGCACATGCACACTCCACAAAAATAATCCCATAAACAAAGCGTAACAAAGGCCAGAGAGAACTGCCGAGTGTTCAATTTGTAAAATAGCGTATCCATATGAGAGTACCACCCCTTGCACAACCATTGAAGCTAGACCCAGTACCGGCTTTACATCTGCTCCAAAATATTGCCAGTGTATATATTTCTCCCTAAATATCTTCATGTGCCACATGACAGCCAAAGGAAATGAGATAATAAGATACGCGAGAGTTCCAAATAAAATTTGCATATGGTTAGTGTGCTTTTGTTTATTTTACGCGGATTCAAACCGGGCTTTGTTTTCACTCATCCACTTTTCCATGTCGTCTTGGGTTTTAGTGGGGTCTGCCATAACCTCGGGGTGGGCTGTAAAGTAGTGCGGTTTAAGAGCTTCCATCCACGCTTCAAACGTTTCGCCTTGAGCTTCATGCTCACAAAGGTCACATTTTAGAGTTTTCATATTTTTGGTAATTAAAGATTAAATTGTTCTACTTGTCTTTCCCAGTATACACTATTTTTATCCCCCTCGCTGGACCCATTTAGAGCGCAGACATAACCACGCTAGCGCGTCTTTAAATAATGAACGACACTTGGGTTCACCGCTTATTTCCAAAAGAGACGGCTATGAACCACAATAAATTATAGTTCCTAAGATGACCATAGGAACCATTATCTTGAGTCTACTTTATTCGTCGGCTTGCTAAGATGGTTATTTTATTGTATAGTTGTCTAACGCAATTTGCGTATTTTACATTTCCAAAGGAGACTTCAATGAAGACGTGGCTAGTTTTTTTCGTCGTGCTTATTTGTGTTGGTTGTAATGGCAGTACCGAACCTACAAAGGCAACGGCAACTCAGTCAGTAATTGCAAATAACCGCGGTTGGGGGGCAGTTGGCACGTTGGATGACCTGTGGCAACAAGTAGACCGCGATACTCAAAGCATGCTTGTAGCAGCTTCCTTGTTAAAACGGACTGCGGATTTAAGCTCTTGGCTTGGAGATGTTGAGCGTCTCAAGCCCTATCTGCAAGAACAGCTTCCGCAGCTTTCAGGGAAAACGCTTAGGATTGTCCTTGAACAACATGACGACCAGTCAGGTGGAGGACTTTCAGGAGCTCATACCTCTAAGGCAAGCCAGGCGAAGCTGTATAGGCTACTCGAGAACTCACACCCACGGCTTTTAAGTTTGGAGGGCTGTTATATGAATCGTTTCTCTCAAGAAGCGTTCATTGCCGAGGTGTCAAAAAGCGTCCGTCAGATATCTGTACTTAATGGAGAACCAGAACCAGGGCCTATGCCACCAGGCTGGTTTGAGCAGATATCGCAGCGCAACCGAATGATAGACTTCGCGGTTAAACATCCCGAGGTTATTTCAGTCGGTGGTGAGTGGCGTGGAGTGCATATGTTAGATGTGTTGTTTATGTCTCCAAATGCTCCAGTCAAGGCTAAGTTAGCCTTCATCCCAGGTAGCCGCCTCCGCAGTCTTAACACGGCTGCACGCATGAACTCACTTATGCAACAGTACAAGATGAATGAATGCTTTATTGTTATTGGTCTTTTCCACCAGGAGGACTTTCAACTACTTTCAAAGCTTTTCGGTGTTAAATTCGTATTTTACAACACCGTAAACTAACAGGTGTTGAACGCAAATAGAATACCCGCCGAGAACTGTCGGAAGGACAGAAGCTTGTTGGGTAGTACAAATTTGCTAGCGTAGAGAAATGAACTGCGTCATTTTTGGCGCACAGAACGATAGGGAGTTTACCCTCCCTGTCGTTCTTATTTTTTATGAACCTGTCGTTCTTGGTATAGCTATAGGCGCTCTTGCTGTATACACGAAAGTTCTAGCCTAGCCTAACACCATACTGCTTGAAGCCAACACCACAGATAATACAAAAATTCCAGATTCAATAATCTGGAATTTTTATTGGCTAGGAACAGTTGGCCAAACCAAGCCTTACGCGCTTAGTTCTGCCAGTAAGGGGTAGTGGTCGGAGCCCAATAGTTTTATAATCTTTGCTTGTCGTACGCTTAGGTTTTTTACGAATATATAATCTAACTGTTGTATTATTGAGCTCGTGTAAGGTTTTTTAAATATGCTTTGAAACCCGTTGCCTAAAATTTTTTTTAACCCAGTAATCTTTTCTTGTTTTCCCAACAGGCCAATTGTGTTAAAGTCACCGCAAATTATTTCGTTATCTACCAGAGGTTGTGAGTTTAGGTAATTTGTTAGTGATTGTAATTGGTTTGCCCTATGAATGTCCCCACCTTGAAAGTCTAGGTGAAGGTTTGTTATCCGAACCGTTTTTTCCCCGAATGTAAATGTTCCAATCAACGCCCCTCGTCCAAATATTGTTGGGGTAAGCCCAAGTATCCAGAAAAAAGATTTATCCCACAGTGTGAGCCTACTTTTTTTGGGGAAAGATAGTTGGTTAAAGGTTGGGTCAAAAAAAACATTTGTGTCCCATAATACACCTAGGCCATAATCGTACCAATTTGCACCATCCTCAGAATAATATTGGGACTTAAAATGCACGGGTATGTGTTGGTCAATAAGTTTTCTGATATTTCTACCACGATACAACGGCCAAACTTCCTGGAGGCATATTACATGAGCACCTTGGCGTATAAGCTTTAGAATGTTTTGTGTTATCTGTTCTGGGCGGCGACCATCAAAGATGTTATACGTGGCTACGCTAAATGTTTTAGATTGGTTGCCTACCATATATGGACATATTACCCACCTTAGGCTCCCACAGTGCCTGTTTTTACTTCTCCGGCCCGTTTATAATTCGCAAAAATAACACCGGCAGAAGTAACAAAGCTTTCAATAACGGTAAAGGCCGCAGGTATGGTACCCTCAGCGAATAGCCGCTTTCCTGTACCGAGAGTAATAGGGAATGTTTTGAGCCACAGTTCATCTACTAAGTCATGTTGTAGTAGTGTTTGCACCATATTTCCGCTGCCATGAACCTGAATGTCTGAGCCTTCAGAAGATTTTAGCTTTTTAATGTCATCTACACTTTTCAGAAACACTGAGTTATTCCAATCTGATGTTTCAAGCGTGCTACTTACGCAGTATTTAGCAACATCGTTAATGCCCGGCCATAGACTTGCATGCTTTGGCCAGTAGGCAGCGAAAATCTCAAACGTTTTTCGACCGAGCAAAAGATCCGCTGGCTTCATTTGTTTGGCCATAGCCGCCCCTGCTTCTGCGTCAAAATATGGCGCAGTCCATCCCCCATACTTAAAACCACCAGAAGTGTCTTCCTCTGGCCCACCCGGTGCCTGCATAACTCCATCTAATGTAATGAACGATAAAACAATTATTTTTCTCATAAATTTATATTTACAGCAATACCACATCACATGAATATCAAAACTACCGTCTTGTCATCCCGGCTCCCGAGCCGGGATCCCGGTTAATGAGCAAAAAGCCTGGATTCCGGCTCACACAAAGCCTTGGCCGGAATGACAGAAAATAGTAATAAATCTTAATTTCGATATTCACATTACATCATCCACTTAAAGACCAAGGCCATAATTTCCACACAGCCTAGGGCTGCGCCAGCCATAATACCTATTTTGGTCAGTACCCACTCTGGTTTGGTGGCACCAAATATAACTGCGGCCACCTGCGTTGGCAAAATGAACCCAAGCCAGAAGAAGAATGCAAGTCCATACACATTCCAGTCAGATGGGAAACCATTCAAGAGCAAGGCAAACACAAAGCTGGTTACAAAAGTAAAAATAAGTTGCACCAGCAAAGGCTTCCACATGTTTTTCATCATTTCCTTTTGCTTGTCAGCTGGCACTTTATCGAACTCGTGAATTTTTCCCCAGAGTTTACCAAAGATTGGAGTGTACCAAATGGCACCAAAAATAAACTGAGCAATCGTGGCGACAAGTATCGCCGTGTAATTTAGTTGCATATTGTGTTATTAATAGTTTTCTAAATTATAACCTATTTGCCATCTTTTGCATCACGCAGGCGCTCTTCTTTTTTGTGAATTTTCTTCCGGTGCACATATATTTCTTTTATAAGCTTTGCCAATACCTTCTCGTCCACGTCGGAAAGACGGTTTATATATAAGCACCCTCCGCCTTTTTTATACTTTCCTAGCTTCACCAGCAACTTAGGCTCCTCCATCTTCCAGGCCAGAATATACAAAGTTAGGTTTTGCTTCCTAGGGGAAAAGCCCACATGAAACCAGTCAGCTTCCTGGCTGCTCTTCTCAGACTTATAATGATACTTCCCAAAGCCCACAATGCTTGTTCCCCACATGACCGGCTTCTCTCCGGTCACGCTCTTGAACAATTTAAGTAAAGTAAGTGCGTCCTTCTTTTTTTCGTCCGGCTGTATGGAGTTTACAAACTTTGTAACACTCTCCTTAGTCGCCTTCGTCTTTATTTCTGCCATATAAATGAGTTAATTGTTAAACTTATTATAACAAACGACATCGCTCCTGGTAATAACTTTGTTTTTGTACGGAAAAGGTGCCATGTACTTTCAGTTACCTACCCCCATAAGCCAAAAAGTGGGGATTAATATACCTCATACCTTTTCTGTTCCTTATTCTACCTCACTCAACAGCCTATTATATGCATCAACAGAACTTTCTGCTTTGCTTCTTTCCGTGCCGCCTTTAAGGTAGTTCGCTACGATATCGATAAAACCACTCAACAGCGAGTAACTAACAAGACGTCTATACGATAGTTTGTTTCCTGACTTTTCTTCGTAGAAGGAAACAATATACTTAAAATGGTCTGGGAAATCTCTAATATAGCGGGAGAACTCCTTTGCCACCTCGCCATATTCGCTTTCACCGAAATCAATAATTCCTGAAATCTTTCCATCCTTTATTAAGACATTGTCATGTTGAGCGTCGTTATGCAGGAACTGGAACACACCACCATTCATTGTGATATCAAAAACTTGCCTTGCTTCTTTAAGCAAAATCTTAAGTTCTTCTGGCACATCAGTATTAGAAAGTATAAAGGCATGTTCCTTAAGCGTTTCAGGGTGAACATCAAGAGAAGTGTTAATCTTTATACCAACGTCACCAGCCATTTGTTTTGTAAACTCTTCACCTATT
This sequence comes from Candidatus Doudnabacteria bacterium, assembly GCA_023245955.1. Lineage (GTDB taxonomy): Bacteria > Patescibacteriota > Doudnabacteria > UBA920 > UBA920 > JAEUSE01. The sequence goes on along the minus strand of JAHFJI010000026.1, from coordinate 2,850 downwards.
TCGGCGTGGAAGTTTCCAAGGGCTTGGCAAATCTCTATTTTCTTATCTTCTGTCATATTTCCCCAAACTGCACTGAGCATCTCGCCCTCAATGTACTCATATCCGTACATTTGAGACTCTTCCGAAATAAAAACAATCCGAGGAATAGGAACAGTGAGGTTTAGTGTAGACAACTGTTTTATTACTGCAGCTTCTACAGTTAAACTGTTTTGTGGCTGGAACTCCTTGTCTTCTCTTTCCTGTTTAACAATGTATTTACCCGTTTGAGTTTCAACATAGTACGCATTATTAACCAGACCTTTTCCCTTTAAAGTAAAAAGTGTGATTTCTTCACGCAATAACTCTGCAATTAGTTGCTTAATTTCTTCTTGATTGTTCATGGGAGTATAGTCTTGATTAATTTAATCAGGTAGATTACCGTATACCTTTTTCCGTTAAGGTAACTTCTTTATCTACCTGTGTTCTGTCTCCGTCCGCCAGGCAAAAGATAGAGATTAATTGTACCCGACACCTTTTCTTTACGGTAAAGAGTAAGGATTAATTGTACCTGACACCTTTTCATTTCATGCACTAAACATGTAAATGATTACTACACCTGTTCCTTTGACCTGTATCCTTTTACATATGAAAATGTTTAAATTTCAATAAATACAATAATAATTTATCTTACCTGTTCCTCTTACCTGTATCCTATTTCAAGACCCAATGAACCCTATTGGAGCCACGGGATGCTTGTGGGTTACCAACTAGGGTAATTTTACCCTCTTTTCTTAATTCAGAAAGATATTTATTAACTGTTAATTTAGGTTTTTTCACTGCTTCTACCAAATCAGTTACGTAACCTTTTTTGTGCTGTTTTAAATGCTCCAAAATTAGCATTTTGTTTGTTTGTTTATCCAAACCTCGTTTTCTAGTATATTCACCAGTATGCTTAATTGAAGTGTAATATTCCTTAGACAATATCCACTTCTTGTGACCTAATCGTTCAATTAGACCCAATTCCTCTAAGCTGCTCGAGACGTCATTAGATTTTACAGATTTATTATTTTTGATGTTATTTAATACAATCAGTTCTTCATCGTTAAGTTGCTTGTGTTTTTTATCAGCAACCCGAAAAACATACTTGGCAAATTCGAGATCTTGAATCATCCCATCAAGTTCTAGGAACACATGGTTTTCATCCGTTTTTTGGTAATTTGGAGGATTTTTACCTAACGACAATTGTTGTCTAAACATCAAATTCACGCCGCTACCAAATTGTTCAACAAGTTGACATTTAAACAAAACGTCAGCAAGTAATTTATTGCGAGTTTTAGATTGATCGATGATATTATCTATTGTAACGCCGTCAGGTAAACCTCCTGGGCTTTTTATAACAATCTTTTGTTCATATTGGAATAAAAATATTGTTTCAGCATGAGAATAATCTCTGTGTATGACTGCATTGTTAAGCGCTTCACGTATCGTTTCTTCATCAAATGATTTTCGCTCCGTTAGGGACATTCCGGTTGGAATATTCAAAGTTATGTTCCTAAGATTTATTTTTTCCCATATTTTTTCATAATATAGCAAATACCCACCTAAAAATATTTCAGTGTCCTGATTTCGTATTTCTGACTCAGATATTTTATAGCCAAACCGGATTTCACAGTAGGGTAAAAATCTTTTTAAGGAGTCTTCCTTTCCTAACAATACCAAAGCAGCTAGTGTTAGCTTATCGTTTCTAAGCAATTGCAGATCTATTAATAGCTGCTCATTTGATGATTCACTAGTTTTTCTTTTAAACCTACCCGACTTATCAAGTAATTTTCGAAGAGATTTTATAGCGCTAACAGATAAGTCATTTATGGTGGCCTCGGGAATTATCTTTGAAGAGTAGTCTTGAGCTGAAGACCTATATTTTAAAAGTCTCTTCTGGTATTCTGACTGAGACATTCTAGGACTTGTTGGTCCGGACCTAATATAAGGAACACCTTTAAAAGTGTGATGTGGCGTATCGCTTTTCTCTACACGTACAGAAATGACTTGCTTTCCACTAACAGTTTCAATTTGTACCGATGGATAGATTTTTGGTTCAATATTTCCATTGTAAAACTCGGCAAGTTCCCTAGCAGTTTTTTCATTAGGTGTTTGTATACCTCCAACTACTCCATTATTTGAGATGCCGAAATAAACAACTCCACCATTTCGGTTAGCAAATGCAACCAAATCACAACCAGCGGCTTCTTTTTCGCTCAGGCTTTGTTTAAGCTCTAAATTTTCGCTCTCTTCAAACTTCATAATATGCTTATTTTAACAAAAAACACCTGCTTTTGACAGCTGTGCTTTTTTGGCTCAAGATGGGTGTTCGTATTAGAAATTACTTTATGCGCTCGGATAAAATTCTACTACCCATTCAATGCCGTACTTATCTCTAAACATACCCGCGTATGAACCCCATGGACCGTCGCTCATTGGTACTTCTATATTGCCTCCAGCGGAAAGACCGTTAAATAACTTGTCAGCCTCTTCTTTGGTTTCGGTATGTACTGCAATCTTGCTTCTGTTTTCGTTCTCATTCACTTTTCCTAAAACTTCCGGAACGTCATTTGCCATAAGCATGTTGCTTTTACCAATTGGTAGGGTAATAAGCATTATTTTATTTGCATCTTGCTCTGCCACAGGGAACTCGGGGGTTGCCAGGTCTTTAAAACGTATTACCTTTGCAAACTCTCCACCGAATACCGATTTGTAAAAAGTAAATGCTTCTTCGGCATTGCCGTTGAAGTTAATCCAAGGATTTATCATAGTTATAGTTGAATTATTATGGGTTTATTGTACATTTTAATTAGTCGGGAAGTTTTTCCAAAG
>JAHFJI010000080.1 GCA_023245955.1 Candidatus Doudnabacteria bacterium | reverse complement strand
TGCCCCAGCCCCGACCTGTTTTCAATATAAAAAAGAAAATAGCGTCGGAAGTTGGTCGGGGCGGAGCGGCTCATACTATGAGCCTAACAGTTGGCCTTGGATCCCAGGCCATCTATTACGTGAGCATAAGCCCTGTTTGGCAGCATTGCCAGCTTGTGCACACGTATCAGATGGTTTTGTATGACTCTTAATTATAGCATATTTGGCTAATTTATGCAATAGTTTGTAAGTAGTTTTATTGGCTTGTTTGAGTACGTTTCAGTCCTTAGTACTCTAATGGGCATCATCTAGCGTACACTCATGGCTTTAAGATGGATTCCAGATTTCCCGCGCAAAGCCTTGTAGAATCTGGAATGACAGAGGTGAGGTGGGCTTTGCTAGATGATGCTCATTAGAAATTCAAAACACTTAATTTACACTACGAATACCTATGGTGGTAAGTTGCATTGTGGAAGTGCCCCCGGCAAGTTTACTAAAGTCTTCACCCATGGAACTAACAGCAAAAGCCATCCAGAGACTACTTTGTTCTTCCGGGGTGAGAGTTTGTTGCCAAGTATTGGTAGCGCGACTAAAGTAGGTAGCTAGAGTGTTGTCGTATAAACTTACGGCCTTGCTTGGGTCTGTTGCTTCTAAGCTTGTCAGCAACACGGCTCTACTTTCTACACTTCCGGACTGTGATAGCTGGTTAATAGTGTTCGCATTTTGCTCTAGCCAAAATTTGGATTCTGAGGAGTTAAACCACTTAGCATCTAGCGCTACATTATTTACTATTTGGTTTACAGGTATAACTGTTTGACTATTTGCATAGATGGCGCCGGCTTTGCTTATGGTCAGCGTCATGTAGTTACCGGTGGAAAGAACTGGCATGTCTACGTAGCTTTCGCTTGCAAGAGTTTTCCATGGGTGGAGAGCGTCTACAGTAGCAAATACTCTATAGGTAGCCGGTGCAAAAACAGCCGGGTCCACAAAATAGTTGCCAGATAAGTCTTGCTTAGTGGTAGCTGTGAGTATTGTCCTTTTACCCGCGGTCACGGCAAAGGTAGCCCATAGGTCTTGCACCATGCGAGTACCCATTTCTGTGTAGCTTGCATTGTTCCATTTTCTACCAGCAAGAGTTAGGGCAAGTGCAATATTCTGGTTAGCAGAGAGTTCTGCATCGTACTGGTTCACACTAGAGCCACGAATCCCCACTTGCCAATTATTAGAGACGAGTAAATCCTTAGGCCGATGCTGTAGGTGGTCGCGCGTCCAACTCCAAAGTCCGTCAAAACTTTGTTTATCCCCTGCAATGGCTGCTTCAAGTAAAGCCTCCCCTTGGTCACTTGCTGTAGTATTCCAGGGATGTTCTACAATTTGCCCGTAGCTCTGTATCTTGGCTATAGCTTTCTCTTTCCAGAGACTCTTAAGCACATAACTCTCTCGTGAGTCTACCTTGTACACACGCATCCAGTCTCCGTTGGTGCTGATAAATTTATTTAAGTCTAAGAATGCTCCCCCACCATTCCAGCCAGTCACAAAACTTGTATAGGGCAGGACTTCTTTCGTAAGAGTAATTTGATAGTCAGAGATTTGACGAATCATTTCGTGGCTTAATATTACGTAATCCACGTTTAACCAATCACCACCAAGATTTTTCTTGTATACAGCTGGATCTTTTTCTACTTTCCAGAACCATTCTGCATGCAAAAACGCTGGGTCGTTATTACTTCTGCTCTCACGAAGGTCTACAAAAATAGCATTGTCTACTATGAGTACAGAGCTACTCGGTAAGTTTTGTTTTATCCAGGTAATTGCTTGTTTCATCGGCGCTGTCTCGTCTACCGTGTAAAGTGGTATGGCAGTTTGCACCATGCTCGCTATCATCAGTAATCCAAAAGTAGCAAACCCGAGACTATAAACTAAGCTAGTTTGTGTGCCCTTATTTATAAACTCAAATAACTTTTCCAAGACCATGGCAATAATAATCGCCAAAAAAGGAATAAGCGGTAAGATGTAGAAGTTAATAATAACTCCACCTCTAAGCAAGAACCAAAGCATACCAAAAACAAACAACATAAGAGCTCTAAATTCTTTGTGCTTATAGGCAAGTATCGTTGCAACTATTACAGCTATACCACTAGCTATAACCAAGAATGGATCACGGGTGAACCACTCAGTCGTGTTTTTATAAAAATCACTGCCAGTTTGCCAAAAGTGGTAGCTACTGCCACGTCCAGCTTGAAACTTTAAAGTATCTATCAAACTTACATGGGGAGCACCACCAAACCAGCCATCGGGAAAAAATTCGGTTTTAAGTAGTGCATAGAGTGGATAAAGGGAGACTACAAGACCGGAGAGACCCAGCCAAAGGCTCATAGCAAAAATTTTATGGCTTCTGTGGGAATAGATCCAAGTGGTGTAAGCAAAAGCAGGCAAGAAGAAGATAGCCGTTTCTTTGGTAAGTACAGCCAGACCAAAACATATTGCAGACAAAATTATGTGCTTTAGCCTAAGCTTTGGTAAGAGCAAAGTCCACAAAGATAACAACACCCAAAACACCATCATATTATCTAGTAGTACTCTGCGTTGGAAATAGACCGCGAGCGGTGATAGAGAGAAGACTAACCCTGCAAGTAGTGCGGGCAATACTTTACCTTGGGTTAACTTTTTTGTGATGCTGTACAGAAGAAGCGTAGATAGTACATGTAGCACCAACATAAAAACTCTGCCAGTATCTACCGAACTTCCAAAGGCAAAGAAACTACCTACCGCCCGAAACCACACGCCAAGAAACATCCAACCTGCTGGCGCATGATCGTACCAGTAAGTATATGGGCTAAGAGAGCCATGGCTAACTAGCGACCAGGCCTGGGAAATATAGGTTCCTTCGTCATTTTCGTAGTACGGATATCTGAACATGCCAATGCCGTGCGCTAAGGCTGATACAGTGGTGAGTAAAAGAACCAAAGCAGACTCTAAATACTTATGAGTAGGCTTAACTATCTGTTCCAATACTGCTGATGTTTCTGGAGTCACTTCCTTGGGCATAACTAAGTCTGCATCTGTTTTGTCTGATGTTGGTATAAGCCCTCTTGTATTTAATTGTGTAATTAAATCCATGTTCATAATATTATATGCAATGCAAGATTCAGGATGACAGAATCTGGATAAATGAGATTGAGTGTTTAGTTGTTAAATGGTTTCATTGCTACTTGCATTGTCTCTGGCCTGTGTGCGCCTATGTGCGCTGTCTTCTCCCACCCTTTATAACCCTTCAGTAGTCTATATACAGCTCGCATGGCGGATACTCCAAGTAAGATTTGGAAAGGATAAAATGCTACAAGCATTTTTAAAGCCATATACCAAGGAAAAGGTTTGTTGTAGCTTTGAGCAAACTGATATAGGGCAACCACACAAACTATGAATAGAACTACCAGTAAGTAGAGGGGTAAAATAGAAACTATAGTTACCCAAACTGGCAATTTGATAAAGAATAGAGTTATCGCAGAAACAATGGCGTACAAAAACAGAATTGCTTGAAGTTCTGGCCAGGCCAATACATAAAGGGATAGCAACTGCTGACGGAGAGTTAGAAATTTACGCCACTGTCCTTTGCCAATAACTTGCATAAAGCCTTGGTGCCAACGAGTTCTTTGTTTAATAAACACGGAGACAGTTG
>JAHFJI010000025.1 GCA_023245955.1 Candidatus Doudnabacteria bacterium | reverse complement strand
AGGGCCTAATAACAGATGGTGTCGCGGTCGGTCTCGGCCAAGAACAAGAAGATAAAATTGTAGGTAATATTCAAACGCGAGGGACTTGGCGACGCATCCATGAATGGAGGGTCAAACATGCTCCTCAGGGCTTTGGATTAGTTACCGAGAGATCCGTTGCGGGGATAGCAGCTATTCCGCAAGACGCGCAATTTTCTTTACTAACTTTGGAGCGTATTTGGTCGGAAACAGAGATTGGTGGTGGGATCTTTCTGCAACTCCCAGCATATGAGCCAGCGGAATACAGTAAGGTTCAAGAGTTCTTGTCGCGCCTCAATGCTATAAATGCCAAGCCCGGGTTTCCGGACATGTACTTAGGTAACAGTAGGCTCTGCTTGGTTAAACAATCTGATATTTCTCTGCAGGACATTAGGCCATAGCCACTGCCTAAAGATTGCGAGCTTTTATGCTACAAGCAACTCTGGTATACGACGCATAGCGTCTGACGAGGATGCCTCTCATCTGCCATATATCTTTTATGAATTATAGAGTGTTGGGAAAAACCGGACTTAAGGTATCTGAAGTTGGGTATGGTACGTGGCAGTTGGCAAACGACCCTGACTGCTGGGTTGGCGCAGACTAGGGGTATACGTATTGAAAAAGCTATCTCAAAAATGCGAGGTGGCATGCGTCGCCCGTGCTGCTGGATTGGCTGCCCGCACCGTACCGACAAATCTGTAAGTCCTTCGGTTCAAATCATAATTAGGAAAGAGTCTGCACATTAAATAAGGTACGATTTTTCTGTTTAAAGAGCTGATGGTTTATATGAAGGTGCCTGATTAAAAGACTATTTATGCAACATTATTGCTATGCGAATTGTGAACTACAATACAGATGAATTTTCTTTTCGAGTGCTTGTTAGTGACTATCTGAGAGTTATCTCTTTGGAAGATATTAGGTCTAATCAAGGTGTGTTTCGCAGGGAGAACGATCAAGACACTTCTTACCACAAAAGATTTTACGAATTAGCGCGACAAGGTGTTTTTCAATCACTCTATTTTAAATTTATTATGGAAGTAGTACGTCCTTTGTATGATGAAAGCATTATTTTCCAAACCATCCCTACATTTAGAATTTCTTTTCCTAACAATGTAGCCGTTGGTGAATGGCACAAGGATAAAGACTATAGAGATAAAGAATGGGCCGAGGCAGTACAAGAGGACAATTTTTTCTTACCGCTTACAGATGCTTTTGATACCAACACTATTTGGTCTGAAAGTGAAGAAGACAAGGGCGATTTTGCTCCTATTAATGCTAAATATGGACAACTAATCCGATGGGACGGGTCTAGCCTTCGCCACGGCAATAAGATCAACGCCACTGGCCAGACCAGAGTTAGCGCAGATTTTAGGGTCATGACAAGATCCAATTACATACCAAGTGATAAGAGTTCGATTAATACGAGTATCAAATTCCAATTGGATGGTTATTATACTGACATTAATCAAATTGTATGAACATAACTAACCTCGAACATAAGGGATCGCGGGTTGATGTATCAAACCTTATAAATATTCTTTGGGAAAACGATGGCCAAACAGAGGACTTTTTTCTTCAAGAAATTGACGGTCGGCCGATCCAGATCCAAAAGCGCATATTAGGCCAGATGGATGAGGCTTGGCATTTCCTTAAGCATCGTGCTGATGGGTATTCGTTTAACCTAACAAACAATCCGGCATTACAAACTGAAGTTTTCAATTCAGAATCAAATATAATACAGGTCTCGAAGAATGTGGATTATCGTACAATAGTATCCATACGCAGCCAGGAAGCAATCTATAAACAGATTGACACGAATCCTAGACCAAACGCATTGGTTATTGTAAGTATGCTGATATCTTCGGACAATAAGCTGGTATTGGGGCAAAGGGTTTTTTACGGAGATTGGCCAGTGCCAACATACGAATCACCCGGTGCGTTTTTGACATACCAAGATTTAGCAGAAGGGTCTATTGTTAAAGCCGCTACACAAAAAGTCAGGGGTGATTTTGAAGAAAACATACCTTTGAAAGCTACGCCACTGGTCATTTATCACTTTCCTAGAATCTTCGAGACGGTAATTGTTTGTATCGCACGGATTGACAAACCTGCTTCAAAGTTAAGAGCGAAAAAATATCTTAATATTATGGCGGTTGATAACACAAAAGAGGAACTCACTCGTGTTATTGGAATGCCATTAAATCTTTTTCACCCCCCATCTCGTACCGCTCTGCAATATTATTTTGATAATTTTGCCCACCTTTCTACAAAGAATCTTATATATTAATATGAACAAAAACATTGCGGCGTATCATAATTCTATAATGAAAACAGATACGAGTGAGAAGCTGAAAGATGGAGCTAAGTGCAAAGTTATTGCCGGTACCCACCGAGGTAAGTCCGGTGTGGTGCAAGACATTCACACCAGTAAAACAGGCGCTATAACCACAACTGTCCTGCAGAAGAGCGGTGACCGGTTTAAAACTTTGGCAAAAAATGTTGAACTAGCATAGTTTTGATACTTTGATAGCCTGCTTTGTTTAGACTTTCTCTAATTTGTATAAATGTATTGTTTGTTTAGTTATGGCAAGTACCGCCGTAAGGAACATGCATGCCGCAGCAAGAATACTGCTTACATCTAAAAGCAGGTATTGTTTGCCCATAAGGCTAATATTGGGGTAAAAATAAACGAAACAATTTACAACTACCGTTAGGACTCTGAATTCAGTGGGCCCGAGTTTCCAAAATGACATTTGAAAATCGCCGCTCACATATGTTTTGCAAAATAAAAGGTGTCAGACACCTTTTATTTTCTATTGAAATGCCGTTGTGAAGGTGACCTTCGCAACGGCATTTGTAACTTCAAAGCCCCCTTAGGGGAAGGTTAGAAGACAGCTAGTGGCTAGAGTGGGGATTCAAGCTTACTGAGCGTTTTTTTATGCAGTGATATGATACTTACCGTAGTATTAAGCGCTGTTACAAATATTAGATAGGCAACTGCCATATAGTAAATAATTATTACTCTAGAATTTTCGAGGAATGTATAGCAATCGTCTGGCGCATCTCCTTTAAGTGAAATACAATAGTGCTGTCGGGCATGCAATGGCGCTAGTTCTATTAAGTAGAAAACTAAATATAGTAGAGCAATAAAGCCAATAGCCAGCAACCCAGATGCAAGCACTTGTTGTTTAGAGGTTAATAATCTTTTAGTTATTGTCCTTGATGTAAACACTAATATAGCGGTAATAACCAAAATCAGTAGCAACGCATTATACCTTTCCATGCCGAGACCAAAAGAAACATAAGGAAATCCATAGTAAATTAGTAAAAGTGCAAGAACAGCAAGAATAAAATGAATGAATCCTACCGCAATTATTTTCCAAGGGGCGTTACTCGTTGACATAGATATATATTATTACTATTTAGTAATTTTTTAATAATCGCAATGCTCTACTGCGGGACAAGTTTGCAGATTGCCAGTGGGTGGTTTGGGCTTGGAGTCTATCTTTTTGATTTGGAAGCCAGCCTTCTAAATTTTTTTTATCTTCACCTTGAAGTTTGTCGTACATTTCAATTTGCTGTGAGGTAGCATCAGCAGAAAGACTTGCTATGTAGTACGCATCTATTTTACCGGTTTGGTTGTACTGCTTTAGATTGGAGTTGGCTATAAAGCTGTCGGGGTTTATGAGGTTTACAACTATTAAGAACGCAGTGCCAGTAAGCAGCGTGCCAAAGGTAAAGAAGTTTTCTGGTTTGGACTGTACGAACTTAACAGCCAGTAGGATGAAGAGAGCGAGTAGTAATATGATGAAGCCTGCTACATAAAAACGCATCGTAGTAAGGCTGTAGGCGTCTATATAGAGGGATAGTCTTTTGAATGCGGAAATAATTACCACTACCACTTCGGCTATGAGTACTAGGGCAGGTACTAAAAAGCGCTTGTCTTTTCTTTCTTTTGTGCCCGCAAATTGTTCGGAAGCAAGTAGTACTAAGAGTGACAATACTGCCACTGCGAGTAGTTCAAAGAAACCGCGGCGGGCATATTCGGCATAGGTAAAGCCCCAGCTGGTAATATTGGCTTGTCCGCCAAAGAGGTAAGTAATTTGGAAACCAATGAAGAGGAGGAAGAGGGCAGCAATGAGAGAGAGGAATACGAGTACTTCTATGCTCCGGCCCGACTGAATACTGGATTCCGGTCTTCCCGTGTTCGAGGACTCACTTGTAGAAACCGGAATGACAGAATTTTTAGGAAAAAATATGTAAGAAAGAAAACTGAGGCCGGCAAGGAACGCGAAGAAGAGCAGAACAAGGTACTGTACTGAGCGTTCTGAAATGTTTATGTGTATGAAGTTGCCAAGAAACTGTGAAAAAGCTAAGTCTGCTTGGGAGAAGAGTGCACCAAATATTATAAGTATAGGCACGGCCATAATTACACCCTTAAATACGCGAATCCATACATCCCGGTGTTTTACGTTACTGTGTATTTGTCCAAGTTTAGAGATGGTGGAAAGCCCTCTACCAAGCATGCGGAACGGCACCAATACTGCCAGAGTGGCGTAATCACGCAACTTCATAAGGAACGCTGGGGTGCCAGTGAGTTGGTGGGCTAGTAGCATAAGTAAACCAAAAGTTGCAACTACGTTTAAGAACGTAAGAAAGCCGCTTGCGCGCACCGCCGGCATGAGCGCAAAGAAAAGAATGGGCAACGCGAACCAGTACGACTTTTGTAAGCTCAGTTTTTGGTGGCGGGCAAACCCAAAGACTGCACCAAGTAAGGCAACATTAAAAACAAATACAGAAATGCCAATTTGCTTGCTAAAGAACAAGAAGTTAAAAACTAACGCCAGCCCCAAGGCTAGTAACATAACATAGAGTGCTTTTTGCAATTTTTGGTCCATAGGGGTTTTGGTTAACTATGATTCATTAGTGGATTGTCATCCTCGCGAATGCGGGGATCCAGGTCCCGTGCCACGGGACATTTGACTAGTGTCGGCTGGTAGGCCGACCTGGATTCCCGATCGTGTCGGGAATGACAGGAGAGGCGCGGTGCCGCTTATACTGTTAAGACTTTCTCGGATTTAATGCTTATGCCATGTTGCGCCCGCCTTTCCAATATACTTGCAATGGTGGCGACAATGGCGGAGGAGGTCATTTTTTAAACTCCAACAGGTCTCCGGGTTGGCAGTCTAAGGCTTTACAGATTGCTTCTAGGGTAGAAAGCCGTATGGCTTTGGCTTTGCCGTTTTTGAGTATGGAAATGTTCGCCATGGTAATACCGACTTTCTCCGTAAGTTCGGTAACACTCATTTTCCGTTTGGCCAACATGACATCTATATTTATAATTATTGCCATAGTGTGTTCTTTTATTTTAATGCTGGATTCCGGATGGCCCGCGCTCGAAGACTCACTTGTGGCCTCCGGAATGACAGGAGAGAGACTCGGGTTTAGTCATCCTCGCGAATGCGGGGATCCACATCGGCTCATCAGCCGACAGCCAGAGAGTAATGAAGGTGATTTGGTGCCACGCTGGTATAGCGTGGCTGGATTCCCGCCTGCGCGGGAATGACAGGAGGGGAGAGGAGGGGTTATACCGTTAAATCATTTTCCGATTTTATATCTACTGCGTTTTGTAAAAGTTTTTCAAATAGGGCTGCGGCAGTAGCAGTTACAACGGTGGTAAAAATAAGTACAAGACCTATAACCACACCACCTGCTATGTCGTCTTTACCGCGCATGACTACAAATAAGTAAACTTCTGCCCCTATTGCAAAACCAATAAACGTTATTGCGCACTGTTTTATGGTGCGAAAGGCTTTCACGGTCACTTGCGAGAATGACTTATTTTCCCTTACGTACCGCAGTATTTTAAATGCTTGGTTAAGCGCTATAAAAAAAGGAATAGATGCTATGTACGCATAAACTAAAAAGGGATCCTTAAAATAAATCTCAAAGAGCGTAGCATGTGCATTCCTGCCCTCTATATGGGGCTCCCACAGCATAAGGGCAAGCGTGCCAATGCCAATGATCACAAGTACCACCTGAAGAAATATTGTTGAGTTTTTTTTCATGGTTAATGCTTGTAAATGTTTATGTTGCTATAATAATCTATTACATATCGTTTGTCAATATATGTTTATTGTTATATACAGTACCTGTTTTAGTAGCTGACTTTTGTTATACTTAGCCACATCACCTGCTTGTGCTATTATTTTCCTATGATTCGAAAGATTGAGGCGATCAAAAGATATAAAGCAGAACATGGGTGGCTAAAAAGTTATAACTTGTTTTCTTTTGCTATGTACCAAGAACGGGGAAATATGAACTTTGGTACTTTGCGGGTGTTTAACGACGATTACATAGACGGCGAATCTGGCTTTGGCTCTCACAGCCACGACAATATGGAAATAGTAACCATTGTACACCAGGGTGTGCTTACCCACCAAGACAGCATGGACAACACGGGTACCATACAAGCAGGGGAAGTACAGTACATGTCTGCAGGAGCAGGAGTTACCCACGCAGAGCTAAACCAGGGTACAGAGCCAATACACCTTTACCAAATTTGGATTTTTCCGGATCAGCAAAACCTCCCGCTTAAGTACGAGCAAAAAGACTTTAGTAGTGCCGCTCCAAATATTTTAGTCCCCGTAGCTTCTGGCCAAAACTTAGCTGGCGCACTTGCTATTCGCTCGAACGCAACTATATACACAGCCAATTTAGAAGCAGGGCAAACAGTGAGATACACTTTAGGAGAAGACAGAGGACTGTTTGTGTACTTGCAAGCAGGAGGCTTAGAAATAAATGGTACTAAGTTTACAACCGAAGACCAAGCCCGCATTACGGACGAATCCGACGTACTTTTAAAAGCGACCGAACCTACCCAACTCATTGCCATAGACGTCCTTCTGCAATTACCATTTTAAAGCTTGGGCGTATTGAAACAGAATTATGCCTCCTTTTCCTGATGGCCGCCAGGAAAAGGAAGCATGTATAATAGATTCATTGATTAATGCTAGAATAAATATTATTAAGTTAGTTATAAAAATATATGCAAGGTACCTATGTCGATGGTTTTTTGTTGGTAGTTCCTAAGAATAAAGTAGCGCAGTATAAGAAGATGGCAGCAGTAGGCAAAAAAGTATGGATGAAACATGGCGCGTTGGACTACAAAGAGTGTGTGGGTGACGACATTCGTCCAAAAGGACAAGGTGGTATGAAGCCGCTTTCGTTTGCAGACGCTGCCAAAGCAAAAATGGGCGAAACCGTTTGGTTTTCTTTTATTGTGTTTAAATCTCGGGCACACCGCGACCAGGTAAACAAGAAAGTTATGAGCGACCCCGCCATGAACGACGAAACCCGGAATGACAAAGACATGCCCGTAGACATGAAACGTTTTTACTATGGCGGGTTTAAGGTAGAGGTGGGTATTTAGTTTTACGAATGGTATAATTAATTTAATAATATTTACTATTCAATTCTAAAAATTTATGTCACATGGTATGCACAAGCAGGGCGGTAACGCAGTCTATGGACTTGGGTTTATTGGTGCCTTAATCTACTTTATTGGCCATGCAACTAGTTTTTGGTTGGGTGCTTTAGGGATTATCAAAGCTATGGTTTGGCCGGCACTTGTGGTTTATAAAGTATTGGAACTTGTGTATAGGTAGATTGGGATATTAAACTATAGACTCAATTAGTACGAAATGTATGGATATTGTTTTAGGCGTTGGATGTGTCGTTTTGGGATTAATATAATTATTTGAATTATGAACAGCAAAAGCATATATATAATTGTGGCGGGGATTGCAGTGGTGGTCATTGGTGGTGTTTTGCTTTGGCGGAGCAGTGGGAATACAGAAGCTGGTACGAGCCAAAATTCTAGCCAGACTGGGCCTACGGCTACACCAAGTGCAACTCCAACAGAACAAGTAATTAATAAAGAAAGTAAACCAACTATGAGCGATAATGTAACAGAGCTAAAGAAAGAAGTGTTAAAAGAGGGGACTGGCAAGGTGACTCGGGCCGGAGATAACGTAAGTGTGCACTATACCGGATGGCTCGTAGATGGAACAAAGTTTGATTCTAGCGTGGACCGTGGTGCACCTTTTAGCTTCCAGCTTGGTGCGGGCATGGTTATAAAGGGCTGGGACGATGGTGTGGCCGGAATGAAGGTAGGTGAGAAGGTAAGACTTACTATTCCAGCTTCTTTAGGTTATGGGCCAAATGGTTATCCACCGGTCATCCCCCAGAATGCCACTTTGATGTTTGAAGTAGAACTGCTTGGGATAAATTAAAATTTGGTATATCTCAATCGTCATCTTTGACATTGGACTTTGACATAGTACCTATGTGGGCGTTAGATAATGCGACCATTTTGGCTTGTGCTCGGTATGTCGTTCGTCAGTAGCTTTGAAGAGAGGCTTGCCTCTCTTCATTTGTTTTGTGACATTTATTTATACCAAATAGCCAATAACCAGTTGTGATGCTAAGTTTATCGTGTTAGGATAGCTGTATAGAGCTTGGCAAAAAGGCTTATAATTACTATTAATTGAGAAAATAAAATATATGGGTGAGCATGAACAGAGTGCGGAAGTGGCGGAGCATAAAGAGCAACTACATAGAGAGTATCTGGAACTAATAAGAGAGTTAGTATCGGAAAACAGAAAGTTTGATTTTCCAGGCATGAGCCCGGACACTTATGCCAAGCTACAAGCTGAGGCAGGAGAGTACTCTGAATATGCGACACCCATGGACGAGTTAGTGGCTAAGTTTAACGCAGAAGGTGTGAAAGTGGTTCCTGCCAATGACCCCCATACAGCCATTGCGCTGGTTGTACCATACCGTACAGGAGATAAGATAATGGATAGTCTTTTTCCTAGACATTTGGAAATAATAGAGGGAATGGATCCAAAGTTGAAAACATTGATTGAGTTGAATAAAAAAATGCGAGATTTGGATTAAAATATTTTGTAAAAACCACTTACGTTTATAAGTGGTTTTTTATTTGGAGTATAATGTAGATATGAGTGTGGAGAAGCAAATAAAAGGTCTAGTAGTGCAGATTGTGGGGAACAGGCTTTTAGTGCGGGCGAGTAGCGCAGAAAAGTATGACGCAGAAACATCTAATGCGAGACTTGCCAAACGTAACGGTACTCTTATTGAGTTT
Organism: Candidatus Doudnabacteria bacterium; assembly: GCA_023245955.1. GTDB lineage: Bacteria > Patescibacteriota > Doudnabacteria > UBA920 > UBA920 > JAEUSE01. Next base: position 3,124 of record JAHFJI010000025.1, on the reverse strand, counting down.
GCCCATATTCAAGTAGGAGATAGAGTGGAACTAGAAGGTACAGTCTGGCCAGACTTGAGTGTAAACGCTAAAAGTGTTCGGGTAGTGAGTCTTTACTCCCATCCTGGCACATTTTCTGGAAAAGTAGATAAGATAAACATCCCTGAAAATAACTTTACGATTAAAAGTAGTAAGCAAGGAGCGCAACAAATAACGGTGGATGCGGAGACCGCTTATGCGTCTTCTGTGGCTGTGAGTCTCAGTGGTCTTGAGCCAGGTATGTCTGTGCAGGTTAAGGGTGTTTGGGAAAGAAACAGGTCCAGTGTTTTGGCCAGGAGGTTGCTAGCTCGGGTGCGTATGCTTAACATAGACATAACTGGACAGTTAATGCTTAAGACTCCAGAAGCCCTTACGGTGACGGCAAATGGGGTGATATACGCGATAAACATAGATAAAGCAAAGTTTGTGAGTAAAAACAACAAACCCATGAATGTACAAGCTGTGGCTATGGGTCCTGTAATAGTAAGGGGTAAGCATATTGCGGAGAGTCCAAAGATCTTTGCTTCTGTGGTGAAAGATTTATTTATAATAGTATGAGCTACCTGTGGGCATTGCTCATGTGCGTAATTCTAGTATAGAATTAAGTGTCAAAGATTAACTTTGGCGCTTAATTTTTTTTATATAGGATATCTATGAGTTACAAACCTGTTGTGTTAGTGATTTTGGATGGCTATGGTTATAGTGAAAAAACAGAACACAATGCCATTTATAAAGCCCAAACTCCTTACATGGACTCGCTTTGGGCGGATTATCCGCACCTACTCTTAAGTGCCAGTGGAGAGAGTCTGGGTTTGCCGGAAGGCCAGATAGGTAGTTCAGAAATTGGTCATACAACTATTGGGCTGGGAAAGATAATGGATAACGATTTAGTCCGAATAAATAAATCTATTGCTAGCGGGGAATTTAGTCAAAATAGAGTTTTTAACAGTTTGTTTGAGCACGTACAAGAGCACGATTCTACACTGCATGTGCTGGGTATGCTCAGTCCTGGTGGCGTGCACTCACACAGTGATCATTTATATGCTTTTATAAAACTAGCTACGTTGAATGGTATAAAAAAACTTGCAGTACATGTGTTTGCAGATGGTAGGGACACGCCTCCACAGAGCTCAGTAGAGTATCTAAAGGAGTTAGAGGAACTCCTTCTTAGTCTCGGAGTAGGTGTGGTGGCTACGGTAGGTGGCCGATATTATGGCATGGACAGAGACAATAACTGGGATAGAATAGTCAAAGCCGAAGAAGCTTTATTTTTGTGCAAGGGTAAGGTATGTCAAAACAGGAAGCCATCTGAGTATATTTCGGAGTTGCACAGAGAAGGGCAACTAGACGAGCATTTAGAACCCGTGGTCTTTTTGGATACTACTGGAACTGGGGTGAGTATTGCAGAAAATGATGGAGTATTTTTTACCAACTTCAGAGCAGATAGGGCAAGGCAGTTAACTCATAGGATATACGAACAAACAAAAGATAAGAATATATATTTTGGAACCATGACGGAGTATGATCCAAGTATCCCGGTGCAGGTTGCTTTTCCGCCAGAGGCAATAACTAGCACCCTGGCTTCTACTTTGGCTCTAGCTGGCAAAAAACAATTACACATTGCCGAAACAGAAAAATATGCTCACGTGACTTACTTTTTCAATGGTGGCGTAGAAGATCTGCATGTGGGTGAATCTCGGGTTTTGATAGACAGCCGTAAAGATATAAAAACACATGACCAGGCACCAGAGATGAAAGCTCCAGAGATTACAGATGCCATATTAGAAAGATTGGATACAGAAGATCTTATAGTGGTTAACTATGCCAACGCAGATATGGTAGGTCACACGGCAAGTTTTGAGGCTACAATAAAAGCAGTAGAGACTATTGATAGGGAATTGTCTAGATTGGTGCCCGAAGTAGTGGCCAAGGGTGGAGCGGTTATTATTACTGCTGATCACGGCAATGCTGAGCAAAATGTGGACCCGGAAACTGGAGTAATGCACACGGCTCATACCCTAAACCCGGTGCCTTGCATAGTGGTACCCGAAGTCGCACTAGCCAAGTCTGCGGGTACATTAGCAGATATAGCACCAACAGTTTTGGCCTTAATGGATGTGCCAAAACCTACTTCCATGACCGGAGAAGCGTTGGTAGATTTGTCCAAGTCCATTTAACTATATATACTAGTAGCATGCATAAAATTGCACCAAAATTAGATCCCTTAGAGGGAATTAAAAATAGAATTTGGCGTTTTTTGTATCCTATTTTTCCACATTTACAAAAACCTTTTGCTAGATTTCACCATAAAGAAAGGCAACAATATCACTTGGGTTGGCTAGCGCATGGTAAAACTTTGGAAGATTTGGAGCGACATTTGCACGACGAATGGGGTTTTGGGGACCTGTTCATAGCTTGGGAGGATACGGATCAAGTGTTGTTCTGGAGAAAGCTTATCGATTTTGAGCATCAGTATCACATACGCGTGTTTCGGGATGGTGAAATTCGCGGGCACTATGAATATACTCCGGAGGCTTATCCTCTTAGACACTTCGAAGAGGTCGGCGAAGAAGTCAGGATGGCTCAGTTCAAAAAGTTTTTAGGCAATTTTGTGACCCATGACAAATATCCCATGCAATTAAAGAGGGATATGAAATATGCGCCTGAGTCGGAAATTACCATAGACTCCTGAGGAGCCAATGGAGCAATTAAGCAAATAAATAATTTAACCTGGAACATAAGACTTATAGGTCCTATACGACTTATAAGTCTTATTGTGTTCATTTTTTTATTTGTTTTCTAGATTTGGAATTTGGATAAATCATATCCCATATTTTACCGGCTACGTTTTGTGGCTTGCCTATGAGTGGGTGATGGTGTAGGTCTATAAACGGAGCGCTGTTGCACTCTAAGACACCGCACCTAGCTTGTGTTTTCCAGGAGCGAGAAATGTCCCCGATTATAAAGTCTATGCCAATTAAATCATCGTTGAGTATCTTGGCTACCTGTTCAAACAAGGCTACGTTATCTTTGTGAACAAGTTTGGTCACGTCTGTAATACCGCCACCGAGTCCTCGGCTAGTTTTTTGGCCCAGCAAGATTATCT
>JAHFJI010000024.1 GCA_023245955.1 Candidatus Doudnabacteria bacterium | reverse complement strand
TAAAGTAGAGGGTAAAAGTGGAGATGTACTAGAAGAATACAAGGACACAGGCCAGAGGGTCGCAGATGAGCAAGCCGTATACGAAGTAACCAGCATTCTGTCCGATGACTCAGCAAGAAGTTACATCTTTGGCGCTGGTAGCCAACTCACACTGCCTGGACGACCAGTGGCTTGTAAAACAGGGACAACTAATAAGTGGAAAGATGGCTGGAGCATGTGTTACACACCAAGTATAGCCGTAGGTGCCTGGGTGGGAAACAGCAATAGTAAAGAGATGAAAACTAGCGCAGATGGTTCCAGAGTAGCAGCCCCTATTACCAACCTGTTCCTTAGGGAAGCCTTAAAAGATATTCCAGTAGAGCAATTTAGCAAACCACAGGGGATAACTACCGTTACTGTAGATGCAGTATCTGGACTCTTGCCTACGGAGTACACCCCACAAACAAAAGATGAAATATTTGCTTCATACTCAGTGCCAACTGCTTATGACAATGTACATGTAGTAGTAAAAATAGACAGAACTACAGGCCTTCCAGCTAATAACTTAACCGTGCCTGAAAATATAGAGCTCCGACCATATTTGGTTTTTAAGAGTGAACGACCAGACAACCCTGCCTGGGAAGAACCGATACGTAACTGGATGATAAGCCAAAACCTAGCTCTTCCACCGGACGGAGCAGATGTTATTGTGCCAAACAACAGTGAAGGCCCGGTGTTGACCATCTCTGAGCCACAAGCTAACAGCATAATAACCAAGCTACCTATTATGGTATCAGTGAACACGAAAGAATCACTTGCCAGGTTAGATGTACTGGTAGATGGACAGCTTATAGAAAGCAAAACCAGTGCGCCCTTTGTTTTCCAAATTTACAAAACTCTAGCCGACGGCCAGAGAACCATCGCCATTCATGCTGTCAGCCAGTCGGGTAGAGCCACAGATCTAAGCATTCCGGTTACAGTAGCTGTAAATGCCCCTCTAACCATATTAAGCCCAGCCAAAGACAATATAACTATTAGCCCGGTTACCCTGAAAGCTATTAGTGGCAATAACTTGGGTACGGCGGTGTTTTATGTGAACGATGTAGCAATAGGTAGTAGCCAAGCCACATCAGCCGGCAATTCTTATACTTATGAGTTTGTTTTTGATGCACCGAAGCCTGGCACTTATAAACTAGTAGTTAAAGCTGGTAACACACAAACCCTAAAAGAAACATTCAGCATCATAGACCAGGCACAGTAGAACAAAGACCGTAACAATCTATAAAAAAATAGTCCCCCAACATTACGTTCGGGGACTATTTTTGTAAGTACTGTTTATTTAAACAAGGCTTCTATGTCGTCTGTGAAATTAATATCGGTGGTTTTAATCAGTCTCACAAAAAACTTGCGCGCAAGCTCTGCAAGCTCCAACTCCAGCTTAACATCCAGCTTATAAGGCGAGACCCAGATGCTGGCCTGCCACTTGCGAAAACCTAGAGACTTCAAGCGATTACGAAGAAAAGTTCGTACATTTCTTTGTTTTTCGGGAATATCAAAAATAACTAGCTTCCACACCCCATCACGCCGAGGCCGCTTAGTCATAAGCAATGATGCACCATCACCGCTTAAAACCACTTTGCTTTTGGCTGGATCTGTATAAGTAAGCAAACCCTGAGAAACTAACCTAAACACCGCATCATAAACTATTTTCCTAGTACTCTGCTCAGTAAAACTAGCAAATATACCAGCCAAGGCCACTGGCTCTTTGGAGCCACCAACCATGGCTAATATTTCTATACTAAGTGGGGTATGCGCGCGGGCCATAACAATAGTTTACGTAGATAATAGTTAAGTCCTAATTGGTAACTACGTAATTCTTACGTACTTGTTTACTTATCTACTTCTTCATCCTAATAACTACTCGCCTATAAGGTTCTACTCCCAGACTCGTAGACACCGCAGTGGGAAAGTTGTCTTGCAGATAGCTATGGACTAACTTACGCTCATAGTTTGGCATAGGTACCAACGCAGTGCCCCGCCCGGTCTTTTGCATGTGCAGAACCGCTCCTTTAACAGTCTCTTTTATATACCACTCACGCTTCTGTCTATAGTCATCTACATCCAGGGAAAAACGCACAAACTGCCCTGGAAACTTACGAGCAATCATAGCCTGAACTAATGTTTCTAGCATGTGAAGATGTGCACCTCGGTGCCCTATCAGTAGGTACGAATCATTTCCTAAAAAGATATTAAACACTAGACCTTTAGTTATAGTTTCTTCGTATTCTATACTGCCTTCCAGCCCCATAGATCTAATTATTCCTTCTAGAATAGATTTTATGCTTTCTATGTGTTCAGTGTTCATGGGTTACGATAGTAATTACGTAGGTACGTAGATAAGAATTAGGACTTAAATTTACTTAATTCTTATCTACTTACTTCTGACCTCCTTATACATCAATAACTGTAGATTTATCGCTTATCTCAGGTGTATGCTGTTTCATTATATAGTATTGCTGGCCTATAGCAAAAAGTGTAGTTACTACCCAGTACAAAGGTAATCCAGCCGGCAAACGGAGCGCAATAAAAATACTAAACACGGGCAATAAATAAGTCGTTTGCATTTGGATAGCCTTAGCGGTGGGGTCAGTAGATTTACCTTTTTGCTTTGCCATCATCATGCGAGCCTGCCAAAACTGTAGTGCACCCGCCAGCACAGCAAACACATAACTTGGCTTGGCCAAGTTTACTAACCCTAAAAAGTACGGATTGATAGTACCTGGATTGTACACGGAATGATACAAACCCGTTAAATTACCATGCAAGGCCGTTTGAAAGACCTGATACAAAGCAATAAGAATAGGTAATTGTATTAGCAAAGGCAAACACGAACTTAAAGGATTAACTTTGTGCTCTTTATATAGCTCCATCATAGCCTTCGCATGTGCTTCTTTGTCGTCTTTGTGCTTCTCCTTTAACTCGTCTAACTTTGGCTGTAGACGAGTCATGGCGTGCTGACTTTTTATCTGTTTGTGCATGGTCGGAGCCAGAGCCAGCCTAACCAAAGAAGTTAGTACGATTATAACTATCCCAATGTCATGACCAGGAAGTGAGTTATAGCCCCAAACAAGCAGGTTTAATAATGGCTGATAAATAAATTGATGATATAGTGCGAGCATAGTAAAGATGAATTAAGAATCAAGAATCAAGAATCATGAACAACACACATAATTCATAACTCATAACTCATAATTCGGATAGAACTTTATCAATCTTGGGCTCTGACCAAGGATTGCATCTAATAATCCGGAGGATCCCCAGCCAAACACCCCGCATACTCCCAAATCTTATAATAGACAACTTAGTGTATTCGCTACAGCTAGGGTAAAATTTACAATACCCGTAAGGGAATTTGGCCAGAAACAAGCCGTGATCCGGAGACAAGCTTCTCTGATAACTGTTGATAAGCTGAACTAATATAAACTTTAGCATAAGTTGTATTATTCTATTTCAATAAGCGGTTACGCACAAGTACCTGGCCCAATCTGTTTCGTATATTCAAAGCTTCCTGTTTTGCCACCATCGGACGAACTATAATCATATAATCGCCCAGGGCCAGACCCTGCAAATATCGACGCAAAAAATCTCGTATAATTCTTTTTATCCTATTACGTTTTACAGCCTGTTTAGCCACCTTAGTAGACACCACTACTGTACACCTGGTAGTTGTGTGTTGCGCACTGGCACGCAGATATTTAATAGTAAAAAATGGGTCAAAAAAAGACCGCCCCGCTTTTAAGACGGTTTTAACGTCTCTATCTTTAGCAAGGCGATTTTTTTTCGCAAACATAAAGTAGTTTTATAAGGTTTATAGAGTTAAAAGTTCTTAAAGTAAGTTCTGTACATTATGAACTTTATAAACTTTCTACCGTGCTACGCTACAGCAAGCCGCTTACGGCCTTTAGCTCTACGACTAGAAATGACTGCTGCCCCGCCACCAGTGGACATGCGTTTCAGGAAACCATGAACCCTCTTGCGTCTGCGTACTTTTGGCTGATAAGTGCGTTTCATTTTTGATTATATAAATACTTAAATAATAGTATAATAGACATATTATACTATATAAATATACACCTGGTCAATATTACAATCTACATGGTCCATTGTATAATATCCTTAGATATAGGCACCAGCGCTGTGTGTGGGAACAGCGGCGACAACGCACTAGAATGACCGAGTATGCTTAGTTAAAAGTTTTAATATAAACCTAACACCCAATACAAATTTGGTTTAGTTAATGAAACAATCTTTTTGAAAAATATTTTTATTCTCAGAGTTAAGCACTAAACGTGGAAATATAAATAAAATACTAATGTGAAACACTAAAAACCCGCTTATATTAGACTAAAATACTTGACTTGAGGTTATTTTTTTGCTATCCTTTATATATAAGCTTTGTTAAGTAAATGTAGGTTATGTTCACAAAATCTTGAACATCTCCTAGACCTAACAAAAGCTCTCAAAAGTCGAAACAAAAAATTAAAACACAACCGAACTCCGTATAGCCGTATCTAATACCATAACCTCGTTGATTCGTGCCATTCGTAGATTCGGATAGTAAAAAAAATGCAAAACACAAACTTTCCAGAACTTCTAACCCTAAAAGAAGCTTGCGAGCTACTCCGTGTACACCCAAATACTCTTAGAAATTGGGAACGCGATGGAAAAATTGAGACTGTAAGGATTGGCACAAGACGTGATAGGCGTTTTCCAAAAACTAGCCTTGTGAGTGTCTATTCCACTACAGTAGTAACTTCAGCCGTACCTGCTTTTGCTTAAAAAGCTGGTTTTTTCTTGCCGTTTTAATAGGCCATACAGGTCTTATAGGATCCATAAATAAAATGCTAAGATCTTGCGCCCCATAAAAACACAATTTAAAACAACTCGCCATTCCAAGATTAAGTCTTGGGTTTTAGTGTTGGTAATTGTGGCGCTAACAATAGACCTCTTTCAAAAGTAGCTTGCGTTACGAAATTCCATAATTCCGAGCGAAAAGCTTGAAGAAAAACGAAGTGATGCAGCACGCATCGGTGAGTTTTGATGAAAGCTTTGCAGCCGGAATTATGGAATTGCAGTAGAAATGGACTTTTGAAAGAGGTCTAATGGGTAATGTTCCTATAAACGCGTCTATAGCACAAGCAATAGTACCTAAGTACGTAAACTTCCAAGGGAAACTCACTAAAGTGAGCGATCATAGTAAACAATATTAATAACAACCCCCATCTCCAGAACCCACACCAACAGAATAAAATTGTAGAGATATACACAACAAACTCCCAAGGTTTTCTTGGGAGTTTTGTTATACATATCCACAATAATCACAAGTAATCCACAGCTATTCAACATAAATTAAGCTATATCGCTTATATAAGCGATATATTAATAAATTTACATGTTGATAACTACCCTGATATAGTAAGTAAACAAGAAGTAAGTAGATAAGAATTAAGTAAAAAAATACCGTCTTATTACGTAATTCTTGTCTACTTATTTACATAACCACTGCCTAGCTATGAACAACGAACAAATTTGGCAAGCAATTCTAGGGCACTTAGAAGTCTCTCTTTCTAAAGCAAATTTCAATACTTGGCTTAAAAACACCTATATTTTAGAAAAGCTTAATGATTCTATCACTGTAGCCGTACCATCTACTTATCACAGAGATTGGATTTCTTCCAAATACAACCTAGAAATGCTAAAAGCATTAAAAGGAATAGCTCCAGAGATAAAAACCATTCATTACCACATAGGAAGCGGGCCCAAGCCAGCTTTAAAAGAACAAAATCCTATGGAGATAAGCCAGGAACTAGTATCCAAACCTAGCCAACAATTTGTAAATTACCCTCAAAATCCAACAAGTACCAACAATATAAACCCAAAATACGTCTTTGAGAGCTTCATTATTGGCAAAAATAACGAGTTAGCCCACGCAGCAAGCCTTGCTGTAGCCAAAAATCCTGGAACTCAGTATAATCCCTTGTTTATTTATGGTGGGGTAGGACTTGGTAAAACCCACCTTATGCAAGCCGTGGCCAATAAGTTAATATCGGAAATTCCAAAAGCCAAAATTCTTTATTTAACTAGTGAAAAATTTACAAACGACTATATAAACGCTATCCAAACTAAGCGTATTGACGATTTCAAACAGCATTATAGGACTGCAGATATGTTGCTTATAGACGATATCCAGTTTATCTCTGGCAAAGAAGGCACCCAAGAAGAGTTTTTCCATACATTCAACGAACTACGAGACAAGGGTAAACAAATCATTATTACCGCAGATAGGCTTCCAAAAGAAATTCCCGCTATAGAACAAAGGCTAGTTAGTAGATTCGAATGGGGTATGATAGCTGATATTGGCGCCCCGGACCTAGAAACTCGCATGGCAATACTTAGGACAAAGTTGAATAAACGAGGTTCTAGCCTAAGCGAAGATGTCTTGTATTATATTGCCGAAAATATACAGAATAACGTTCGTGAACTGGAAGGAGCCCTAAACCGCCTTCTTGTCTACCAAGACATGGAAAACAAGGAAGTTAACTTTGATCAAGCCAAAAACATGCTACAAGGCATGCTAACCAATAAGAAAAAGGGGGTTACTGTAAAAAAGATTGTTTCGTTAGTATCAGAATTCTACAATGTAACCAGTGACGATTTAATTAAGCAATCCCGCAAGCAAGAATTCGTCAAACCACGTCAAATTGCTATGTATATAACTAGACAAGAACTAAATACTTCATTTCCAAGCATTGGCGAGTTTTTCGGGAGAAGGGATCACACCACAGTAATGCACGCAGTTGAGAAAATTCTGAAACAAGTAGCGGAGAAAGAAAGTTTTAAACAAGAAATAGACTTAATTATAGATAAGTTGTATGCAGCATAAGTAGATACGAAATACGTAAACAAGTAAATACGAGTTAAGTAAAAAGACAAGATATTATTACATAATTCTTATTTACTTACTTCGTATCTACTTCTCAAAAATAAGTTGTGCAAAAGAGGTGTATAAACTTTGTAAAAACACCTGAGAACCTAGACGTTAGCTACTTATCCTTTTCTATCCACACCCAAACTTTAAACCTATAAACAACTTATCCCTTATTACATCTTTTATTTTAAACTCTAAATACTTAATTCTTACTACCTAATTCTTGATTCCGTGTCTCACTTTCCACTTCTCCACACCCCTTATTGTTATTACTGTTATTTAATTAAATTTATATGAAAATAATAATAGTCCAAGAGAACCTAAAAAATGCACTAGCTGTTTGTAGTAGAGCAGTGGGGAATAGTAGCAGCTTACCGGTCTTGGGTAACGTATTACTTAACACACAAGATGGTATGCTAAAGCTAAGCGCTACTAACTTAGAAATTGGTATTACTCAAAGGGTGCGTTGTAAAGTAGAGACCGAGGGAGCTGTAAGCCTACCTGCTAAATTACTTGTGGAAATAGTATCTAATTTACCTAGTGGTCCCATAACCTTAGAAACAGTTACGGATGGACTGTTGGTTACCGCAGGAAAGTTCCGTACAACGCTTAAAATTGTGTCTCCGGAGGACTTTCCAACGGTGAACGATAAAGTTCCAGAAAAGAACTTTTCTGTGCCGGTGGAAGGGCTTAAGCGAGGTTTAGAGCGAGTTGTATTTTCTGTTTCCACAAACGAAACACAAGCCGAACTATGTGGAGTTAGTGTTGTCAGTAGGGCTGGAGAACTTGTTATGACGGGAACTGATAGATATAGGCTTGCAGAAAGTAAAATAGTAATCCCAGCTTTAAAAAACTTTCCATTATTTTCTGTTATTGTACCGTCCCGAGCCATACTAGAAGTTCTTAAGCTTTTGCATGATACTAGCTCGGAGGCAAAATTTGGAGTGGCTGATAATCAAGCAGTCTTCCAAGTAGGGGAGACCGTAATAACTACGCGTTTGGTCGATGGGCAATATCCAGAGTACGAAGCTATTATTCCAAAAGAGTTTTCTGTCTCTATTATCGCCAAGAAGCAAGAGTTGTTAGCAGCTTTAAAAACCGTATCGGTTTTTGCTAAAAGTTCCAGTGGTATAGCTGTAGCTTACGAAGCAGGTAAGGATCTAATTTTTTCGGCAAAGTCGCAAGATGCGGGTGAGGGGGTGGTAGAAGTTTCAGCGTCGGTAGAAGGGCGGAGCGATACAATCTTGTTTAACCACAAATATTTGCTGGATATGCTACCTTTTTTGACTTCTGAAGATGTCTGCGTTAAGCTAAATAACCCTTCTGCGCCAGTAGTTTTTAGTGGGGTAGACGATAAGGATTATTTATACTTAGTAATGCCAATTAAAACGTAGGTACGTAGATACGAATTAAGTAATGAAGTAGATAAGAATTAAGAATTACGTAAATACAAATTAAAAAGTTTTTAAATCATACTTCGTACCTACTTAATTCTTCCCTACTTATTTACGTAACTATTGTTTACTTACCCAATTCTTATGCGAATAAAACAGATTGCAATTAAAAACTTTAGAAATTATCCAGACCTGACTCTAGACATTACTAATGATTTGGTAGTTTTATCGGGTCCTAATGCTGTCGGTAAAACAAACTTACTTGAGTCGGTGTACTTTGCCTCACTTTTTAAGTCTTTTCGGGACGACAGCGAGTTTATTTTCATGAAAAACACCAATAGCGCAGAGGTGCGGGTTTTGTGCGAGCGACGTGGACAAGAACATGAAATTGAGGTTTTTTTGGAACTACGCGATAAAATTTACGCCAATTTTAAACTGGATGGAGTGGTAAAAAAGCGTCGTGATGTGCAAGGGTTTATTAATGTAGTTATTTTTGAACCGGATGATGTGTCCTTATTTACCAATAGTCCAGAAGTGCGTAGAAGATACCTAAATATGGTTTTGTCTCAAAAAGACGTACAGTACCTGGAAGATGTGGGAAATTATAAGAAAGTTATTAGTCAAAAGAATAGAATTTTACAGCAAATCCGGACTGGCGGTGCTTCGCGCGAAGAATTAAACTCTTGGAACGAGCAGTTAGTTAAGCTGGCTGTGCCTATAATTATGCATCGCAAGCGGTTTATAAGTTTTGTGAACCAACACGTATCAGAAATTTATAGCAGTATTTCCGGTTTCCACCGCCCAGTTGAAGTGATCTACCAAACTATTACTGGTAACACACTAGAAGAAGTAGAAGAGGCTTTGCGAATAGCCTTAACCGATAGTACTCAAAGAGAAATTGCTCAAGGTGCTTGTGTGGTTGGGCCCCACAGGGATGATTTTAATGTAATGAGTGATGGGTTGTTTCTAGCCCCTTTCTCCTCTCGTGGTGAGTTAAGGAGCCAAATACTAGCGCTTAAAATAATTGAGCTGGAATATTTAAGTAAGGGAGAAGATACACCTATTTTACTACTGGACGACGTGCTCTCAGAGCTAGACGACCAGCGCAGAACTTTCCTACTTAAGTACCTGCAAGGTAAATTTCAAACTTTCATTACCACCACCCACCCTCTGGAAATGCCCGCCCAGCACGTAACCTTAACACCCTCCACCGAGGAAGCGTATCAGCAGTAACAAAGTTATAAGAATTAAAAAACTCGGATGTAATATCCGAGGTTTTTTAAATAAATTTTTATAGAAAATCCAGAGGCCTAACTACAGATGTTTTTGCCAACGGGTATTTATTTAGGAATTCTTTAAAAGTTACATCTGCTTTACTCCACTTACACTCGTAAGCTGTTACACTGGTGCCATTTTTTTCTATTACGTCAATTTCGGCACCCTGACGAGTTCGCCAAAAAAGAATTTCCGGAGGAAATGTTTCTAAGGTACCCAGCTTAAGTCGTTCGCCAACAAAAAAGTTTTCCCAAATAAAACCTTTATCTGCCCTAGCCTCCATAGGTTCAGTTCCACCTACTAACACGTTTCTAACTCCAACATCTAAGAAGACAATTTTAAAAGCTTTTTTAAGTTCCACTCTGGGGTTATTGGAAAACGAGTGAATTATTTTAATAATGTATGACTGCTCCAGTAGTCTTAGGTATTTCTGTACCACAGACCTACTTACCCCCAGTTGTGTGGCTAGTTCATTTACAGAAACCAACTGGCCAATTTGGTATGCCAAGAGTTTTACCAATTCCTCAAATACCTTGGGATTGCGTATGGCTTCAAAGGTAAACACATCTTTGTATAAGTAGTTGGTGGCAATGTTTTTTATGACTACCTCTTTTAGTTCTTTGGTCGGTGCCGCGACTACACCCGGGTATGCCCCATATTGTAATAAGTCATATATGTCCGACAAGGATAGTTTTTTCACTGACTTTATTTCGTCCAGTGAAAGGGGTAGTAGCTGAAATTCAATTGCTCTGCCGGTCATTGGTTCTACGATCTTATTGGCTAGGTCAAAAGAGGACGAGCCAGTGGCAATAATTTGCACCTTAGGGTAGGTATCATGAAACACTTTTAAAATAGTGCCTATGTTGTGAATAGTCTGAGCTTCGTCAAATACCACTATCTTTTTACCCTGAGTTAAAGGTAGCAGAGAGTCTGGTTTGCCCATAACAAAGTGTCTCCGCACTTCCTCCAACTGGCAGTCGTAATAAGAGGCGCTGTCGCTATGGTCGGTAATAAGCTTTTTAGACAGGGTAGTTTTTCCTGACTGCCTCGGACCCAGGATTATGACCATGGAACCCTGAAACAACAACCGCTCAATTTTTTCTTCAATATTGCGTTTAAATATAAGCATATGCCTAGTATAACAATTTGCTCTTCAAAGAGCAAATTGTATATATTTCCCAATCAGCTCTTGTTTAAGAGGTAAATTGGAGTACCCACCCTCTAGAACTCCCTGCCCAACACGTAACTCTTACCCCAAGCACCGAAGAAGCGTACCAGCAGTAATTAGGCAAAAATCGTATTCAATTATCAACCACACCCCTTTTGTTTTTTTAATTTTAAAATCCGAAAAGATACATTCCACCAATCTTAAAAACTGCCTAAGATTGGTGGAATGTTTTTTTGTCTAGTCTTTACTCCTCCTTTTTTTCCTACAGCAGCGAGGAAGAACAACCAGTTTTCCATTCCGCCATTTACCAAAGACTACTAGGAAAGCCAACACCCAAAAAGCTATAACCACAATCCAGGCAGGGATTCCGTTCATAAACACCTCCTTTTAAAGCAATTAAACTAGTAATTTATTGTATGAACAGGAGCTAGGTTGTGTCATATCTGTCGACACTTGTATTTATTGACTAATAAAACAAAGAAATATATAGTATTTATGTCTACAAGAATATTGACATTTTAAATATGATTGATAAACAGTTGGTACTTATCTTTACGCAACTAGGTCTAACAAACAATGAGGCGTTTGTTTATGTAGCGGCACTCTCTATAGGGTCAGCCACAGTTATAGAGTTGTCGGAAAAATCTGGCATAAAAAGAACTACCGTATACACGGTAGTTGATAGTTTGCTTAGTAAGGGTTTGATATCCGTAGAAATAAAAGGGCTTAAGCGAAGGTTCGTTGCAGAACATCCGAGTAAGCTGGAAACAGTTCTAGAGTCTAGAAAACAACTACTTAGTAACACACTACAGCGCTATGAATCCACGTTCACCAAAAGAAAAGGAGATAGCGCAATAAGGTATTACCAGGGTCTGGCAGGTATGAAAACTGCTTATATAGATTTGCTCGCCTTATTGAAACCAAAAGACTTTTACTACGCAATCTCCAATCACCGCCAGTGGTATAGCATAGATCGCGAATTTTTTCAGTGGTTTATAGAAAAACGCATACCACACCGCGTAATGACTAAACTATTATTAGTAGATTCAAGTGAAACTCGCGACATGCAGCGTTTCAGTAAGAACTTTCAGCAAGACATTAAGCTTATCCCCGCCACGTTGCCGCTTAGTACTACAATGATAGTAACCCCGGAGCGAGTCATGATCCATCAGTTGGTCAAACCAATTATGGTTATAGTT
The DNA here is from genome assembly GCA_023245955.1 of Candidatus Doudnabacteria bacterium. Taxonomy (GTDB): domain Bacteria; phylum Patescibacteriota; class Doudnabacteria; order UBA920; family UBA920; genus JAEUSE01. The sequence goes on along the minus strand of JAHFJI010000024.1, from coordinate 402 downwards.
ATAGAGAACCAAAATATAATCCAAATGCAAAAAGAAGTTTTTGAAATGTTATGGAACGCCCTGCCGGAATAGTAAAACCTACCCCCGTTCGTCTTTAGTAAAAACCTCACATATGTGAGATTTTTACTAAACACTACTCCTTATAAAATACTACTATTTATGTAGTGGTTTTGTTTGTATTGCGGTACTGATCTTTATAAGAGTTCGTGTTTACCTTGGTTTTTTAGAGTATCAACAATCTTTCCAACGCTGCCTGTGTGGTTTTTGTGAGAGATAAGCAATGCGTCTTTGGTGTCTACTATAATGAGGTCGCTGACTCCGACTAAAGCAACTTGTTTACCTTTAGGAACACGCACAAAATTATTTTCTGCTTCTATTTCTATTGTGTGTCCATTTTTATGG
>JAHFJI010000023.1 GCA_023245955.1 Candidatus Doudnabacteria bacterium | reverse complement strand
TGCAGTTTTCCAGCCTACAGCCAGACCTGGCTGTTTGTTTACCAGTGAGCTAGCCCAAGCGCCTATCCACAATACCGTAAGCACCCAAGAAAGCGCCAAAGCTAGTAAGTAAAAAGCAAATAGGAGAAAAGCAAGTGCATAACCTACTACTAGCACTAAAAGCACTATGGCGACTATTGGAACAACTACCAAGAACACAAAGCCAAGACCTGCGTTGACCCAAAATTTAGATTTTACGTGGTAGACAAAACCAGCTATCCGCTTTGGTGCAAGCCAAACAAGTGCCAAAGCCACAATAAGTGTGGCAAAGATAGAGATTAGTATGCCGAGCGCTATGCTCCTAGCATATACACCGCGTGTTACACCACCATAATTGGTCTTTTCAAAGTCTATAGTAGAGACTTTCGCACCATCCAAAACTTTTGGCTCACCTTCTGCTTTCACAGAAATACTAGAAGCGATGTTTGCATGTGGGCCAAATACCACTTGTTTGGCACCACGTACGACCACTGCGCCAGCCACTTGGCTATCTATAGTGACATTGCCACCCGCTACCCAAAGTTTACCACCCACCGGTGCACTCACCGTAACTGTTCCACCAGCAGTGGCCAAGTCACCTCCAACCTTGCCCTTTTCAGATAGTACCACCGTACCACCAGCTACCAGGACATCTCCGGCTACTTGGCTATTGATAGTAACCGTACCACCAGCTACCCGCACATCACCACCTACTGTATTGTTAATTGTTACAGTACCACCAGCCACTACTAGATCGCCCTCAACTGCGCCATCCATAGACACTGTACCGCCAACAGCGAACATATCACCCTTAATTGTACTGTTCATGGTAACTGTACCACCAGCCACATAAGCATTACTGTGAGTCTCCGTAGTACTTAAGACTACATTCCCGCTATCATCTTTGGGGTTTATAAACTCCGCGGCCAGGGCGACCGTTGGAGCAAGTAGAGCCATTACACTTCCCAAAACCACTACCATTTGTGCTATTTTTTTCATATATTTTCTCTTAATACTGCCCATAGTATAGCTCATTACTGCCCAAAAAACCAGGTTCAAAACAAAGCTGGTCCAATTATCTCACTTGAACGTTTTTTCTTTGGCACTACGTGAGTTTTTGGCACCTCCAGCTTAAGCGTAGCCATTTCCAATCCACTTGCCACCTGCCTGTATGGACAAAACTCACACAGCTCTCCAGGTTCAGGCAAACTACCCAAAAGACAAACCTTCATACTTGCTAAAGCAGTCTCCACCCAGGTGTCACTACCTGTATATGATATAAGCACCACATCAAACTCTAGCTTCGCATCAAACACAGCCCTGTCTTTTTTACCGTTTACATACACAAAGTAGCCAGTATTAGAGACCGTAAAACCATTTTGACGAAGTAGCCACTGGTAAACTTCTATTTGACGACGATATTGGTTATGCCAACGAGTGTCTTCTAGCTTGTCCACTGCGCCATCTTTACTTGTAGCTTTATAATCCACTACAAATAGCTCACCTGCGCTATTTACCCAAATATCGTCCACTGCCCCAAAGACCAAAAGGTTGGTTGGTTTATGCAATACCTGTACACCAGTAAAATTCTCCCGCCAAACATCTATCTGCGGGTGCTGGAAAGGCACCAGGTCTAGTCCATAGTTTTTAAGTAATGGATGAGTAGTCCGAGCCGTCCTGTGAGCATCAAACTCTTTTTTGAGAAGTGCGTCCACCGCAATATTCAGCGTAAAGCTGGGCATGCTTGGTCGTTTAAGCCCAAACCGCGCTTCCATGTAAAAGCACCTGGGACATTCCCCAAAAAAGTCTATTTTACTGCGAGACACCTTAAAAGGCTCGTTACTTGTAGGGTCAAAAGTTCTTGGTTTGTAAGATTTATAAAATGCCATATCCTTTGCTCTTGTCATTCCGGTATCCACGAGTCGCCGAGAGATGACCGGAATCCATCTTAAAATAAATACTGGATCCCCAGGACAAGCCCGAGGATGACAATATGCTAATTAGCCCCAACATTATACCACGCCAAAACGCAAAGCATTGTCATTCCCTCTATTTCTTGTCATTCCCGCGCAGGCGGGAATCCATCCTCGGCTCCCAAGCCTACATTATGACATTTAATATTCCATGTCATAAAACCTAGATTCCCGCCTGCGCGGGAATGACAGAGAGAAACATGCTAAAATGTTTACATGATTAAAGTCTTACGCGAACAATTACTCCAACTCCACAAAGCTATGCTAGACTACCAAAAGGCAGAATATGAGGCAAAACACGGACTTATCTCTAACCCCAATCTCTACTACCAACTGGTAATAAGCCACGAATCTTTTGCCTGGCTCAAAACTCTCAGCGCGCTCATTGTTAGCATAGACGAACTCTTAGAAAGTAAGGACGGTGTGGCAGAAGAAAAAACTAAGCAAATTATAACGTACACCCAAAAGCTACTCACAGAGCAAAGTGGCACATCGGTATTTTCTACAAACTACCAAACTGCTGTACAAAACAATCCCGAAGTTTCCACTCTGCACGCGCAAGCACTTTCTACTCTAAACTCATAACCACGTGTCAAAGATGACCATTGACAGCAACTGTCAATGGTCATCTTTGACATTAAATGCAATATTGACAAAACAGAGCCCAAGGCATAGAGTTGGTTTAATTGGTTATAGATACAAGACTGACAGCCAATCCCGCCTTTGGCACTTAAGGTCTTGTATCTATCCCCACCAAATCAAAGAAGGAACGAATAAACGTTCTTTCTTCATGCCTAAATGTGTTTAGAGGAACTAGTGCCCAAAGTGAGTTGAGGTGCTTTGGGGACATATAAGGAGAGCAACGGTGCTCTCCTTATTTTTTATTACTCGCCTACTAAAATTACTAGGAAACAAGTGCAGACAACACCGAACTTGTCTCAGCTAGTTTTTTAGAGTTTATCTTTGCTAAATTTTCCTCGCAAAATATGTCTGCCCTTTCCAAGCCTTCTACTAGTTTTTCTTTACCGCCATGGCCAAGGGTTACATAGCTCACCCGAGCGTCGTTCTTGTCTGCCTCGCGCTTAACCAGGCCAATCTTCTCCATAGGCAAGAGCACCCGAGTTATACCCGATGCGGTTAGCCCTAACTGGTCCGCTAAGTCTGTTCTGCGAGCCCGGCCACCTTCAGATTTACTTACATAGTGCATAAGCATAAACTCGGTAAAACCAATCCCTCCGAGCCTCGCATCTAGCTTACGAGTTATAACGGCGTTTGCCTTGGCCATTTTAAGTAAAAAGTCCACTCCTGCGTGCATCTCAGTCTTTTTCATATACTTGAATATTAGTTGACTACTCAAATATATGTCAAAGTCATAAGACCTGTCAAGCAGGCCCATCTGCAGAACTTATGACAACCTTCCCTATTGGAGTACCAAAGTCGGTAAATCGCCACCAGCTGGGAGTAAATTTAAAAAGAATATATTTTGGGTCTTTTAGCTTATCTACTTTTTCTGGAAACTTAGCTAAATATATATTATTGAAAGCACTAATTTCAGATTCTGATAACAACTCTATTAAGCCGTCCAACTGCATAGTCTTAGTCGTATGTTCATCCGTACCAATTACCACTGTTGCTCTAGAAGTCGTTCGCCCAAACAACGCTTCTGCCTTACGATAGTCCCTACAAGTCTCAAAATAAAATACTAAAGGGTCGCTAGTGTGTGCATAGTGTACCGTAGCCCCATGCGGACTACCATCCAGTATTTCCACCGCCAGCACACACACTTTCTGGCTTTCTATATAATTTAGAATATCTTGATTCATTTTCTTAAAATTTTGCCCGTGGTAAAGATTATTTGCACTTTCAGACCATAAAATTATTGTAAAAACTTTTCCATTACCACAAATTCTCGGTGGTCGTAGTAGTCAGCCAAAATACTTCTTACAATGTAGCCGTGCTTCTCATAAAACTTTCGCGCTTTCCAAGTACTTCCAGTTTCCAACCAAATTCTATGGGCTCCTTTAGTTTTTATTTGCTCTTCGGCAGTCAAAAGAAGCTGTGTACCCACGCCTTGGCCTTTCCGCTCTGGGTGCACAAGTAAGGAGTCTAATAAAACCACCCCAGCATCGTAAATCAAATAGATATAACCAACAATGTCTCCTTCATCTTTAGCAACTAGAGTAATATATTCTTTACGAAAGTCTGGCAAAATATCCCCATAATGTTCTCTGTCAGCATCCGCCCAAGCCAAAGACTTAAAAGCCTTCAGCTCACTTTCCAAGTTCTGGTTGTACTCTACAATGTTTAACATACAATTTATAAAAGTTACTATAACGTATCGTTATACTTTTGTTCTATAGACTCTATTATTTCCTGTTCGGACATGTGAACTAGTTCAGCTAGGCGCAGAGTGTTGATAAGTGCTTTAGGAATGTTTGTTTTAAGCTCTTCAATGTTTATTTCTTTGCCATGGTCCGCGTCCTCGGTTACCGCCACCACCTTGCCTGCGGTCTTTGCAAAATGTAGCGCAGAGTGTTGAACGGCAAACTCAAAGACTTGCTTTTCACTTTTACCTTCCAGCTCCGGAAAGCTTGCTGCATTAAAATGATAGTGCTCAGTTATAAACTTTATTAATCTATCTAATTCTCCATTCATATATTTTAATTTTTAGTATTAGTCTTGTCATCCCGTGCTACGACACGGGATCCAGTATTAAATGAAGTTCAGGATGGATTCCAGACTTCCCTCGGCAGACCTTGTGGAATCTGGAATGACAGGCCTGGAGGAAACATTACCTTTTTAAAATAGTACCAACATACAGCGTCTCTACTTGCTCGCGGGCCCAGGGGGTACGACGGAGGAATGTAAGGCTGGACTTAATGCTCGGGTTTACCTGAAAACACTTTATTTTCACTCGCCTACCCAAGTCTTGCCAGCCGTAGTGTTCAACCAAAAACTCCACAATTGCTTGCAGAGTTTTGCCGTGCAACGGATCTGTGGATATGTTGGTCATGCTACTTATTTCTTCCACCTGGGAGCAAAACGAATCATAAATGTCGCAAACTTAGCGAACAGTTTATTTGAACCATTCTTTACCATGTTCTCGTACACAATCTTTTGGAACTCTTTCAAATCGTTTCCCACATATTGCAACTTCCCGTCTTTAAAACATAAGCTACAGTACCTGTCTGACTCCCGAGTGCCAGGGTCTTTGGCAAACGGCATCATGCAACTCTCACAATATGTCCCTGTTTGTTGTGGCATACGTTTCTAGATTGAATGTTAGGACTGTGCAATATATTTTTTGTTGATGTTTACCGAAGCATAGCCAAGGCCAATAAAAATAAAGCCCAAAACCACCAAACAAACTGGCCAGCCAATGGAATCGGCAAAATACTTACTGGTAATATAGGAAATATGAGCAATCAGAAACAATGTGCTTATAGCCAAGATAGCCTTGTTTCGCATGTAAACCGCTAAGAATATACCACCGGCTACAATAAAGAAATACAGCATCTGCCAAAGCACAGAATCAAACACTCTGGAAAATGCCGCCCCCATAAAAGCAAGGCTTCCAAATAAATAGAGCACCGAGGATAGTTTACTATTCCAGCCATCTCGGAACGAGTAGCCAAGCAGGATGTAACTAGCTCCCACAATCATAGTTAGGTACGCATATACATCTCCGTTGTTATACCATGAGCTACCCAGTAAAGCAGAAACTAACAGGTAAGTAAACATGGTGCCATTGGCAATAGCAAAAAAAGTTAATATCGCATTTTTATGGATATAACTAAGTAGTAAATAAAAGCCAAAGATAACACCAAACGTAACCGTCACCGGCCACATGGAATCCAAGTTTACATGTAACTCAGTTAAGGCAACTATAGACCCACCCGGAATGAGCATACCGCCTATGGCGTGGAACACAGATCCAATGTTCTGCTCTGGTTTAGTTTTGAGGAGCATGGAACCAATCCCCGTAAACAAAAACCCCAGACCAAGAGTAATTAAAATGCGCCCAGGGGAACCTAGAGCATCCCAAATCTGCGAAACAAAAAACAATACCCCAATAACCACAATTATCACACCTATTACATATAACATCTTTGTAGCCGAGAAATGCTTCGCTGGCAAAGTCTCCGTGCCAGGTGTAGTAGCCGTAATAGTAGATAAGTTCAAGCGACCAAGCACTTCACTCTGGCTAAGCTCACCTGTACTAACTTTTAAAGATAGTTCGGCTAGTAACTCGTCTTTTGTCATATGCATGGAACTTTAATATTAATTTCTACCAGGCAACACCCAGCCAACAAACTGGAAATTGTTACCGTAGTAATATTGGTCTGAGTTGTTAATAAGATTAAGCTTGCTCTTGGCCTTGCCATGGGTTAAGTAGTAGCCATATGTAGAAGATCTACCGCCAAAAGGAAAGAAATCACCACCCCCGCTATAACTACCAGACACTATAACACCGTCTGGCGAGGTTAAAAGACCGCTCAAAGTTAGAGCTTTAGCCTCATCTTGAGTAATTTCCCTGCTTTCGTTCTTTTGAGTGTCGTGCAGGAAAAGACGTTCATAGTATTTTTCATTTATATCTGGCACGCTATTACTGTTTAAGTCCTGTTTTGGATCTAGTGGAAGTATAGCCAGTTTGCCCTCTTGCACCTGATAGCGCTGTTGCAAATAGCGGTCACAATTGTAGGAGTAATAGTTCACGCCATCCGTGCAAGCTGAATATAAAAAATTGTAACTAGTAGACAAAAACCGTGATGGCAAGTAAGTGCTAAGTGCCACTACCGCAATAAGCACAACCGGCAAAGCAAAAGCCAACAAAATAGCAAAATTTTTCTTGATAAATTCCATACTTACACTATATCACATCTAAATTATAATAAACGCAGAAAGAACTACCTTTGAGATCATTTATATACTTCAGCAACTCTAAACTTTAGCATTTTAGTAACCAAGCTCCAAGTTACTAGTTCTGTGAGTTTAAACTGCACAGTGCCTTTACCTACTAAAAAAGCATACTACTTCGCTAATAGCGCGAGCTTGCGTACAGTATTTACATTGCGAGCCGTCATATTTTTGTAGAGCGATGTGCCAATAAACTTTCTCATACCACTTTTCGTGTAATACTTTCGGTTTACATGCCAAATAATGGCACCGTCTACATACTTTAACTTGTCCGCTTCGGGGTGCGCGGTAATTAAGCCAAGCGAACTTTTCTTGTTGTACTCGTCCCATAAAAACAAAACATCGGTCCTCACCGCCGAGTCGTTATCCCAACCTTTCGGAATAGCCTTTGCAACTTTAGCAATACTTACTGCGTCCCGCACTACTACTGCAATAGCAAACCCAAAAGTCTTTTTCAGCACCTTTTCCAGGTCCGTTGCTACAGGTGCACTCATGCTGGAAAATATAACATTGCCCGAGTTAATGTACGTAGACACACGCTCAAAGCCAAGCTTCTCAAACACCTGTTTAAGCCTAGCCATTTCTACTTTCTTATTTCCACCCACATTTATCCCACGCAACAGCGCGACGTATGTTTTCATAACTGCATCATAGTTTTCTAAAGAGTATCGTTGACAGTATGGCTACAATATGCTAACGTAACTGCATCATCATAACCAGATAGGCCTAAGGTTTCGACCGACCGCCGATGCTGGTTTTTATGTATTCAAGTGAACTTCTGAGCCTGTCTACCGGAATAATAAAAGATGAAAAAGGTTGCAGTAATGCTATCGATAAACGCAAAGACTCTTAAATTCATTTGTTTCTAATCATTTTTGTTCGTGTAAACGTTAGAAGATTGAAAAGTGTCTAAAGTGGCTAACGTATTGTAAATAGCTCTCACGAACTTCTTACATCCTATGTATAAACCTGCCATAAGCATACCAAAAAACCGCCGGTTCGGCGATTTTGGGAAATTTTAAGAGGCACAGTATAACAAGAGCTGTCCTTTAAGGTCCCGCAGTTCCCCGAGCAGTTGAACTCGTATGGACAGAAGTTCATTTAATTTGACGCAGGAATGCATTCCAACTGTGCCTACCGGTAACTCACATGGAGTCATACCGTACCTTTTAAAATCTGTATTATAGTGTAGACCCCTCAAAACATTACTTGCAAATGTATTTCCACAGGCTAATTTAGCGCACAAAACCCATGTAGAGGCAAAGGCGTCCTTTACAACACTTTTATTGCATTAATATCTGCTCAACGAGTTTTTCGAAGCTAATTCCCGCGGCTATAGCGGCTTTTGGGAGCAAGCTATCGGAAGTAAGCCCCACACCACCGGGTGTATTAGTTTCCAAAATGTACAACCTGCCATTTTGTACAATAAAGTCTGTCCGAGAGTAACTACCCAGGTAAAGGTCTTTGTGTATGCGGAGTGCGAGCGCCTGCGCCTGTTTTTGAATCTTACTACTCACCGACGGTGCAAAAGGAATTTCCTCAGACTCACCGGAATATTTACTTTTATAGTCAAACCAACCGGCGCTTGGCGGTACAATTGCTATTACTGGCAACGCCGTACCATTCAGTACCCCAGCGGTTATTTCAACACCCTGCAACAGCTCTTCTACATACCAGCGACACGGTAGTGCAAGTATTTTTTCAACCCGGCTACTAGCAAGGGCTTTCTCGGTGTGCAAGAGCGCTACTTCGTGTGAAGAACCTCCGTAGGTAGCTTTCAACACGCAAGGCAACCCAAACCGAAGAATGCCTTGTTTGTTTGTAATAACTTTCCATGGGGCAGTAAGAATGCCTTTGGCGTCGCAATACTTTTTAAAGAGAATTTTATCAAACGCAATTTTTGCCCCCTTGGGTTCTGAGCCTACGTACGGCTTTTTAACAGAGCGAAGAAACTTATACAGCGTACCATCCTCCCCTTCCTTACCGTGCATGACCGGAAAAACCATATCACACTTCTGAAGCGCGCTCCGCAGTTGGCCATACCCACGTTTAAAATCAAAAACAGTTACGATGTGCCCATTGGCAACCAACGCACTCTTAACCCCCTTTGCCGAAAGCAAAGAAATTCTCCGTTCCGAAGAAGAACCCCCGGTAATAATTAAAATATGCATACTTTGATTATAACACCTGCGTAAATACACAACATAAAAAAACCGCCTATCTGGCGATTTTGATTCGTGGGACGCTCCCAGGGTTACCCAGCTCTTATAAAGGCTTTTTTGAGTTTTACCATTTCCACTTTCTTATTCCCGCCCACATTTATCCCACGCAACAACGCCACGTATTTTTTCATAAAGATAAATAGCAATGGCAACCATTAGTGTCAAAGAGCACCTTTGACACCATTCTCGTTACTTACATGGAGCCCTCTAAGAAACTCATAGAATCTGCATACTCCCAATCATAATCGAACTCAGGAGGCATATGTGCTAGGACCAGACCAGAGGTCAAGCTCCTACGTTTATTTTCGGTTAGGATATATTCGTGAAAAGTTTTTGAGTGCTTGTCTGCATAAGATGCATCCACCACAATCTTGTCAATTACGTAGGGATTTCGCAGATACAGATCGCTTGAACCATATTGCTCATCACGCGCAAGATGTTGGGTAAAACCACTACGCTCAACGTAGGTACGTTTCATGTCAGGCTCCACAACAAGAGTTTTCTGTAACAGCACTGTGTTGCTTTTATAACAAGTGGCAACAGTCGTATACTGCTCTGAACTGGTTATCATCTTTTCCAAATGCGCTTTAGGTACCACATGGTGTCCACACACAATCAGAAACCGTTCATCCAGTTTATGTTTGAGATTATAAGATACACCGGCAAATTCCGGCTTTCCGTAGGTGTTTCCATCTTCTTCTACGACAAAATTGGGATCAACTCCTTTACTTTGGGCAATTTGATAAATTTGATCATGTGAATGCGTATTTGTTGCAATGACCATATCTACAATTCCAGCCTCGTGCAAATGGTCTATGAGGTGCCCAATGAGCGCCTGTCCGTTGTGTACAATTAAAGACTTGCACGAGTGCGGATTAATACTTTGACTAAGACGAGCTCCAAAACCTCCAGCCATTATAAGTGCCTGCGTAACTTTTTTCATAGTTGAAACTCTATAAAACAATTGCTGCTTACGAAGCTAAACCAAAAAGTTTTTTTAAGAACTTTTCCTACATTCTCTGTCTTAGGTGCTATCTTACTTTCAAAAATAACATTCCCGGAATTTATGTAGGTGGATACATTAGCATATCCAAGCTTCTCAAACACCTGTTTTAACTTGGCCATTTCCACTTTCTTATTCCCACCCACATTTATCCCACGCAACAACGCGACGTATTTTTTCATATAGTAGTCGCTCCTAACCAAGCACTTATTCGTTAAAAGCAGCTTCTAGGGTAGCAATATCAAACTTCTTCATTTTCATGAAGGCTTGAGTAACTCTTGCTACTTGCTCTTTGCTACCAGTAGACATCATGTGCGCCATTGCAGTGGGAACTATTTGCCAAGAAACTCCAAACTGGTCTTTTAGCCAGCCACACTGTTCGGCTGAAGGATGCGCCGAAAGCTTGTCCCAATAGAAATCTATTTCTTCTTGTGTCTCGCAGTTTACTATAAAAGAAAAAGCTTCGTTAAAACTAAACTCGTGGCCTGTGCCGCCATCCATGGCCATAAAATTCTGACCACAAAGACTAAAACGTGCGTGCTTAATGTGTCCCCCTACCCCACCCTCATCTGGACCAAAAGGCACTAGCATGTCTGTCCGAGACTCTGGGAATATGCTCGTATAGGCTTCTATGGCTTCTTTGGTCTTGCCCGAGAGCTCTCTAGTAAACATGAGTAGCGGAGTAATCTTTTGCTCAAGCTTGTGGTTCTCGCTCAAAGAAAGTTGCCAAGACAGCCCGTACCGGTCCTGCACCCAGCCATATTTTTGTGCCCAAGGATATGTTTGGTAAGGCATAAGCGCTTTACCTCCGTCTATAAGCTTATTCCACACCTCTTCAATCTCTTCAACACTCTCAAACACCACGAACAAAGAAACGGAAGGATTAAGCTTAAAAATAGGGCCAGCACTAATGGCCATAAAGTCTTGGCCTGCAAGCTTAAAAGACACGATATCGCAGTCACCAGACGGCGTGCCTGTAATAGTGTTAACACTCATCACTTTAGAATCTGGAAACAGTGTCGCGTAAAAACTGCTCGCCTCCTTAGCCTCCCTATCAAACCACAAATGTGGAACTATCTTTTGCATATATGTTGATTCTTAGATTAATTTTATCTTTAAATTTACGAATCTCCTTTAATTTCTTCCCCGACTACGAAATTGCAACCATGTACCCCCACCTTTGCCGTGTGCGATACCCCCATACAATGGTCACATTTGTATACTTAATTCTATGATGGTCCATAGATTTTTGTGAATCTGTGATGTAATGATTAATCTTTCTTGATGTGGAAGGCATTTGATACTATAAAACTGCCTTTAGTTTATTTAGAGCCACTCTGCGCATACTAATTTCGTTTTTCTCGTTTTGGTCCATTTCGGCAAATGTTTTTGTGTGGCCGGCTGGCTGAAAAATTGGATCCCAGCCAAACCCTTCCCCTCTTGGAGGCACAATGGTGCCCTTAATGGTTCCTTCAAAAAACTGAATGTTATTCGTGTAATCAGAATAGCCAATCATTGTTTTTGCTTCTGCTTCAAAATTACCAAAAGCTTCAGCTATCTTGTATAGCCCATCATTTCCTATAGACTTCATGAACCATTTGATGAGAGGCCCTGGAAGTCCATTTGTGGCGGTCAAATATAAAGATGTATCTTCTACTATAAATTCCCCTGCTTGATGTTTCTGTGCCTCTTCTAGTTTTGCCTTAATAATCTCGTGGGCATCCAAGCTTTGAATCTCAACCAAATCAATATCTAAACCCACCACCTCACCTAAAATACTCTGCACCTCTGCCAATTTATCCCTATTACCAGTTATAAAATTTAATGCCATATGTTTGAATCAGTCAATCCTTTATAAAAATAATTGCTTTTAGACAAGCTATTCAAAATGTAGAAATGCCACATCGTACGAGAACGATAACTTACGTGACCAACGTTTCCGCCAGTGCGGATGGCTGGCCACGTCCCTCGCGAGCGACGTGGCTGCCCGGGAAGGATTCGAACCTTCGGATGGAGGATTCAGAGTCCATTGCCCAACCCCGACTCGGAGTCGGGGCTACACCCTAAAAACTGTTTGACCCTAAAAGGGTTCTTGTAGGCCTTTAATTTCTTCTCCAGAAATAGTGCCGCAGAGCGGGTATCCACTTCAACATGCCCCAACAAAGTAAAAGGTTGGTTCACCGTGAATCTTGCACCTAACCCGTCACGATGGTCGGCAAGTCGTTTCTCCAAATTCTCCGTTTGGCCTATATATAATTTTCCATCCTGTCTTTGCAGCACAT
>JAHFJI010000002.1 GCA_023245955.1 Candidatus Doudnabacteria bacterium | reverse complement strand
TTTAAGCGAATATACAACGCAACCATTGGGCTCATAACAGAGTTAGTAAAGTATAAGCTGAAATATAATAATTCCGTCATTGCGAGGAGCGATTCTTAGAGCGACGTGGCAATCTCACATTTAATAATGAAACAATTGAGTGATAAAACAACCAAATTTAGATTGCCACGTCATCCTCAAAGCAGGATTCCTCGCAATGACAAAGTGGATGCATGATTAGCAATCCAATATAAACTCTGGTACAATAACTTATATAAAGTATATTTTTATGGCTCAAATATCAGAAAAAGTCAGAACTCGCTTCGCTCCCAGCCCTACTGGGTTTATTCACATTGGCAATTTTCGTACCGCGCTGTTTGCCTATCTTTTTGCTAAACACAATAACGGTGTTTTTGTTCTGCGCGTAGAAGACACAGACCAGAACAGAAAAGTAGAAGGGGCGATTAATGTTTTACTCAAGACCATGCAGACTATGGGTGTAGTGGCGGATGAAGGCTACTATTTATCCGAAAAGAATAAAGTTGAAGATCGTGGTAACTTTGGTCCCTATTTACAATCCGAGCGTTTGGATTTATACCAAAAACATATTCAGGATTTAGTCGAAAAAGGCAGCGCTTACTATTGTTTTTGCAGTGAACAACGTTTAGAAGATCTGCGCAAGGAACAGACAGCACTTAAAAAACCACCAATGTACGATAAACTATGTAGAGGTTTATCCACAACCGAAATCGCAGCTAAGCAAGAAGATTTTGTGGCTAATGGTACACGCCCGGTAGTAAGATTTGCCATACCTCCGGAAGGTGTAACCACTGTGCAGGATTTAATTTTTGGAAATGTAGAATACGAGAACAAACTTCTTGACGACCAGGTTATTTTAAAGTCAGATGGTTTTCCTACTTACCATTTAGCAGTTGTGGTAGACGATCACTACATGCAAATTACGCATGTAATTCGTGGGGATGAATGGATACCATCCACACCAAAGCACTTGCTGTTGTATAAAGCTTTTGGCTGGGAGCCACCTGCTTTTGCACATGTCCCTCTAATTTTGAATCCAGATAAAACCAAACTTTCAAAAAGACAAGGAGACGTTGGAGTGGAGGACTATTTAAATAAAGGTTACTTGCCGGAAGCGCTTATTAATTTTGTGGCATTTTTAGGTTGGAACCCGAAAACAGAACAAGAAATTTTTAGCCTCGCGGAGCTAGTCGCCGAGTTTGACTTAAATAAAGTAAATAAATCCCCAGCTGTTTTTGATATAAATAAGTTGGATTGGATTAATAGCAAATACATTCGGGAAAAGTCTAACAGCGAACTAGCCGAGCTGCTCATGCCTTATTGGGTAGATGCTGGTCTTATAAAGCAGGATGAAAAACTCGCAAAAGAATTTTTAGAAGATATTGCCGGGTTGGAGAAAGAACGGTTAAAGAAATTGTCAGAGATAGGGGAGAGGACTGGCTACTTTTTTGCGGAACCTGCCTTTAACCCAGAACTGCTGGCTTGGAAGAAAAGTACACTAGCAGATGCTCGCATAAAACTGAGTAGAGTAAAAGATTTATTGAGTACGATACCAGACGAAACTTTTGCTAATGCAAAACTTTTGCAAGATGCCCTTATGGCTTACATTACAGAACAAGGTTTTGATGTGGGTGCAGTACTCTGGCCTCTTAGAGTAGCGCTTACAGGGCAACAATTTAGTCCAGGACCCGCCGAAGTAGCGAGTACGATCTTCGTCGGTTTGGGTAAGGAAGAAATCATTTCTAGAATAGACAAGGCAATAAGTTTATAGCAGTACAAAATAACAATTAAGCAACTTAACAACTTAACAAGAAGAGTACAATAGACATGGTATTGCTTTATGTTTAATGGTTTAATTGTTAAGTTGCTCCTTTTGCATGTTATACTTACAGTGCATGGGTTTTTGGAAAAATAAGTTACATTTTAAGATAATTGTTTTATTTGTTGGGATTTGTTCGTCCTTGGCTGTTTTTGGTTATTTCTGGGCTCAGGCGGCGGATGTGGATGAGATAAAGTTTAAACAAACACAAGTACAGGAAAAACTTGATGCCATAAATAAGCAAATTCAGTCTTTCCAGGGTCAAATTGATGTAACCCGCAAAAAGCAGGCCTCTTTAAAAAATGAAATATTTATTTACGACACGCAAATTAAAACAACTCAGCTTTCTATAGATGCTAAAGAAACCCAAATTGAAGAGGCAAACCTGCAAATTAAGGAGTTGCAAACTCAAATAGATAGACGGGTGGCCGAGATAAATAAAAATAAGCAAGTCTTAAAAGAGCTTATTGTCCAGCTAAATGAGCTTGGCGATAGTTCGTTTCTTAGGCTTGCTTTTGGTACATCCAATTTTTCTAGTTTCTTAGACGAACTAGAATACACTAACACAGCTCAAGATAAGATATATCAAATAGTCCAAAACATAAAAACGGTTAAGGCAAAGTTAGAAACCGAGCAAGCAAACTTAAAAACCGAGGTTAGTAAACTACAAGAATTAACTGAACAGCTTAAGGCTACTAAATCGGGGCTGGTGGCGCAGGAGCGAGACAGGCAAAATTTGCTAGATAAGACTCGTGGGGTAGAAAAGAATTATCAAAAGCTACTATCTAGCAGTAAGGATGAAGAAGCAAACCTGCAGAAAGAAATGGAAGACCTGGACGCGCAGGTTAGGGCTAAACTTGGAAATAAAACTATTACGGCAAAAAAGGGGAGCTTGGACATGCCCATGAAGGGGATACTTACACAGGGGTACGGCAAGACTGGTTTTACAGCGCTTGGCTATAATTTTCACAATGGTTTAGATATAGCAGCTCCGGCCGGGTCACCAATTTATGCAGCTGTAGACGGCACAGTAAATGCCTGCGATACTGGTGACGCTTCGTATGGAAACTGGTGTACCGTTAAGCACAACTTAAAGACGACTACTGGCTCTGTGTGTATAATTACTTTATATGGACACATGCGTACCTTTAAGGTAAAAGCTGGCCAAGCTGTGGGGCAAGGAGACGTAATTGGTTACGAGGGCAACACAGGGAATACTACCAGGTTGCTCTATGGTCCAGATAGGGGTTACCACTTACACTTCACTGTTTTTGACTGTGATGGCTTTGGTATTTCTCCTGGTAAGTACAGCAAGACTTACGGTCCATATACAGTGCCTTTTGGCTATACGTATAATCCAAGAGATTTCTTGCCATAGACGAAAGTCTTGAACTATAAGTTTTGAGTTATGAGGAATGTAACGCCTTGATGGGCATCATCTAACATATAGTTATTAAATAAGCTAAGTGGACAATCTAGCGTTAGGTTACATAAATAGCACCGTGTTAGATGATGCCCATCAAGTAAAGCAATATGCTAAAAAATAAAAACAAAGTCCTATCCATCACTTTCCTAAGTCTATATAGCGCCCTGTTGCTAGCTACTCCGATTTTTGCTCGTGCGGCGGCTTTTGACATACCTTGTAAGCCTACGGAGTACACAAAAGAACAAACTCCTGCTACTGGAACAGTAAACAACACCGACCTGTTTGACTGCGTAAACCAGCTCTACAAGTACGCACTTATTATTTCCAGCATCACTGCCGTGTTCATGATTATTATTGCTGGTTATATGTACATCTTTTCTGGTGGTAACACTGGCAAGGTGAGTACGGCCAAGAGTTTTATTACTACGTCACTCTTAGGCATAACTGTGTTGCTTGCAGGATTTTTGTTACTTAAGCAGATAAATCCAAACTTGTTAGTTTTGAAGAACCTGACCCCTCAGCAAATAGGTCAAAAGAACTGGGCCACCTTGGGTAATGGTGGACATACTAACCCAACCACAGACACCACGCCAAGAAGCACTGGCCCCGCGGGTGGCGGAAAGCCTGGTCTTGTAGCTGGTAATGGGGTTACTTGCGATGGTGGATCTGATCAGTACCCGGGTAGACATGTAAATTGTGGCTGTTTTGCAAACGAGGTAAAGGCTGCGGCTGAGAGCGCGGGTATTAGCCAAGCTTATATTCGAGCAGTCTTATTTCAAGAGGCAAATTGTGGTGGTACGGCTACGTCAAAAAAAGGAGCTTACGGTGTAATGCAAATTTTGGAAGATACAGCCAATGGGCTCAAACCCCCATGCGCTGCCAACTGGAAAACAGACGTTGCGGCAAATATATTATGCGGAGCTCGGGCGCTTAAAACTTGGGAGTTGGCCTATGGTAAAGATGGGCCAGGGTATGTTTTAACAGCTTACGACGGCGGGCATCTTGCTCAACAGGCCAGTGGGGACTGTCCTGGTATGCGAAAGTTTGAATGTCCTTTTGATAATACTGCTCACACAGCTTGTAATACTGGATATTTGGAAACAAGAAAGTATTTTGTTACAGCTAGTAGATTTTATAATGAGGCACAGGCTTGTAGATAACCTAAATCATCTAAACATATAAACAAGTTAACATTTAAACATAAATACGAACTACCACACAGTCAAAATGTATAACTAGTGAAGCTTTAGTTGAACAATCTGTGTAATCCGTGTTATCAGTGTATACGTGGACAATTATGGAAAATAAAAAGCAAATTATAATATTTATATTAGCTGGTCTCGTAATTTTAGTGCTCGGTTATTTTGCATTTTTTTCTGGTACTGGCCCAAGCACAAACAAACCAAGCACGGGAAGCGGGGGAGTAGTGCCCACATCTATGCAAATATTTTCACCAAATAAACTGCCAAATACTAGAGCTATAACACTGCCTACAAATTCCGGCTCTATTACGGTAAATAATTTTTTCACGCTTCAAACTACAAAAGACGAGTTTGGCATGGAAGTAGTAGTATTGCACAATAGTCCAGAATATACGCTAGAATATGTATATGTGGGAAATTATTTTTATCTCTTCCTGTCCACGCCTAACGAAAAAGTTCGGCAAGAGGCAGAGCATGCGTTGCTTGCCACGTTGGAAATAAGCCCACTTGATGCTTGCAAATTGGCTATGTTCTGGAAAATTGGTGGTCCAAAAGGGTACACTTATCCAACCGACTTACCATTAAGTTTTTGTCCGGATGGCTTACCATTGGAATGAGGATGGGGTTATGAGTTACGAGGCATGTCTTGATGGGCACCATCTAACATGCAGTTATTTAATAAGTTAAGATGAGCGCACCACATTAAACTATATAAGTAGCATTGTGTTAGATGGTGCCCATCAAGTAGGACAAACAATATGATATCCAAGAATAAAAACAAAATTTTATCTATTATCTTTATAAGCTTATACAGTCTAGTGCTTGTTGCTGTGCCTATCTTCGCCCGGGCCGCTACTTTTGATATACCTTGTACCCCATCTACTACGCCTATTACAGAGCCTGCTACGGGTACTAGCCACAACACCGACCTGTTTGACTGCGTAAACCAGCTCTACAAGTACGCACTTATTATTTCCAGCATCACTGCCGTGTTCATGATTATTATTGCTGGTTATATGTACATCTTTTCTGGTGGTAACACTGGCAAGGTGAGTACGGCCAAGAGTTTTATTACTACGTCACTCTTAGGCATTGCCATGCTTCTTGTGGGCTTCCTACTCTTAAAGCAAATTAATCCAGAACTACTCAGTATTAAAAACATTACTCCAGATCAAATAGGACAAATAGATTGGGCGATTATCGGCCATGAAGATGGGGCAACAAACCCTGTTGGCGTGGTGCCATCCGGGCCAGTCATTACAGATTGCCCCGGTGGCCAGCTGGTAGATATTCCACAAGGTGAATTTACCCAGTACGATACTAACAAAACTTGTCCCAATGTTCTTGAGGCACTTAGAAAACTGAAACAAATAGCTACATCAGCTGGGGCTCAGTTCAAAGTTAATGATTCATATGGACAAGGGCACGCAAGCAAGTGTCATACGCAATCAGGTACGTGTGTTGATATTGGTTTACTTGGAAGTACTACTTGGGACCAGTTGTGTTCCACAGTAAAGACTTCGGGCGTCTTTAGGATACTGAATGAATCTGGTTCTACAACTCCTAATTGTGGTACGTATGTAAAGACTTCAAAGGCTACAGGTCCGCACTTGCATTTAAACCTGCTTAAATAGTTTTCAGATAATGACTAACTTTAAAATGAACTCGCTACTACAGCGAGTTCATTTTGTTATAAATCTGCATGCGGATGTGCCGGTGATTGTATTTGTAACTTGGTCGTATCGGACTTATAAGACCTATAAGCACCATTAGTAATAACATGCGGTCGTCCATCTTAGAAAGTAATATGATAGCATCAATAATTATATAAAGAAGAATAATAATAATATTATAGTTAGGTGATTAGCATAACTGGTAGCAGGGAAGAGTAGGTATTAGAAGTAAATATATCCCAGAATGGTAATTTATAACAAAGTCAGATTTAGCCAGTTTAAACTGTATCTTATATATCACTAGTCGTACAACATACATTGTGCGACTATGCTAGTATGGGCTTAGTTACTTAAATACCATTCCCCCTAGGGTTTGGCCTTAAGTGGCTAAGCTCTTTTTTATTACTGCCTCATGGTGTGGTTAAGTAACTCGATATTTGCTCGAGCCTTTATCGCTCTACGTCATGGGGCAAAAGTAAAAAATAACAATGACTAAGAGTAAAATTATAATTATAGCTTTAGCATTTGTGTCATTGGCACTCCCCTTGCGTTTTGCCCGTGCAGAGCTTTCAAATGTTAGTTTCTCACCTAATGGAGGCTGGACAGACGGTCAAATTAATGAAATACAGCCTCTCACAATTTCTTTTGATGAAGATGGCACTCATGGTGCTTGTTCTGGTGGTGGTACTGTTCAAAGTACAAGAGAAATATTAAACGTTACAGATAATGCTATTTTTACTGTTCTTAATGATTCTGAATCAGGCTCATATAATTACTCGGATATCAACACTATAGATAACTTTGTTGGCAATGATGGTTATGGTGATGGTGACGGTAAGACATATAGGTTTTTAACAAGTTATTCAGATGATGGTGGTAACTGTGCTGGCTTGCAATATTTTAGCGATGAGTTTACTGTACAAGATTTTATTGTTAATAATTTAACAAGTTCTTATAGTGAACCGTATGAGTCTGTTTCTTTTGAGATACCAGATTTGCCATATCTTACAGGTTATGGATATGACACGGTAGATGTGTGTGTCAGTTCAGCTTGTCATAATTATAACTTGCAAGACGGTGTAAATAACTTTGCTATTACAGATTTTACAGGCTTTGACTCGGGTAGTTATGACACTCTTGTACTTACTTTTCATAGAACAGCAGATGACTTTACCCAATTACAATATTTTGGGATTGACCAGTTCACTGTAGCAGGTTCGCCTCCCCCTCCTCCACCCCCTGACAGCCCGATACTTACAGCCGTCAAAGACGGAGACAATTATAACTACAACATTACAGATTATGGTTGGGATTTTATAAACACTTTTTATCAAATATTAGTATTTGCCGTAAGCACCCTGTTATTTCTTTCTGCTTACTCCATAGGAAAATCATTAGTACGACGATAATGGAAACAGCTTTATTTACACTATTTACTAGTTTTACTATTACTACACTAATTTGCGTGTTAATTGGTGCTGGTATTAAGTGGATAGTTAATCAATTTCATTAATTACTATGTGTCCAGAAACAATACAACTTTGCTATGTGGGAAATTGGTCTCTCCTGATTGAAACCATTTTCGCGTCAATGGGAATAGGTTTGCTACTGGGCTTTGTGGTCGGCTTAGTAATATTTACTATTAATAGAAAGTCATAACTATATGAACAAGTTTAAAGAACTCGCTCAAAGGTATGGTGCAAAGTTAGCCGGTGTAGCTGGTGCTGTTGGTGTGAGCATTGTTGCTCTTTCCGCTCACGCAACTACAGCGGAAGACTTAGCAGACATTGCTGACACGGTTGGAACTAGTTTCCAAACTAATGCTGTTGCAATGTTGCAAGCAATTTTGCCTTACGTGGTCACTATTACGGTAGTGTTCCTTGGAGCAAAATTGGCACTTCGCTGGATAAAGCGCTCTGCGCACTAATCCTGCAAGAGGGGGTAGAAAGCACTATCCCCTCTTTTCACTTATAGGAAGTCTTTACGCCCTCGGGCGTAGCGGAGCAATTATAGCTCGTGGTCAATATGAAAAAAACTATTATCACAATATTTTCATTATTAGTTGCACTAGTTTTTATAGCGCCTAATTTTGCATTAGCAGATACGCCCGATGATGACATAGCTTATATAACGCTTAACCCGACTTCTGGTGATAGTATTTCTTCATTTGGTCAAAGTACCTCACAGTATGGAAATGGAATAGCTTGGAAGTATATAGCACCAGACTCTCATGAGTTGTGTAATGCTCATATTGATTTAAAAAAACAGGGTTCCCCTACTGATGGACTAAAAGTCAAAGTTCAGTTAGGAAGTTTAACAGATACGGACCCAAGTGACGGATACGGTTTATTTTCAGAATCTCAAGAAATACTAGGTTCTACACTAACAACTAGCTTGGTGTCTTATACCTTTAATTTTCAAAATTGTCCTATATTAGTTGGTAATGCAGTTTATTGGATAATAATGTATCGTACAGGTTCAGTTTCGGATAGCAATTATTATATAAATACCCAAAAAGTACCTAGTACATCGACTACAGTTTCAGTTTTAAATTTTGCTAATGTTTCTTCTTTTGGAAAATTTACAACAGGCACATGGAATCAACCCTCGAATAGTTATTTTGCAATACGACTTGGTGGTGTAGTGTCAGATCCCTCATTCCCCTCTCCTGGTGGATTTGGTACTCAAGGTTGTACTTCGGCTAGTAGTGCGACACGTTATCTGTGTGAAATATTTCAGTATTTGTTTATACCAAATGGGGGTCTCTCTACATATATTACAAATTCTATAGATACAATAATTACTCATGCTCATGATAAAGCACCGTTTTCATATTTTTATTCTTTAGAGGATGCTTTTGGTGATTTAGATACTAGTTCTGATACAGGTTATTTAATAGATGCAGTAGTAAATATAAATGGGCCAACGGGTTATTTTGAATTACCGATACAGGGTTTTAATACTGACCCTTATAGTGATGATATAGTTCCTTTTGACACAGTACGACCATATATTAATGCATTTTTATGGTTAGGTTTTGGTTATTATTTATTAACAAGGAGCTTTAAACTCTTTAGAGCTGTTTAATATGTTACTTACAGGAATAATTGAATTAATAAGGGCTTTAATAGATTTACTTATAGATTTGTTTCCAAGTCCGTCGTCTTTGCCAAGTGGAATAAATGATGCTTTTACTTTGCTTGGTCAATATTTTCAAAAAGCAAATGCAATATTGCCGGTTGATACAATGATAACTATATTAGGCTTAATACTTACTTTAGAATCAGGAATCTTAGCTTTTAAAATAGCGAATTGGGTTATAAATAAATTTAGAGGTTCTGGTTAAATATGATAACAATACACACTGGTAAATTAGGAGTTGGTAAATCTTATTGGGCAACACGTGATGTCTGGAAACAAATTGTACGTGGCAAAGATTGTTATGTTAATTGGAAAATAGATTTTGATAGTTATTGGAGTCATAGAACAACAAACTGGCGTGGCTTGCTCTGGGGTTTATGGATAAAATTTACTTTTGCAAATCGTAAGTTTGGCAATGTGTATTATTGGGAAACCTTAGATGACCTTTATTCTCTCCGAAATGGCGAGGTATATTTTGATGAGGCTCACATGGCGGTAGATGCTAGAGATTTTGCCAAACTTCCTAAAAGTTTTAAAACAAAGCTTACACAGTCTCGTAAATATGGACTTAATTTGCATTTTATTACACAACATCAGGGTCAAATAGATATTGCTGTGCGTAGGTTAGCAAATTCTATAATTGTTCATAAAAAGTTTAGTAAAATATTTTACTGGAAAGAGTGGGATGGTGAGGCGATAGAAATACTTATGAATCCAGCTATACCAGCACCAAAGTCTATGGGTTATGGAGTCTATTTGTTTAGTAAAAAATTAGCCAAGAGTTATAACACATTCGCATTATTTGACCAGTTTAAAGAATACAAAGGTAAGCCCATGTGGTCAGTTAAAAAATATTACAGTGAGGTATCAGCACAGCCTATTAAGGCATTGAAAGGGGGTGATAAAAAATGAGTTATAACGTGAATATTGTATCGGTAGAACAAAAGACCAGTAAAAAAGGTAATACTTTTTCGCTTGTTCGCTTGCTTACAGCAAAAGGTCAGACAAAGGATTTCTTTACTAGTGCCGATGAAATGACCACTCTAGGGTATAAGGGCGCAATGCTATCAGACTTAGCCAAAGGTAAATTAATTCCTGTAGAGGTGGAAATAGACCCCTTTGGCGAAAATCCTAAGATAACCTTGTATAAGGGAGCGTCATAGTGGGCGGACCGGCGAGGCGCGCCATGCGCGCCCGCCGTCCGACCGCTGGGGCGCTAGTTATACTTGATATATATAACACATAATACGAAAATCTTATTTTCGTAGAAAACAAAAGATATGTTTACCAAGATTAAGGCTACTCTAGCTGGGCCAGTCTTAGAGGTAAAGCAGTATCAACATGCTATAGAATATGGAATATCAAAAAATATTACTCAAACCAACTGTTACGGTAGAAAAAATAGCGAGACTAAAGACAGTTCTAGAAATATATCAAATTTCCGTACTAAAAGACGTATACGGCAACTTGTATATGCTAATGCCTATAAGTACAGGGACGCACGGGGTCGAGCGTATCAGCCAATTTTTGCCACGTTTACTTTTAAGGATAGTATGCCAGACCCAAAATCAGCCAATCCCCTATTTACAGCGTTTCTAAAACGTCTTAACTACCAATTAACAGGAAGTAAAAAAGCAACACTCAAATACATAACAATTGTTGAATTTCAGAAAGACGTAGACTTTCATGGAAATATAAAACCCAATGGTGGCTCGGTTCATTATCACACGGTATTCTTTAATCTTCCTTTTATAACCGGAGACGTACAAAAGTTTTTTAGAGACATTTGGAGTTATGGTTTTTCAAAAGTCAACGGCGTTAATAACTTACAGCACCTTGCAAATTATATAGCAAAATATCTAACTAAAAGTGATCGTGATAAACGGCTTGATAACAAAAAATACTTTTTTAGTAGTAAGGGTTTGTACCAGCCAAAAGAAATATATCAAAGGTCAGCAATATTAAAATTGTTAGACACGCTCCCCGCGGATATTGAAAAGTCTGAAATGGAGTATAAAACATACAAAGGTGAAAAAATATTATATACAAGATTTAAATTACCAGATGGGCTAATAATATAAATATAAAGAATTATCAAAATTAAAATCCTTGAGGTTTCTTATTCCTAACGTACTTATATGTTAATGACAACATCACACCCAAAAGGTGCAAAGAGGCTTTCTTTTACGTCTTTAGACTGGGATACTCAAACTGGATGTATGGGCTATAAAATTGGTTATTGTAATTGTGGTTGCGAAGAATCAGTTGTACTTGCAATGTCAGACGTAATGGATATACTACAAGCATGGGGTTACGCAATACGTTACCCAAACAAACCAATTATACAGAGAATTAAAAACGCACTAATTCAAAAGTTAGGCGGAAAGGTAGAATAATATGGAATTATTAATTAGGGCACATGAAAATTTATTGTTGTTTAATTATTGGTTTTATGTCCCCTGTCTCTTAATTATTATACTGATTATTTTCTTTATAAAAGCTGTATTCTTATTAGAAAAAATAGAAAAAAATACACGACAAAATAAAGAGTCTGGCAAATAGCCGGCTTTTTTTAACTTCGTCAATATTGTACGACGCACACTTATCCACAGTCGTCATTGACCATACATTGTCAGACGCGTAACATATACTAAAATATCGCTACCCCCTATCATGTTTTAGTATTAAAGTGTTTAGTATTTATTTGCAAATTCTCTTTTTCAAAGTTGGAGGCATGGACGTTGAGTCTTATAAGACTTATGGGTCCTATATGACATATAGGACCCATAGTTTGAGTCTCCCCGATTAGCTAACATTAGTTACTCTCTTAACGGCTAGACTTCCTAAAGCCAGCGGCTTTGGCTTCTGCTTCGGTTATAAAACACATCTCAGGTGTGACTCTGTCATAGAACGCACCACCCTTTACATGGTAGATTTTGTCTTTGGAAGACACATTACCTTTCACTATACAATTAGCATTTGCCTTTGAGGGTGTAGTTTTGCTTAGTGTGGCTTCTGGAGTCATTGCGGGCGCGGGCGTAGCTGTAGCTGCATCTAGGACGGCTTCTTTGGGTACTTCTGCTTTGTTAGTCTTAGCTGGACTGTTCGTGTTATACTCAGGATAGTTCTTAGTCGCTTTAGGGCTTGGCGGGTTAGATATTTTTCCTACGCCAACTCCAATAAAGAAAACTACCACAAGTATTAAGAGGCCTTGGGCCTGTGGCTTATGGTCACTTAGGTAAATTTTTATTTGTTCATATGACATATGCTTTTGTTTTGGGCAGAGTTTATACTTTGTCGCTAGCAGAGTTACTGCAGGTGCTTCAGTCACTTGGCGTAGAGGCTAACATCCTAGACGTTTCGCACGAAGTCGCTGTAATTGACTGCTCCACTACTCTGGACCTGCCTGCCTTGCAACGACGACTTGGTGGTATTATTAAGATACTAAAAATAGTAGATGTTGTAAAAAAACGCGAGCAGGATTCAGTCAACTTTGCTCTCAAAAACTACTTTAAGCCCAGTGTTATTAAGACCAACTTTCTAAAGAGCACGACCGGAAAGATACAATTTGGCGTTAGTGTCTATTTACTTAATAATATTGAAAATATTTTTGGAGAGCCAAAAAGGCTTGGCATGTTCATTAAGCGTGCTATGCAAGATACAGGCAGTAGCATACGGCTAGTCTTACCGGAATTTAACTCTTTGGCTCTCGCCTCTGTGGTGGTGACACATAACCAACTTACCGTCAAAGGTGCCGAAATTTGCGTTATCGCTGCTACCAATAAAGTGTATGTAGCCAAGACCGTTACAGTTCAGGATTTTGAAGACTATGGCAGGAGAGATTATCAAAGGCCAGTAAGGGATGATGTAAGAGGCATGATGCCGCCAAAGGTAGCTCAGTCCATGCTTAATCTTATTGGTGTACAAAGGGGCGCTACCCTGCTAGATCCTTTTTGTGGTATAGGGACTATAGTGCAAGAAGGTGCGCTTTTAGATTACAAGATGGTTGGTACAGACATAGATAAATTTGCAATCCAAGGATGCGAAAAAAACTTGGAATGGTTTCGCAACAGGTACAAAGTACCAAAGGGCAAATATCATATAGAAGTAAGTGATGCTAAAAATGTTAGTACTTTTATAAAACACTTAAAAGAGATTAAGGCCATTACTGAAGTTACGGGTATAGTTACAGAGGGTACTCTTGGTCCGCTCTACTCTCATAAGTTTCCCTCCCCTGGTGAGATATCTCAAAACTTTGCCAACCTCGGTAGTTTGTACGCCACCTGCTTTGACGATTTTAATAAATTCCTGCAACCTAAGAGCAAAATAGCCATAACCATACCGGCTTATAAGAAGAGTTTGACCGAGTATATCATGTTCCCTACTCTTGACTTTGCGAGAGTGTATGGGTATAATATTGTAAGTGTGATAGATCAAAAAGTCGCTAAAACCTTGCCCTTTTTAAGAGTTACTCCAAGGGGTACTGTAATTTACGACAGGAAAGATCAGATAGTAGCGAGGGAAATAGTTGTCTTTGAAAAAACTTAACACGATCCGAATCAACGAATTAAGACGAATTTAGTTTCGTAATATATTTGTAGATTCGTGCCATTCGCAGATTCGCATCGTACACATTCGTATTTATGGCACATAAAAAAGCTGGTGGTAGTACCGCCCTTGGACGAGATTCCGTTTCTAAAAGGCTTGGTATTAAAATTTTTGGTAATCAGAGAGTAAAGAAAGGTGAGATTATTGCTCGCCAACACGGGACTCCTTTTCACGCAGGAGAAAACGCTCAGGTTGGTGGAGACTCCACCATCTACGCGCTCATAGACGGTGTCGTAAAGTTTAAAGAGAAGATAGTTAAGAAGTTCCATGGTGGACTTCGCAAGACTCGCTTTATAAGCGTTGAACCTGTTGTTACCACAAAATAATCACCTATATAAAAACACCTCTGTTAGTTGCAGAGGTGTTTTTATATGGATTAGCGTTTGCGGGTTCTTGTAGCTGTCTGGATAAACTCAATGAAGAGTGGATGAGGATTAAAGGGTCTAGATTTAAATTCTGGATGGAACTGGGTACCAACAAAGAACGGGTGGTTAGGAAGTTCCACAATTTCTACTAGTCGTCCATCTGGAGACGTTCCGGCTATTATCAAACCGGCACTTTCTAGTTTTTGTCTATAGTCGTTATTAAATTCATATCTATGTCTATGACGTTCGGAGATGGTTGCTCTACCTGCTTTCTTAAGCCAACCAGCTTTTAGGTAGGCTTTCTCGGTTTTAGTTCCCCTTATTATCTGACAATCCCAAGCACCTAGTCGCATAGAAGCTCCATATTCTCGCTTTAGAAGTTTCTTTTCCTGTTCTGGCATAATATGGATAACCGGATGCTTTACACCTGTGTCTATCTCTGTGGTGTTGGCGTCTTTAAGGCGTGCCACGTGTCTGGCAAACTCAATGGTGGCCATCTGCATACCATAACACAATCCAAGATAAGGTATGCCTTTTGTTCTAGCGTACTGTATGGTGGCAATCATCCCCTCTGTTCCCCTACTACCGAATCCACCAGGAACTACAATACCACTGTAACCTTTTAGTACTTTAGCTGTGCCTTGTTTTTCTACTTCCAAACTAGATATCCACTCCAGGTGTATTTTTACGTTGCTTTTAATGGCAGCGTGCTTGATGGCTTCTACCACAGAAACGTATACATCAGCCAATTTAAAAGCGCCAGTTTCGAAGTATTTTCCTACAACTGCGATACGCATTTCGGTGGGTTGTTTTTGGATAGACTCTATACGATGAGCTAAAGTTTTCCACTTGGTAATATCGTTCTTCTTTGATTTGAGGCCGAACTTAGCTAAAATCTTTTCTGGTAGTTTTTGTTTATCAAATAACAATGGAACACTGTATATGGAGTTTACATTGGGAGCAGAAATTATATTAGTAGCCGGCATGTTGCATATCCAGGCCAGTAGTGCCTTTCGTCTATCATCCATTTCTCCTTCTGAACGGCAGACTAAAAAGTCTGGCTGTATACCACTACCATTTAATAGACGTACAGATGTTTGCACTGGTTTAGACTTCATTTCTCCAACAGATGGTGGCGTAGGCAAATATCCAACATGGATGTGAAGGGTTTCCCGATTGTCACGATACTTCATAATACGATTAGCTTCTATAAACAAGATATTTTGATATTCCCCAACAGTTCCACCAATTTCACATATAACAAAGTCTGCTTTCCTTGCCTGTGCTGCTTTTTCTAACCTGTCTATTATCTCCTCTGGCACGTGTGGCACAATTTCCACGTCCTCACCCTCAAATTCAAAGTTCCGTTCTTTTTGGATTATATTTTGATAAATTTGACCATTGGTCACGTAGTTAATGTCTGGCAAGCTTTCGTCTAGAAAACGTTCGTAATTTCCAAGGTCTTGGTCTGTTTCCATGCCACCATCCATTACAAATACTTCGCCGTGCTCTTGTGGTCGTATGGTTCCGGCATCTACATTTAAGTACATATCGCATTTGACTGGAGCGACCACATATCCACGGGCTTGGAGTAAAGTGGCAAGAGAGGATGCAGTAATCCCCTTTCCAACACTGGATATAACTCCTCCAGAAATAAATATAAACTTGGTGTTTAACTTTTTGGCCTTACGGGCATGTACGTGGTAAGACATGAGAAATGAGGTTTATTGAATAAAAGACAAAGCAGCGGGTTACGCTGCTTCAATTTGAAGATGAATAGTGGTAGTTATATTGGCTGGTAATATAGCAGATGCTGTGTGTGGTCCAGTGGTTTTAATTGGCTCTGAAATATGGATGAATTTTGGGTTTATTGAGTAGGCGCATGTATCAAGAATTACTTCGGCTATATCTTTTTCTCTAATGGCGCCAAAAAGCTTGCCTGAATTGCCAATTTTGCTTTTTATAGTGAATGTGCGTTTTTCTAATTCTGTTTTCATTACTAAAGCTTGTTTTTTAGTTTTTTCTGTTTCTTTTTTCAGAGCTTCTTCGGAGTGCGCTTTGTGAAGTTGTACGTTACTAGTTGCGACCACAGCGAATCCTTGTTTGACAAGAAAATTTAGACCGTAACCGTCGGCTACTTCCTTTAACTCCCCTTTTCTGCCTTGACCGGCGAGGTCTTTAATAAATAAAACTTTCATGTGGTTAAATCTTTAGATATTTACGTATAGCCAGCATACTAGATGCCACGCTTAGGAGTATAGCTATTAGGAGTAGTGCTGGTATCGTGTATGTCCACTGCCCATAGGGATAAAATAATGGTAGGTTTCCCTCTCCAGTCCCGCTTATATAACTTAGAGAAGAACTCTGGAGTTTGGATACTAGCGCTAGCACTAAAGCTGAGGTAATTATGGTGGCTACTACGGAGTAGAGTAGGGACTCTATTATAAAAGGTCCGCGAATATACCAGTTGGTCGCACCTACAAGCCGCATAATTTCTACTTCTTCTTTGCGATTATATATGGTAAGCGTAATGGTATTAAATATAACCAGTATGGCGATAATGGAGAAAATAGCTACTAAGACTGAGCCACCGACCACTATAAGTTTGGAGGCTTTGCCAAATCGCTCTATGAGCAGGCGGTTATCTTCAAAATTTACTTTGCTAATATGCTCTTTGTATCCACCATTTTGGATGCCTTCGGCGATATGCGGATAGTCCTCTATTTTATCGGCTTTTACTTGGACGGTTGCAGGCAACGGGTTATCTGAAAGTTCATCAAGTGAGTCTAAAATGAGTTGATCTTGAGCATGCGTGGCTTTAAAGGCAGCCAGGGCATCTTCGGCTGAAGTATAGGTAACGGCCGAGACCTCCGGTTTCTTTTTTAGATCACTTGCGAACTGTTCTATAACTCCTTCAGCTGTACCAGGCTTAAAGTATACACTTACATCTACTCTATCAGTGACCTGGTTAATAGAAAATTGAGTTATGCCAAAGACTATAGCGAGAATACTAAAAATAACTAAGGTTATAGTCATAACCATGGTGGCGGCCGCCGAAAGCCAAATATTTCGCCAATAATTGACGAATCCAGTCTTAACTATTCTAAATATGGTCAGTGAATCAAACATAGAAAATTGTAGATTTTAGATTGCAGATTTAAATACTAACGGTCTTGGGCTTTCAATTTTCAATTTGCAATCTACAATTTGAAATTATTTAAAGTTTATATCTTCCTCTCTCCTGCTCTAGTACCACCCTGCCACCTTCTATGGTGATAACACGTTTCTTTATTTTGTTTACCAGGTCAGAGGCATGAGTGGCTAGTATAACTGTGGTACCAAGCTTGTTTATCTTGAGGAGCAGATCTAGTACCTCAGCGGCATTTACCTCGTCTAAGTTACCAGTTGGCTCATCTGCCATGAGTAGTGCTGGCCTGTGGGCTAGGCTCCTGGCTATGGCTATGCGCTGTCTTTCACCTCCGGACATCTCGTTGGGGAAATTGTGTTTTTTATGGAGTAGTCCAACCAGCTCCAATATCTTTGGTACTTCTTTTTCTATTCTATCACGCTTGTGGCCACTTACTTCCATAGCAAAAGCAACGTTTTCAAATGCGGTACGTTTGGGTAAAAGTTTTATATCCTGAAATACCATGCCAATCTTTCGGCGGAGGTAAGGCAGGTCGCTTACTTTGACTTTGGCGATGTCTATATCATCAATAAGCACACGACCTTCATCTGCCCGCTCTTCGCCTGTAACCAGCTTAAGTAACGTAGACTTACCTGCTCCAGACAGTCCCACAATAGAAATAAACTCCCCATGCTTTATTTCTAAATCTATGGCCGAGAGTGCCTTGGTATTACCAAAATATTTAATTACATTTTCAAATCTTATCATACCCAGTTAGTATAACATGTTATCAATTTAACAATTAAACAGGTAAGCAATTTAACACAAAATACGTATTTATGTTTAATCGCTACATTGTTAAATTATTAAATTGATATTCTTTTCCAAATATTTCTCTACAAACTCGTCTAGTTTGCCATCTAGTACCGATTCCGGATCGGTGGATTCACAACCCGTCCTGTGGTCTTTTACCAACTTATAAGGATGCAACACGTAACTACGAATCTGGTTACCCCATTCTGCTGACTTAAACTCCCCTCTTAAGTTTTTCTTTTCCTCTAGCTTTCTTTCCTCCGCTTGGGCTTGTACCTTGGCAGACAAGATTTTCATAGCCAGGGCTTTATTTTGGTGTTGGCTACGTTCATTTTGTATACTTACTTTAAGTCCTGTTGGGATGTGGGTAATGCGTATAGCGGAGTATGTAGTATTTACGCTTTGGCCTCCGTGTCCGGAGGCTGTTTTAGCCTCTATATCTAAGTCTTTAGGATCCAGCTCAATTGTTTCTGCTTCTGCTAGTTCTGGTAATACTTCTACTAGAGCAAAACTAGTTTCGCGGGTATGACTTGGGTTGTAGGGACTGAGCCTTACTAATCTGTGAACTCCAGCTTCGCTTTTTAAGTGACCAAAGGCAAATGGTGCGGACACTTCTAGTAGTGCAGATTTTATCCCGGCTTCGCTTCCGTTGTGTTTCTCAATAATATCTACCTTAAAACCTTTGTTCTCCGCATAGCGTAAGTACATACGCAGTAGCATTTCTGCCCAGTCCTGCGCATCGGTACCGCCTGCACCAGCATGTATGGCTAATACTGCGGAGTGGTCATCGTAGTCATCAGAAAATAGTGCGCTGGATTTATGTTCTGCAAACTCTTTTTCGAGTTTTTCCGCTTGTGAGTTTAAGAATTCTAGCGTCTCGGTACCCTCATCTGTATTGGATTCTACTAGCTTTTCCAGTTCTGCTAGTTCTGAGTCAAAGCCTTCCCAAAATGCGACCAGGCTAGAAACTATCGCATGACGTTGCGAGACTGCCTGCGCGGTTTCCACATTTTGCCAGAAGTTCGCTTCTTGCATACGTGTTTCTAGAGTTACCAGCTCTTGCTTCTTATCTGGTATTTTTATGAGCGGTAAGATATTGCCTAGCTTATCTCTTAGCTCTATTAGCTTTTGTTTTATGCTTATGCTTTCCATGGTAATAGCTAAATTATTTCTTTAGGGCAATGCGCCTGACTAGATTCCATATCTCATTATGCACATCTGTATCTGGTTTTAGCAGACCAGATTTCTCACAGCCAATAATCTTGGTATTTGGCAAAAGCTTGCCAGCTTCTAAGTAAGACCTCCTTAGGAGTTCAATCTCTGGAGCCGGTCTATTTTCCCAGCCCGCAGGTGGAATGACGGCGTCGGCTAAGTCTATATATTTAGGGTCGTGATCTAGTAATATGGTAAGATCTATTCTTTTTTGTGCAAACACTTTATGCTCTAGTTCATCTAGCCATTTATAAAGCATAATGCGTTCAGTGTACTCAGGGACTAGTGTGGCTAGCCAAGCAGCTGTGGAGAGAGGGCTACCAGTTAGTAAAATAACTTCCGATTCTAGCTGAGTTTTTATAGTACTTGCAAGGCCAACTATTCTGTCTAAGCAAGAAGTAATAGCAATAGCTTCTGGTGCTTCTAATAGCCCAGGTGTTTCAAATACTGCTGGTATGTGGAGCTTGGAACGTGGGCTTGGAAACTCCATGTGCTTTACGGTTAGACCCGTAGCAACTAATTCTGCTTCTAACTCATTTAGTTGGGTGGTGAGTACATCTCCAGAAATACTTTCTAGAGCTATAATTACTCCTTGCTTACTAGCGGAGTTATTTGTAGTTTTAAACCAAGACATAGTTTTATGCGAGTAATTGTTCAATGATGCGGTCTATTTCTGTGTAGAGAGTCTGTAGGTCGGAAGCATTATTTATCATAAACTCTGCTTGTTCCCCTATTGTTACTATATCTTTTTCTGTTGGTGATTCTGTATCTTGACGTAAAAAATCTTCAAAGCTTAATACTCCATCATCTTTTTTTTCTTGTCTAAATTTATAACGCTCGTACCTAGCCTCCGCCGGAGCAGAGATATAGATAGTTCGGACGTGCTCTTGCTTGGACTGGATAAGCTCTTGTGGACGTCTGATACCATTAACCAAACCAATCTTCGGGTTGATATTTCTTAGTCTGTTTAAGTTAGCTGAGTTAAGTATGTTTTCTCCGAAGGCAGTTCTGAGAGCGACTGCAAGGCTGGTTTCGTTCTCTCTGCTTTTTGGTAATCCTAGTACTTGTAGTGTCTCGTCTAATAATTGGCTTGATGCGATAGATACAGCGCCGTACCTGTTTACCAAGTAGTTGGCAACCGTGTCTTTGCCACTTAGTTTTTGGCCTATTAACCCTATAATTAAGCTCATAAATAAGAGATTATTATATATAATGCTAACATATTTAACCCACTCTGTCATTTCGGTCCTCGACTCTGAAGTAGCTCGGACTCGAAGAGAAATTACCAGTTCTCAGGCAATTATCTGGAATCTAGTCTTTTAAAATCTGGATCCCGGATATTTTTCCCAAGCTAAAAATTCCGGGATGACAAGGCGGAGATTGCTATTATACAAAAGCCCCCGCAAAATGCGGGGGCAGAAAAAATAAATTTAAATTTTTACTCTAATGCCTGGGCCCATAGAAGAGTTTATGGTTATGGAAGCCAGGTATGTGCCTTTAAACGCAGAAGCTTTAGCGGCCTGTACTGCAGACATAAAAGTTTGCGCGTTCTCTAACAACTGAGCTAGTTCAAAGCTTGTCTTGCCAAATATTTGGTGGATAATACCCGAGTCATCATTCTTAAAAGTCACGCGACCGCCAGAAATTTCTTTTATCATGCTAGCAATATTCTCTGATACTGTACCGGTTTTTGGGTTTGGCATGAGGCCACGAGTACCCAAGATTTTGGCAACCTGAGCAAGCTTAGGCATGAGAGCCGGTTCTGCTACGGCAATGTCAAAGTCTGTTTTCTCAGTTTCCTTGATTTGCTTAATAAGTTCTTCACCACCCACTAGGGTTGCACCGGCATCCTTGGCTTCTGCTACTTTGGCGTCTGTTACAAAGGCAGCAATGCGCTTCTGCTTTCCGGTACCGTGTGGTAGGGTGGCAGAACCACGAATGGCCTGATCAGTTTTCTTAGCATCTATGTTCGTGCGAATGTGCATTTCCAGAGAACCTACAAACTTGGTATTGGCTGTAGTCTTGGCTAGAGCAATTGCCTCTTCCAAACTATAGGCTCTAGAGCTATCTACTTGTGCATTGTTTGCACTTACTCTCTTGGACTGTTTCATATATTGTACTTTTCACCCTTTGGGTGATCCGCCTTTGGCGGACGTGGTGCAATCCCCTCAGGCTACGCTCAGGGTCCCACAAATTAATTAACAATATTTTACCACGCAAGACCCCCTCCCGTCAATCACGTTTTGCTTATAAATAAGACTAAAACCTGTAAAAATATTAGATATGTAATCTTTAATCTTGTCATTCCGGCCCCCGAGCCGGAATCCAGTTTTTAAAATAATGAACGGCGCGTAGCTGTAATCATATAACTGATATACTGCCACGCGCCTAACGTGAAATTGAATGCTCAGAGTGGCCAAAAGTAGTAGGCTATTGCACATACAGCCACTAATCCGGCTAACCCCAAAGCGTACGTCCAAATTGAGGTTGTTTTTTCTTCTGGTTTCTGGTTCTCTGGGAATAATCCTTGCATTGTTCAATTCCTCCTCTTTCTGACACAACCAGACACTTTAGCCTGGCCAAGAAAGTGAGTGTTGGACACCCCAACACTGCCCTAGATATACACCGATTTACCTTCTTTGTCTAGTAGGTGTTTATGGGTTTTGACTGCTATTAAAATACTTCTTATTTTTCAGTTCTTCTGGCAGGTAGGTTTCGTCTGTGTACATTTCGTATCCTTTGCCGTAACCAATATCTTTCATGAGTTTAGTGGGTGCATTTCGTATGCTCATGGGAATTGGCAGATTACCATGGGTCCGAACATCTACTTGGACGGCGCGAAGGGCATCGTAGGCAGATCTATCTTTTTTACACTGTGCTAAGTAGGCAACGCCATGAGCGAGGTTAATGGCGCATTCGGGATAGCCAATGCTTTGGCAGGCTTGAAATACCGCGTTAGCTACGACTAGCGCTGTGGGCTGGGCTAAGCCTATGTCTTCGCTTGCAAATATAACCATGCGACGGGCAATAAACAACGGGTCTTCCCCTGCTTCTACCATGCGAGCTAGGTAGTACATGGCTGCGTCTGCTTGGCTTGCACGCATGCTCTTTATGAATGCAGAAATGGTATTGTAATGCTCCTCCCCCGCCTTGTCGTACCGGATGGCTTTGGACTGCAGGGTTTCTTTTAAGGTTTCTAGGGTAATTTTGCCGTAGAGCTTAAAAGTATTGTCTAGCATGGTAATGGCTTGGCGGGCGTCGCCGTTTGCCATGCCTACTAACCAGTCTACGGCCTCAGGTGAGATTGCCACGTCGTTCGAAGACTTGCTCCTAGCAATGACGGCGAGAGTGTGAGTAATAACTTCGCGCATTTGGTCGGTGGTGAGCTCTTTGAGCGTAAAGACCCGGCAGCGAGAAAGCAGTGCGGGTATAACTTCAAAACTCGGATTCTCGGTAGTAGCGCCAATAAGCGTCAGTGCTCCACTCTCCACATAAGGCAACAGAAAGTCCTGCTGGGCTTTGTTGAACCGGTGTATCTCATCTAGAAAAAGAATCTTGCCCCTCTCTGTCATTCCGGCCAAGGTTTTGCGCGAGCCGGAATCCAGGTTATCGGTGGTTCTGGATGCCGGGTCGGAGCCCGGCATGACACTACTGCTTATAATTTTACGAATATCCTCTTTTCCTGCACTAACAGCGGACAGCTCGTAAAAGTCTACCCCTAAAGCCTGCGCATAAATTCTTGCAAGTGTAGTCTTCCCTACTCCCGGTGGTCCCCATAAAATAAAACTAAACAAATGCTTTTGTTCTATGGCCACTCTCAAGGGCTTACCCGGACCAACAAGGTGTTCCTGTCCTATGTACTTCTCTAACGTTTGCGGTCTGAGTTTTGCTGCTAGCGGCTTTGTGTTTTCCATGTTCTATATTTAAATGTTTGCATGCTTAAATGCCTACTTGTACTAACGTATACCCTATTATACCATAAAAAATGGGAAGCTAATTGCCTCCCTCAACGTTTCTTGTGTCTTACAGCTCAAATATCAAATTGGATCTGCATGGTTTCGTGGGTGGTTCGCTTGCTTTCTTCCAGCTCGCGAATCATTTCTTCTATTTCTATTGCGGCCTTAGCCAACTCCGCTTGGAGCTGTTTTTGCCCTTCCGGCGTTTCGGGAAATTTGCGTATCTTTATGTTGCCACTCTCAATCCATTGCTTGATTTCCATGATGCGATTCCTCCTTGCACCCAGTATACACTATTTTAGATAGTGCTTAAATCTATTATTTCGTCCATGCGGATTTTGGAGACAAAGTCCGGAATGTGAGAGACCATGAGGATGGCACCTTCGTACTGGTCTAGCGCTTCGGCAATCACTGGTAAGTGCCTAAAGTTAATGTGGTTGGTTGGTTCGTCTAATACTAGTAACCCTGGCTTCATTATAACCAGTCTGCCAAAAGCCAAGAGTCCTTTTTGGCCTTCCGATAGTGCGCCTATCTCCGTGCTTAAGGCTTTACCGTCTAGCAAGAAGCCTGCGGCAATAGAACGCATGAGCGGCTCGTCTTTTAGTTGCATGGCATCCATGAGCGCGTCAAAAGCCGTTTCCTTAAAATTGAGCATGGAAAAGTCTTGCTTGTAGTATCCTACTTTTACATCTGGGGAGACCGTTACCCCGCTAGCTGTATCGTTTATAATATTTTCTAGAAAAGTGCTTTTGCCAATGCCATTAGGTCCTGCAATAAGCACGTGGCTACCACGCCGAACAGTTATTTCCCTTTCTGTGGTCACTGGTACACCATCTTTAATGGCGGTAATAGAATCTATTTGTAAAATTTGACCATTGAAGAATGCTGGAAACTCTTGTACGGGTATTGTAAACTCCCGAATAGTTTTGTCTTCTCTGCGTACTTCTACCTTAGATTCTTCGGCTTCTTCTGCATTGTCGCGCATGCGTTTGGCTACAGCACGAAGCTTACCCCCTTTGTGAGCAAATTGTTCTGCTTGAGCCTTCAGCTTTTTTATCTCTTGCTCTGCGCGGGCGTTTTGGAGGTTCTCGCGCTCTATGCGCTTACCTATCTCTTCTACTACGTCAAAATAGTTACCCGTGTACTGCTCTACTTTTTTAGTAAAAGAGTCTAGGTAAAGTACGCCATCAGTAAATGCGTTTAGGAAGTCTGCATCGTGGGAAATGATTAAGCAGGTCTTTTCGTACATCATGAGGAACCCCGTTAGATGTTCTATCCCGGCCTGGTCTAGGTTGTTGGTAGGCTCGTCTAAGAGTAAAATGTCTGGCTCTTGGATAATAGCGTAAGCAAGTAGGAGCCTGGCTTGTTGGCCACCAGAAAACTCCCGCACTTTCCGGTCAAGTGGTAGATCTACATTTACTATCTCAAATACGTTAGATATTAGTTTATCTAGGTTATATC
Organism: Candidatus Doudnabacteria bacterium; assembly: GCA_023245955.1. Lineage (GTDB taxonomy): Bacteria > Patescibacteriota > Doudnabacteria > UBA920 > UBA920 > JAEUSE01. The sequence goes on along the minus strand of JAHFJI010000002.1, from coordinate 26,608 downwards.
TTTTCTCAGTAAAGGCGGTAGCAAAATAATCTTGCACGGTCATGTCTAGCATTTCCGCTGGTATGACTTGGCGAGCAACGCCTATGCTAGCATCTTTAGGCGTAAGCGATATAGAACCTTCAGTTGGCTTGAGTTCTCCAGTAATAAGCTTAAATAGTGTAGACTTACCAGCTCCGTTCTGGCCCATAAGAGCAATTCTAGACTCTTTCCGAAGCGAAAAAGACGCCTCATCTAAGAGATGCTTGTGTATAGAGTATTCAAAAGTTACGTCGCTAAAGCGGAGTATAACTTCGTTTGCCATGTTAGCAGTGGAAAGTGATTAGTGGATAGTGGTTAGCTCCGACACATTGGTCGGGGTCAGCCGAAGAGGCGGATAATAAGAAAAGACCAAAACAAAGAAAAGACCCTTTCGGGTAATTTATTAGTTTAAGTATAAAGAAAAACCCTCATTTTTGCAAGAGAACATGCGGCGGCTATTCGTAACCCTTGGCTTGGAGCCTAAATAACTCTGCGTAAGTTTGATCTTTAGCCATTAGGTCTGCATGGCTGCCCATTTCGTGGATTTCACCATTTTTTATAACGCAAATCACGTCTGCTCTCCTAACGGTTGAAAACCTGTGAGAGATAAGTATAAGAGTTTTTCCGGTGGACACTTTTTCCAGTCGCTCAAATATATGCGCTTCAGCTTCTGCATCTATAGAGGCAGTTGGCTCATCTAGCACAAATATACCTGGGTTTCTATAAAATACCCTGGCAAGTGCAAGTTTCTGCCATTGTCCGATAGATGGGTCTATGCCGCCAGTAAATTCTTGTCCAAGCATCTGTTTGTATTTACCTGGCCAAGAGTTTATAAAGGTGTCGGATTCACTTAGCACTCCGGCTAGTTTAACATCACGAATAGATAGTCTGCGATTTGAATCTCCTTGTGCAATGGCTTCAGATACCTGGAACTTATATTGTGCGTATTGCTGGAAAAGTACTCCCAGTTGCTTGTACCAGCTTTCTAAGTCTAGCTCTCTTAAATCTATGCCATTTATGAGTATGCGCCCTCTTGTGGGATCGTAAAATCTACACAGTAGCTTTACCAGTGTGGTTTTACCAGAGCCATTAATCCCAACTAGAGCTATTTTGTGGCCTGCAGGTATATGTAAGTTAATATTCTTTAACACCAGTTTTTTTGTTTTTGGGTAAGCAAAACTTACGTTTTCAAAAACTACATCGGGTGTTTGTTTATTGGGCAATTTTTGTCCAAGCGCTTGTTTGGGGAGAGTGGTCTCTAGAGCAAATAGCTTAAATATATCGCTTACAAATAAGCTGTCCTCGTGTTGACGAGCTAAGTTTTGGAAGAAGCTTGATAACGCGCTACGAAAGTCTCCCACAGAAGAAAGAAAAAAGGTAAACACGCCCACTAGTGTGTGCCCGCTTATGACTTGTAACACGGACCACCAGATAACAGCTGCAACCGCAATCTGCGAAAATAAAGCCGTGCATGTTTGAGCTATGAGTTTACGCTTTTCTAGCTTCCTTTGTTCGTTCTGGAAATCTAGGAATAGGTTTCGGATTTTATCTAGAAAGTTCCTTAGGTTTTGGAATAGACGTAACTCCACTATTCCCTCTTTATATTCAAAATAGCCTTTTAAATTCCAAAATTTTCTTCTGGTTTCGGCCTTGGAGCCGTATAAACCCCATGTGTCTTTGCCATATTTAATTTCTACTATCAATTCTGGTATGGTGCCCGCTAGTAACACTACGATTAGCCATGGGTTAAAAGCACTTAGGATGGTTATGGCAATAATAACCTGCAGTATGTCTTGGATAAGATAAAATTGTCTATCTGTAAAGTTTTGAAGTCGCCAAACGCCGTTTTCGTTTACTCTGGTAAGCAAGTCATTCAATTCTGGATTTTCAAAAACGGCAACATCGAGTTCACCCCGTTTCTTGATTATCTCCATTTCAAATAGTGCGTCTGTATGGAACCAGAATAGTTTGCCTAAATATCTTTGTAGGGTGTATAAGATACTGGGAATAAAAGATGCAACAATGGTTAGGCCAACAGCTAGGCCTAATTGACCAGTTATGGTTTTTTGTGAGGAAGTTGCGATAAGTTGATCAATCAAAAAGGCGCGTACCCCCGAAGTTGTAAAAGGTACAAAAGATATAATAATACTTAAAATTACAATTAAAATAACAAGGCCAGGCGTATTTTTCCAAACTAGTCGTATAGTTCTACCTATGTTATTTATAAGTTCTTTAATGTTTTTTATTTTTTCATTCATTAGCCAAGTATCTAGTAAATTTATTATATCTAAAAAATAGGGAATATAAAAACAAACACCTGTTAATCTCTCCCCCGGCCCTCCCCATTGTTTGGGGAGGGAAGAAAAGTCAGGTGTTTGTAGTATAACAACGGCCTATTAAGACCTTGGGGCGCTAGTGCCAGGCATACACCACTTGCACTCATTCCTATGGTTAAAAATTAACCAAATGGCGGATAATCCAACCAAGATGTAAATAATGCGAGGTAGTAATGCATGCATGCCTTCTGAACCACCTATAAGCATGCCAACATCCCAGCCGAAGATAGCAAAACATAGCCAGTTAAGACCACCTATTATCACGAGGATAAAAGCTATCTGATGTAAAAATTTCAATTCACTTCACCTCCCTTCAAAAAGAGAGATTTGTATAACGTTTTCACAACCTTATTATACTATGAATTATTTTTGTTATCTGCAAAAAGGTGGATAACTCAATGAAGCCAAAATATCAAATTTCAAATTACAAATAAACAACAAACCAGAAATACAAAATAACATAAGGAGCAACAAAGGCTAATGGATTTTGAATTTGGAACTTACTTGAAATTTGATATTTGTAATTTGAAATTTTATTTGCTATTTCTTCTCTTTCTGCACCAAATGAGCTTTTTTGAAACGGACGGTAAAGATGGGTTCGTAGTCTTCTTCATTTTCATCTTTTACCGCTACTGTCTCCCCTGCTACCAAGCTATTAAAGGCTAGGTCTGAGAGTAGCTCGGAGTCTGTTTTTACGTGCATTTTGTAAGCATCCAGCTTGGCAAATTCTCCAGCGGACATTTGCTTGGTTTGTTCTTCTATTTGTTTCTTTTTGGCTTTGAGGAGTTCTAGTTTTTCTAATAGCTCTCGGTATTCGCCATTTGTTTCCAGCTCGTCCTTGTACATGCGGTTAATTTCTTTGGCTTTGCGTTTGGTCTCTTTTATGCGGTTAAAGACTTCTTGAATGTTTGGCATGTTTTTTCCTCTTGTCATTGCGAGCCATGAGTCTTCGAATGGCGTGGCAATCTAATTTCTAAAAAATAAAACATTTAGATTGCCACGTCGGTCGCAGACTCACTCCTCGCAATGACACTATTAATTTACTCCATAAATTATATCACATGAGTAATTAAAAAAGAGCTAAGCGTAAAGCTTAGCTCTTTCCAATGTCTAGATAAAACTAGAACTGCCAAGTGCGACCGCCACCCTGACTATCGTCATTGTGACCACCACCATTGCCGTAACCACCGCGACCGCCACGATCATTTCCACCGCGACCGCCACCGTAACCACCGCGACCGCCACGATCACCGCCACCAAATCCACGACCGCCAGCTGGGCGCTCTTCACGTGGTCTTGCTTCGTTTACGGTAATTGCACGGCCATCTAGCTCTTTACCATTCCAGAGCTCTATAGCTGCTTGTGCTGCTGCATCAGTGTCCATCTCCACAAAACCAAAACCGCGTGAACGGCCGGTCATTTTGTCGATGACTACTTGTGCAGAGACTACTGTTCCAGCTTGCCCAAAGGCTTCCTGGAGGGCTTGATCGGTTGCTCCATAAGAGAGGTTTCCGACATATAACTTTGTTGCCATTTGTTTGGCTTCCTAACAGAGCCAGAGCTCATCTACTACTCTGACTATACTAATATAAAAGCTCGTTTTCCTTTTGTGCTCGGCTCTGTTTAGAGGACCTATGCCCAAAGTCACGTAACTTAAGATGATGCAAATATTATAGCACACTAGACTGCAATAGGCAAACTATATATAATTGGATAAAATAGCTAATAAATAGGCTTGTAAAATCCAAATATCAAATCTCAAAATCTCAAATAAGTCCAAAATCTAAAATTTCAAACACAACCCTAAAAAAGATTCTTACTTTGTATTTTGAGCCTGTTATTTATTTGACATTGGTTATTTGTAGTTTGAAATTTAATTTCCAAAGCTGCCGTATAACTTGTAACGACATAAAACTTATAAGTCTTATATGACTTATAGGAATAAGTGCTAAGTCAAAATTCTTGGGCCTTTGCGGGTTATGGCAATAGTGTGCTCAAAGTGAGCAGACAGTCCGCCGTCCTCGGTACGAATGGTCCAGCCGTCTGACTCAAAATAGACGTGGTAAGTGCCTGTACAAAGCATTGGTTCTATGGCAATAACCATGCCTTCTACAAGTTTTGCGCCCGTTCCCTTTTTGCCGTAGTTCGGCACTTGTGGGTCTTCATGAACACTGTACCCCACACCGTGTCCTACTAGGTCTCTTACCACCGAAAAACCTTCTTTTTCGGCAAACGTTTGCACGGCATGACCTATATCCCCTGTTTTGTTACCAATTACAGCTTGTTGTATGCCTATCTCTAAGGCTCTTTTAGTGGTGTTAATAAGTTTTTGCTTTTTTTCATCTACGCTACCTACCGCTACGGTAATAGCTGTGTCCGTAAACAGGTTTTTGTAGATCATGCCAATATCTAGCCCAACTATATCACCCTCCGCTAGAACTTCTTTACCCGGAATGCCATGCACTACTACATCGTTCACCGAAGTACAGATGGCAGCTGGAAAAGGGTTGCGTTTTTCGCCATAGCCGATAAAACTGGGTACTCCGCCAACCTTGCGGATCTCTTTATTTGCAAAGTCACTTAAGTCTTTCGTGGTAACACCTGGTTTTACTAGCTTGGCTACATCATTTAAAATACTCCGCAGGAGTTTACCTCCTTCGGCTATCAGCTCTATCTCTTCTGGTGTTTTAATTTGTCCGGGCATGGGTAATTGTAAATTGCAGATTGAAAATTGATAATTGAATGAGTATAGACAATTTTCAATTATTGATTTTCAATTTTCAATTTTGCTAGTTTCTCTACTACCTTGAGTACTCGTTTGTGCACTTCTGCAACCGTACCCAAGCCACTAATCTGTACAAATGGGTAAAAAGACTTATAAATAGGTTTAGATTTTATTAGATGTGCCTGTGAGAAACGTTTTCTTTTGTTTATAGCGGCCAGCGAATCATCGGCTCGCTTTCTATTGCCAAAATATCCGACCCTAGCTAAGTTGCGCTTTATGGTTTCTTTCCAAGGAATGGAAAGATAAATACAAATAGCGTTTTGTCTGCCATGGACTTTCAGTAGTTTATTTACAAAGCGTACTTCCCTAGACATTTTAGGATGTCCAGCGAAGACAATACCTTGGGTGCTAGGCACTCTTTGTATAGCGTTACTCACTAGCTGCCTGTAAATTTCGGTGGGATTCATGGCACCCACATCTACAGTTTGTTTAAAAATTTTATCCAACTTTTTATTTTGCTTTCTTTGTTTTTCTTGCTCTTCCCCCATATCTATCTTATACAAGTGGAACTTCTGAGCCAGTAGGTTGGACTGGGTTCCCTTACCCGAGCCAATGTCACCCATAAGAAAAATATTTAATGGGGTTAACTTTAAACTACTAGCTTTTTTGTTTGTAAGACGAACCATGCTTTACACACCTAAAACTTTACTTATAGCCTCTGTAACGTTTTCAACACTTGGACGGCCGTCTATACGGTAGAACTTAGTCATGTTCTCTAGGAAATCTAAGACCGGCATAGTTTCTAGCTCAAACTGGTCAAGCCTGCGTTCAATTACCTCGCCTGTGTCGTCCACTCTGTGCTCTATTTCCGCTCTGTGCAATAATCTACCCACAGAGTCTTCTCTGGGAACATCTAAGAAAATAGTGGCCAATTCTTTTTTGTTCATGCCGTGAAGTAAACCTACAATGTAAGGTGCTTGACTCATGCGTCTTGGAAGACCGTCAAATACTATTCCCGTGTTTGGTGGAATTTCCCCTACGTGGCTACTAATGACTTTAAACATATGGTGGTCGTCTAAGTACAAACCACTGTTGACTATGTTCTCAATCTCTTTGCCTATAGGAGTACCACGAGCTATCTCTGCACGCAAGATAGCGCCCATCTCCCAATAAAAAAAGCCAATGCGTTCTGCAAGTAGCTTTGCTTGTGTGCCCTTGCCTGCACCAGACCTACCTATAAAAAATATTGCGTCTACATTTGTGTTCATTAGCTATAGTTTAAAGGACTTTTCCACTTTGAGCAAATCCGCATAGCTGTTAAACTATGGATATATCGTTTCTACGAAATTACGAAAAATACGAAACTACGAAAGATATCAGAAACAAAATATATAATCAATGGAGAGTTTATTCTTTGAATTAACCGTTGTGCTGGTACTGGCTGGGGCTTGCGCGCTTTTGGTTAATTATTTAAAACAACCAAGTATCCTGGCCTACATTTTAGCCGGGCTTATTTTGGGTCCTTTTGGGTATTGGAGACTTCATGAAGGTAGCGCCCTTACCGCTATGTCGCAGGTAGGTATTACCCTGCTACTATTTATGGTGGGGCTAGAGCTAGATATTTCGCAGATAAAAAAGATTGGCAGACGAGCAGTATTGGCAGGAGCTGGGCAGGTACTGATTACTCTTGCGTGCAGCTTTTTACTTTGCCACTTGCTTGGTTTTTCTATGCTCACTTCTTTGTATGTGGCTCTTGCACTTACCTTTTCTTCTACTATTATTGTAGTAAAGTTACTGTCCGAAAAAAGAGACTTACAAAGCTTGTACGGTCGTTTGGTGGTAGGAATTTTCCTAACTCAAGACTTAGTAGCGCTAGTGGTGCTCATGGTTCTATCTAGCGGGTCTTCTGCTACCGGTACGGCCTTGTGGAGTCATGTGGGTTTTACGTTCTTACGTGGGGTGCTACTGGTTGTGGGTGTAGTAATTTTGAACCAGTATGTATTTCCCAAGCTGTTTCGCTCTATCGGTAAGTCGGATGAGCTGTTGCTGGTAGTCTCACTTGCCTGGGCTCTGGGACTTGCTACATTTGTACAACTGCCATTTATGGGCTTCTCTTTAGAAATTGGTGGGTTTTTAGCTGGCCTCTCGCTCTCGGCTTCTAGCGTGCATTACGAAATCTCGGCCCGCATCCGTAGTCTCCGGGACTTCTTTATTATTATTTTCTTTATTGTCCTAGGTAGTCAATTATCTTTTGCTGGTATTGCTAGCACAATTGTGCCGGCAATTATTTTGTCTTTGTTTGTGTTGGTGGGCAATCCTTTCATAGTAGTAGTCATACTCAGTTTTCTTGGCTACAAACCTAGAACGGCTTTTTACACCGCTATTACAGTAGGACAAATTTCTGAGTTCAGTTTGATACTAGTAGCTTTAGGGCTTAAACTAGGGGCTATAAACCCAGAAGTGGTAAGTATGATTACTCTTGTGGCGATTATTACTTTTACTTTGTCTTCTTACAGTATTATAAAAGCGGATAAACTATATAGTTGGCTTGAGCAGTCTTTATCTTGGTTTGATCTAACTGGCGGTACGGCAGAGCTACACCAACACGAGAGCACTTTAAAGAACCACGTGGTATTGCTGGGTGTACACCGGACAGGCAAGGAGCTTGCAGAAAGCTTTCTTAGTGCCCATGAAAAATTTGTAATAGTAGACTTTAACCCAGAGGTAGCCGAGTATTATGCACGTTCGGGCGTACCGGTTATTTGTGGAGACGCTAGTGACCCGTACATCCAGGAACTTGCAGGGTTCAGGTATGCACGCATGATAGTCTCAACCTTGCCAGATGTGCATGATAACCTGGCTGTGGTAGAGAGTGTGCGCAACCAAAAATTCCGCGCCAAGCTAATTATAATGGCACAAAATAATGATGCCGCGCGTGAGCTATACCGACACAAAGTAGATTATGTTCTGCTCCCTCACTATGTGAATGGCTTACACTTGTCCCGTATACTCAAACACCAAAACCCGAAACAACACCTCTCCATACTCAGGAGGCAACATCTAAAAGTTTTAGAGTGATAGGCACCCTTACTTATCTGTGCTTAATTTTCACGGCCGTGAAAATTAAGCACATGTTGGACTAGGCTTGAGGATAGCTATAGGCTATGATAGTATTCGTATATGAAACTTTACGATACGCTAAGCAAGACGGACAAGGAATTGGCTCCCAAAAATCCAGAAGACAAGTTTAATCTTTACTCATGCGGTCCTACTGTATACAACTTTGCGCATATTGGTAACTTGCGTAGTTTTTTATTTGCAGACAGCATTCGCAGGAGCTTGGAGTACGTAGGTAACTCAGTGGATTGGGTTATGAACATTACCGATGTAGACGACAAAACTATAAAAGGTACCATAGCGGAATTTGGTCCAGAAGCGACAGTAGACAATCTAAGAACGTTTACGACTAAATATTTAGACATTTTTTTGCAGGAGCTTCAGAGTTTGCAGATAGATACTGCTTCTATTCGATTTATTCGTGTGGCCGATGTTATTCCTCAAATTCAAGAATACATTTTAAAGCTTGTAGAAAAAGGCTACGCCTATCAAACCGAAGACGGTACGTACTTTAATATAGAAAAATACCAACAGGACTTTGGTGACTACGGCCAGCTTGTGGGTAAGGGTTTTTTGGAAGGTAAAAAAGTAGGCGCAAGAGTAAAAGTAGATGAATACGAAAAGGATAATCTTAGTGATTTTGCGCTCTGGAAAAAACACACGTCGGAAGACGCTAACATTTACTGGGAGCACCTTACGCTTGGTAAAGGCCGTCCCGGCTGGCACATAGAGTGTTCGGTTATAAACGACATAGCTTTCAAGCACCAGTCCACAGACTTGCACACGGGTGGTGTGGACTTGGTATTCCCCCACCACACTAACGAGATAGCCCAGAGTCAACCTTTCTACAAGCCTTTTTCTCATGCCTGGGCTCACTCCGAGCACCTGCAAATAGACGGTAAGAAAATGGCTAAGCGGGATGGCAACGTCTACGCATTGAAAGACTTAACTGGCAAGCACCCATTAAATGGGCTGGCTTTTCGTTACCTGTGTTTGCAAACCGATTTCCACAAACCCATGAACTTTACCTGGGAAAGCTTAGAGGCGGCGAACACTGCGCTGGAGAGACTTTATAGGCAGTTTGACTCTTTGGAGCTTGGAAAGAAGCTGCATACGGCAGAGAATGCCTATGAGACATATATAAATAAATTTAAGAGCGCAGTAGAGGAAGATTTAAATCTGCCTAAGGCTTTGGCCATTGTGTGGGAGCTCTTGGCTGATGCGCAAGTAGAAGATTCTAGCAAGCGGGCAATACTCTTAGAAATAGACCCTGTGCTTGGTTTAAACTTAGAACACCACTCCCCTGCTGTAGAACTAAAAGTAACAGCAGAAGTACAAAGCTTACTGGACGCTCGTAAACAAGCCCGGGCAACCAAAGACTTTAGTAAATCTGATGAACTCCGCGCCCAAATAGAGGCTCAAGGATTTGAAGTCTTAGATACTCCCGAAGGCCAACAGATTAAAGCAAAATAGATATTCCACAGCATAGAAACAGGTTAGCCACAGACTTCACGGTATTAGTTGCCTATTGTCAATGAGTTAACCTGTTTTATTGTGCTAGAATCTAAATACAGATTTTTACAGTTAGAGATTGTAAATTTGCATTAGAGATTGCCACGTCGCTCGCAGACTTACTCCTCGCAATGACAGATTGAGTAGGTAAACATCTGTGTAATCCGTGTTATTCGTGTATCCGTGAACAATATGAACCAAGTAACCATTTCTGCATTAGACAAACTACCACCGCAAAACCTAGATGCTGAGCAGTCAGTGCTGGGTTGTCTCATGCTAGACAAGGATGGAATTATTAAGGTTGCAGATATACTTATCTCCGAAGATTTTTATGACGGCCGGCATAAAGTAATTTACAATGCTATCCTAGATTTGTTTGAACGAACCATCTCCATAGACATTCTAACCGTTTCTAACTTACTGGAAGAACAAAAACTCATGGACAAGGCCGGGGGCGCCGCTTACATTACCAGCCTGGTCAACGCTGTGCCCACAGCAGCTCACGTGGCTCACTATGCAAATATAGTCCGAAAAAAAGGCACACTAAGGAGACTTATAGATAGCGCCACAGAGATTACCCGGGTAGCTTACAAAGAAGATGGCGAAATAGAAGATATTTTAGACAAGGCAGAACAGAGGCTGTTTTCTGTATCGCAAAAACATCTCAAGCAAAACTTTATCGCCATAAACACTATTCTGCACGAGACATTTGAGCGCATAGACGAGCTTCATAGAGATGGCAGTACTATGCGCGGAGTACCTACTGGGTTTTTAGACTTAGATAAGCTACTAAGTGGATTGCAGAAGTCTAACTTGGTAATACTTGCAGCTAGGCCATCCATGGGCAAAACTTCTTTGGCCTTGGATATTATTCGGTATATTGGTGTAGACCAAAAAAAACCTGTAGGTATGTTCTCGCTGGAAATGAGCAAGGATGAACTGGTAGACAGGCTCTTGTCTTCTCAGAGCGGAGTGGATTTGTTTAAGATTCGTACCGGGCACTTAAGCGAAGATGATTTTAGTCTGCTCGGTGAGGCAATGGGCGCGCTAAGTGAGGCACCTATATACATAGACGATGCATCGGGTGCAAATATTATGGAAGTTCGCACCAAGGCTAGGAGACTTCAAAGCGAGCATGGTATAAGCCTGTTGGTAATAGACTACTTACAACTTATGCAGGGGCGTGGTACCGGTAATTCCGATAACCGGGTGCAGGAAGTTAGTGAGATTTCACGTAACTTAAAGATTCTTGCTCGTGAGCTAAATGTGCCGGTCTTGGTACTGTCTCAGTTAAACCGTGGAGTAGAAAGTAGGCCAGATAAAGTTCCGCAACTCTCCGACTTACGTGAGTCTGGAAGTATAGAGCAGGATGCAGACGTGGTTATGTTTATATACCGTGAAGACATGTACAAAGGCCGCGACTCACGTAAGCCCAACATCGCCGAGGTGCACGTAAAAAAACACCGCAATGGTCCAGTTGGCCAAGTGGAGCTGTTCTTTGACGCGGAAAAAGCCAGCTTTAAAAACTTAAGCAAAACTTACGACATGAGTCCACAAGCGGTTATGCAGTCATTAGACGTGAGCAGAGAGCCATAAGTTATGACTTCTCTACCAAAATCTTTAGCTAAGGCTATAAATGAGTTTAGTAAACTTCCCGGTATTGGACCCAGGTCTGCTCAGCGGCTGGTTTTTTACTTACTCAAACGAGAACCGATAGAGCTAGATATTTTTTCTGAAAGTATTTCCAAGCTCAAAGAAGGAGTTATTTTTTGTGCAGTCTGCCATATTATGTCCGACTCCCCTACTTGCACCATCTGTCTAAACTCCAGTCGTGACCAAGGTTTGGTTTGTGTCGTAGAAGAATCGCTAGATGCTGTTGCCATAGATAAATCCGGTACATTCCGGGGTGTGTTCCATGTACTCGGTGGAGTGCTGAACCCGATGGAAGGGATAGGGGCAGACAAGCTTGCTATAGCTTCACTGGAATCTAGAATCACAAATCAAGAACCAAGTATTCAGGAGATTATTATCGCGACTAACCCAACTCTTGAGGGCGAGACTACGGCTATGTATATTTCTAAACTACTGCGGTCAAAATTCCCAGAACTTAAACTTACCCGCATCGCCCGTGGTATCCCAACTGGTGGTGACCTTGAGTATGCAGATGAAATTACGCTCACGCGAGCGATGGAAGGGAGAAGAGAATATTAATTAACTTTTCTTTCTCTCCACCTTTGGGGGAGATGTTCCGACTCGGAGTCGGAACAGAGAGGGTTTCTTTAAGTTGTGGTATTTTTTAAGAAGTAAATGAATTAGATAGTAGACTTCTTGCGTAACCCAACTCTGTCATTCCCGAAATTTCGAGTCCTCGAGCAATTATCCGGAATCCAGGCTAAAAGTCAGGGATAAACCTGGATTCCGGCTTCCCGACTCGGAGTCGGGAGAATGACAAGGCTAAAGTATATGCAAGAGGCCTAGTAATCTAGAAGGTGTATTAGATAGACTAATATATGTTTTATTAGCTAAGCAGGTTTAAACCCTCATCCCCCTAATGCAACATCAGGGTACTTCCCCCATAGGGGGAAGATAAATGCCACAATAGATTTGTGATGTATTAATAAAAGACTCCGCTGAGGAGTCTTTTATATTATATCTTCGTTACTTCTATTTCGGTATAACTTTGTCTGTGGCCAATTTTTCTACGGTACTTGGATTTGGCTTTGTACTTAAGTACTTCAATCTTTTTACCACGACCTTGGCGAATGATAGTAGCTTCTACAGAGGCACCCGATATGTATGGCTTACCCACTGTGTACTTGCTACCTTCAGCTGTAAATAAGACTTTGTCAAACTTTAGCGTATCGCCTTTTAGGCCTTCTAGTTTTTCAATTTGGACTTTGCTACCTGTGGAAACTAAATATTGTTTCCCGCCGGTTTCTATTACTGCGATCATATAAGAAGAATTAAGTAAAAATACTTATGCAAACACCAATATATAATACAGAATCTAACCAAATAGGTCAACTTTTGACTTGTAATTGCTTCTTTTTGTAGAAAGAAGCCAAAAAACCTAAAATTCCTACCATTAGAGCCAATAAAATGCCCAGGGCCAGGAGTTTCCCCATACTCTGCAAAAAGACTGCCATAAAGCCAAATATGGCCGATAGCGCGTAAAAGATGAGCACAGCCTGACGTTGGCTGAGCCCAGAATCTAGGAGTAAATGGTGTAAATGTTCGCGGTCGGCTTTAAAAGGACTAGTTTTCCTATAAATACGTCTAATAATGGCCCAGATCACGTCAAAAATGGGGATACCCATAACTAGAACTGCAGTGGCAATTTTAGCTCCTGTAAGTACTGATAATACAGCTAAGAAAAAACCCAGATAAGTACTTCCTCCTTCGCCTAGAAAAATAGATGCTGGGTTAAAGGCATAAAATAGATATCCAGCCAAAGCGCCTACAAATATAATTGCTAAGGTTGCTGTAGTAGGTTGATCAATTTTATCTGTAAGCGAGAGGGTGAACATGACTAACCCGCCAATTAGTGCGACTCCTGCGGCTAGCCCGTCTAGACCATCTAGAAGTTTAGTCGTATAAGTCATGCCCATTATCCATATCCAAACAAAGAGTCCAGATAAAGGTAGGCCTAAAATTTTACCAGAAAGTGGTATGTTCCCCCCTAGTGGATTGGTGAGTACCGTTATGCCTATTCCAATGCCACTGCTTACTATAATTAAACCTGCCAAAGCTGGAAACAACCAAGATATTTTTGCGGGTAATGTAAATTTATCATCTAAATATCCGCCAAACATCAACACGATACCACCTAACATTATAGCTAGCAAAAAACGCAATGGTACAACATCGAAATTCCAATGTCCTGCAAGTACGATTAATCCTATTACTACTACTGAGCAAATAAAAACACCCAAGCCTCCTAGCATGGGCATTTGACTGGTATGTATTTTTCTTGACAGGATGGGTTTGTCTACGCAACCAAGATATACCGCCAAGCGTTTTACCTGGGGTGTAATTAGTAGCGCAAGAAATAAACTGCAGACAAAATATAAGAGATAGATTATCATTTAAACAATTTAACAACTTAACAATTTAACAACAAATACAAAAGAGCAAATATGCTTTATTGTTAAATTGTTAAATTGTTATCTTGATTAGTTTTCATTTCTTTCATGTGCAATCCCGTGCTCTCCCCTTTTCTGTGCTTGGGGGTTACCCAGAATTCCATGTAGCGACCTAGCATGAGCCTGGTTTGTGCTTCAATAGCAGGGATGCTCCCAAAGACTACTGACACAAACGGGACTAAAAGCCACTGTAAGTACATCATAACACTTTTCCATTTTCCATACTTGGCGGGTCTGGGTGGTAAGAGTACTAAGTTTACATAGATGCTAAAGAATATAAACACAAAAGCTACACGCATTAAGTTCTTGGTTACTGCGGGTAGATTGTAAGCTACTACACTGTCCAAAAACTCCTGCCCACCTAGGAATAGAGGAAGTAGTCCAAGGGTAGAAATAAGTACGCTAGCTGTGGCCCAGTTAAAGTTACCCTCTACGTACTGGAATAGTTTATATAGTCTGTCCCAGAGTGGGGCGTCGCCAAAAAGCAGTTTCGGAACTAGGTGGGGGTAATATTCCACATTGTAGGCCCAACGTTTTTTTTGTTTATATTGGTTTTTAAAGGTTTGCCAGGTAGTATCGGCTAAGCAAGTGTCTAGGCTTATGGGCACGAAAAGTGGCACTACTTTATAATCACCTTTGTAGTGCAAGTAGCATTGCCAATAAATAAAGCCGTCTTCATTAATTAAGTCCTTTTTCCAAAAACCTATCTCGCTTAAAGCCTGTAAGGTCATAGAATGCGAGGAAAAAGTCCGCAAGCGGTCCGGCCTGCTACTTTCGGTAAATTGCCAAAATGAGTTAGACACAGAAACTACCCGAATAAAGGCTGGTGCGTCCCAGATATTGTTATTATAAATAGCTATAGGTTGGTAGCTGGATCTGTATGGCTTCTCCGCAGTTAAAAATTCGTAAGTTACGCGAGCAAGGTATTCTGGATGTACCACAGTATCGCTGTCAAAATTGGAAACTATCACATTCTTTTCCGGAATTCCTAGTCTTTCCAGTTCGGGTAATATTGCTCCCACAGCCCAGCTTGCGTTGGCACTTTTACCTTTTATTTCTCCATCTAGGCCGTCTGGATGAATGGTTACAAAAAAGTTCCCAAACTCTCCAGAGTACTTTTCCTTAATGGCACGAGCGGTATCTTGGGCTGGCTCGCCTGCTCGTTCCTCGCTAGCCAAAACTATCAACATTTTCTCGTGCGGATAGTTAATGGACATGAGTGCATCAAAAGTAGTAGATAGCACTTCTACGGACTCATCTACAAATGGAAACAGTACTATGTGATAAATATCTTCAAAGCCTGGTCGCTTGGTGCGGGTGGGGAAAAAGCTCTCCAGTCTTTTAGCTTCTTTTGCGAAATATGTCCTAGCTACACTACGTTTGTCCAGGTAGCTATCCGATTTTAATTTATTTATAAAGCCATTTGGGTCTGCTTCCAAGGACTTGACTCTGTCTAGCCAGTTTAGGGTTACATGTACTCGGAATATTCTATAGCTGGAAAATAAATGAAGGCCAACATTGCAGGCTTTTAAAACCCAGTATAAGTCAAAGCAAATAATAAAAACCGACGCCCAAACAGGCCTGAAGGATGCAAGCGCAATAGAACCAAAACAAACCAGCCAAAATTGTAGGCCAGGTAAAATTTCCCAGAATCTTTCCCTGAGCGTTCTTTTTCTAAACATACATTGATTATCCTGCTACTTGCCAGAGGAACAACGCATTAAATAGTAATAGCAAACTTACGAATGCAGAAGTAGCAGAAGTAGTAACTCCAATATAGGACCCGAGCCTAGTAAAGTATTTAGAGATAAAAAGGTTTAAAAATAGGATAATAAAACCAAAGATTGGCAACTCATATACTACGGTGGTTTTACCTATTTCATCAAAACCGCTAACTACATTGTAATGGAGGGGCGCTACAGGCCCTGTGATCTTTACATAGTGCCACACAACAAAACATGTTATTATATTTGTAATAGCACTAATTATGAAAAAAATATTTGAGTAGTTTTTTTGGCTTTGCTCCATAGTCGCAATCAATTTAACATATTAACAACTAAGCATGTGACAGTGGCAGTATGGCTATCTTGTATTTCTGCTAAATTGTTTATTTGTTAATTTGATTACTACATTATACTTAAAAATTAATAAAAAATCAATACAAACGTGAACAATAAAAAGTACTATTTTTTGGTCTTCTCTGTCTTGGCTCTAGCTATATTCTTTAGGCTGTATCAAATAAATACAATGCCTGGAGGCCTGTTTCCAGATGAGGCCGCCAATGGTCTAGACATTAATCTAATGGAACAAGGTCACTTGCAGCCATTTTATGAGCGTGGAAATGGTAGAGAGGCTTTGTTTTTCTATATGCTCTGGACCAGTGTAAAGATGTTTGGCAGGAGTCCGTTTAGCCATCACCTAGTATCTGCCCTGGTGGGAATAATTTCTACCATATTATGTTTGCTAATTACCAGAAAGCTGTTTTCATTTGGCGCCAGCGAGACTGCTGTGTCAGATAAAATACAGGCCAAAGATAACTTCGCTTCTACTGGTTTGCAAAAAGAAGTTGTCATGTTACAAGGGGGAAACTCTCCAGTACCAGTATCTAGTGGGTACTTTGCACCTACTATCATTGCGCTTTTGGCTGGATTCATTATGGCTACAAATACCTGGTACATAGTTTTATCTAGGACTGCATTTAGAGCCAATTTAGTCCCCTTGTTTTCATCTTTGTGCTTGCTTTCTCTATTTAGTATATATTTTGCCAAAACTCGCACACGTCAATACATGTGGAGTATTGTCTTTGGTGCTTCCTTGGCGCTCGGATTTTACACCTACATAGCTTATAGGATTATGCTACCATTGGTCGGGTTGCTAGTCCTGTGGCCTTTTCTAACTGCCCTAAAAACAGATGGATTCAGAGGTGTCAGCAAAAAATATTTACCGCTACTTGCTGTGAGTATAATTAGTTTTATCATAGTTATATATCCACTCGGACGATATTTTTATCAACATCCGGAGTGGTTGGCCGGACGTAGCGGACAAGTAAGTGTATTTAACCCAGACTGGAATCATGGCGACCTTGTCGGTACCATCTTAGAAACTTCCAGATTAAGTCTTACTGCTTACTTTATGGATGGGGACCTAAATTGGCGACATAACATTTCTGGGTTGCCTTTCTTGTCTCCAGTTGTTTCTCCATTTTTTGCATTAGGCTTGCTAGTTATGTTTTTTCGAGCTTTGCGATACACCTTTTCTCCCATAAAGCAAAAAAACAAGTACCCTCATTTTGTTCTAATGGGATGGTTTGTTAGTTTTTTAGTGCCCGTTATTACTACAGCTGAGGGAATCCCACATGGCCTTAGAAGTATTGGCACTATACCGGCGGTGTTTATCATAACGGCTTTTGGTCTATATAAAGTAGGTAGTTTTATATGGGGTTTGGTAGTAAAATATCCGCATGGCTCGCCTCGTATGGAACTATTGCTAAAGCAAAGTCTGAAGTTGCTACTGGTGTGTTTCTTGGTTGCTATTCCAGTACAGTCATATGCAAGCTATTTTATTTATGCTGCTAATAGCGCAGAAAACTTTTATGCTTTTAGGTCTGACCTAACTAGTGTAAGTGAGTATATGAAAGAGCATGGGAACCGGGATAACACTTATCTTGTGCTGGATAAGTTCTCTGTACAAACAGTTGACTATTTAACTACAGTAGATGGGACTACTTCTTGTGATAGAGAAGCATATTTTAGGACTGCTGGCTGTATTGATAATCCTGCCAATAAGCCCTATAACCAAGTAGATCCGGAAGACTCGTGGCGAGATGCAGACTATATAAAAGATGGCAAACCTATTTGGAAGCATGGCCTTGTAGAGGGAGACAAAATTGTTTTTACTGAATCTAGTATTTTTGATATTAAAAAATTTAAACAGTATCACCCAAATACACGCTTAGAAACTGAGGTCCGAAACAAGTTTGGTCAGGCCGTAGTAGCAGTCTATATAGTAAAATAAAATTTAGGACTTACGCGCTTGAATGAACTGACAGGAATTGCCCGTCTTTAAAACTTATGCCCCAAGGGTTTGGCCAATTACTTCGTTATTTTCTTGCGGTTTGCCTCGTCGTAGTATAACTACGCCTTCGGCAAAGCCTCAGAAAATGCCTCGTACTTGACCAAACGCGTAAGTCCTAAAATTAACCAAAAATAACAAACAATTTATGAAACAATATTTACAAATAGGAGTAAGAATTTGGTCTGTAGTCCTGTTTTTTCTAGTGTTTATGTTTTTGCTGATGAGTTTTAGTGAGTATACTCATAGCATCCCCTGGCTTAGTTATTTTTTAAGACATGGTAATTACAGTTGGGATTATGAGGCCATGTTTGCAACTATTAATTTAGTCTGGGGTATATATCTCTGGAAAGCTTCGGGTAACCTGTCTCGCTACGAAGAATTTTTGGGCTTTACGGCTTGGGCTAATTTGGCTCATGGGGCGTTTATGTTCATGCTTGCTTTGGTAAGAGCAGATAACTACTCCATGTTACTCGGCGACGGGTTCTTGTTATTGCTGGCTGGTTTTATTTTATTATACTTAAACCAAGCATATAGAAATGAAAAATAAACAATTAACAATATGAATAAAGTAAAAGTCTATGCAAGTCTGATCATTATTACTTGCCTCGGCCTCATTCTTCGTCTTTACCATAACCTAGACATTTCTCTTTGGCACGACGAAGCTTTTTCTGCGTTGCTCATAAAGTACTCTTGGGGTGAGATGTTTTACCGGATTGGTTTAGATGTTCATCCTCCAGTCTATTATGTAGCGCTCAGGCTTTGGAGTTATGGCTTTGGCGATAGTTTACTTGCGCTTCGTGGCTTTTCTGTATTCTTTGGTGTACTCACTGCACTTGCAGGCTATGCATTTGTAAAAGTTGCATTCAAATCTGAAAAAGCGGCGCTAATAGCAGCACTACTCATAAGCCTCAGTCCATTCCAAATTCAATATGCAACCGAGGCCCGTATGTATACCTTTGGTGCTTTTCTAAGCTTGCTAGCAGCCTATTTTTTAGTAAAGAGCTTGGGAGAGACAAAAAACAAGAGACAAGTAATATGCTACATTTTATTTGGTCTTGTCTCTGGCTTAGCAGTACTTACTCACTATTACTTACTCTTTACTGTAGCTGCTCTGTGTTTCTATGCTCTCTGCTACCATATTTATTCATATCGCCTTGAGTTTAAAAAATACTCATTACTTATTACTAGTTACTTGTTACTGCTCGCGGTCTTCGCTCCTTGGTTTAAATGGTTTTTGTTTCAGTTTAAACAGGTAGGTGCGGGTTACTGGATTCCACCACTAGATAGATGGAGTATCCCGACTACGCTTTGGCAAATGTTGCTTGGCATAGGTATAGATATTACCGAGAGGAATACGCAGGTGCTAGTAATTCTCGCCACTATATTTACCCTATACTTTATAGTTCAATTTGTAAGGGAAACGGACAGTGCTCACAAGTGGCTCATATTGCTCGCGCTTGTGGCTCCATTTGCAGGCTCTATCTTGTTCGCTATTTTAGCCCACTTAAAAGGTGAGAGCTCATCGGTTTATCTAGTCAGATATTTTCTTTATACTTCTCCTTTCTATACAATTGCTTTGGCTATCTGGCTTACCAATCTGCGTCGCCAATCTGTACTATATGTACTATTGGTCCTATACGTTCTGTCTAACTTTGGAGCTTTTTGGCATTACTGGAAAGATTTGGACGTGGCTACTAAGCCCGGTATGAATGGCGTGGTGCATTATCTACAAGAGAACATGCGCGCAGGTGACCAGTTAGTAGCTGGTACCAGCTTTGAGTTCTTTAACTTAAAATATTATCTGACACAGACCCCCCCGCCAAAGTCTGCTCCACAGGCTCCATTCGCCATGTCTTCTAAGCAGTTTAGCTTACAAGACTTGAGCAATGACGCGTCTAGCGCCAGTGAAGAACCTGCTAATGCGTCTGCTGGTTGGCCTAAGCCATTACTTTTCACCGGTGGAAATACCGAGGTAAGTAATATGCCTCATTTTGCTGGCACAGCTATCTTAACCAATGCAGATTTGTTGCCAAGGTTTGAAACTGGCGCTAAGCCCGGTGAACTGCTCTGGCTAGTTTCCACCAATGGGTTTGGTTCTAGCAAACCACCAGTGCCGCATAACTTTGAACAACTAGAAGAAAAAGGGTTTGCAGAAGTCCGGCCATATGTGGGTACCTGGATAACTGTAACTAAGTATTTGGTGCATTAAAAAAGTAAAAGGCGCTTGTATTACTACAGCGCCTCATCTATTACCCTCCATTAAAACCTGGAGGAGTAATAGAAAAAATGTTGTGAGAAGTGCCAAGGTGAACATAACCATGGCAAAAACCATCCCCTGATTTCGTTTCATGTGATCCTCTTTCAAGACAAAAACCGCAGAATTGCGGTTTTTTTGTTTGTCTCATTATACTTGATTGCTGGTTAGATTAGCAAGCTGCTATTGCTTTGCCCAGGCAAGACTTACAGAAGCATCACCCCAGTTTTCATAATATTCTAGGCGTATATTGTGATTACCGGTAGCGAGCGAAACTGGTGCTGTATAGGTAGTTGGACCTTGGTTTACCCATTTGTCTATCAGTAGTGTGTTGTCTACATACAGCCTCACTCCGTCATCTGACTTGGTGGTGAAAATGTAGTTACCGGTTACAAGATCAAAGTCTCCGCTCCAGCGAATACTAAATTCCTCTCTACCAATCTTTAAGTCCGGGCTCTCAGCACCAAAATCAAAGTTAATAGCGTTATCGGTTTTAACCAGTTTTAGATTGGTAAAGTCTTTGTTATCGTAGTAACAACCAGTAAAGTTATCCTTGCCTGGAGTAGTACAGTTGAGCACTGGGGGTGGTGGTGGACTGCCGACTTGTGTCCAGCTAAGTTTGCTTACTGCATCCCCGTAATTATCGTAATAAAGTACTTTTATTACGTGTTGGCCAGTAGTTAAATCCATTCTTGCTGTATAAGTAGTGGCTGGTTGGTCATGGAATTGGTCTATTATCACCTGTCCATCTACAAAGACTTTCATGCCATCGTCAGCAGTAGCTACAAACTCGTACGTGCCAGCATTAAAGGTAAATGTACCAAGCCAAGTAGCGCTAAAGGTATCTGGGCCAACTAGCGGGTCTGGAGAGGCTTGCCCAAAATCAAAGTTAATAGCATTGTCCGTTCTTGCCAACTTTAAATTGGTAAAGTCGGCATTATCAAAGTAGCAAGCTTTAAATGCTCCTACATTTGGCACATCGCAGGTAGCGGTTGGATCGGGTGGTAGATTACTGGTTTTTGCCCAACTCAGTTTTGCTATTGCTTGCCAATAGTTTTCGTAATACAAAAGCTTTACTGTGTGAACTCCAGCCGTTAGATTCAGCTTAACTGTGTACGTGCTAGCTGGTTGGTCAAAGAACTTATCCAGTACGATGTTTCCATCAAGCAAGAGTCTGACACCATCGTCTGCTGTGACCGTAAAAGTGTATTCAGAAGCTTCAAAACTAAAATTGCCTATCCAGGTAGCACTAAAAGTATCTACAGGTATAACTGGATCTGGGCTACCCAGTCCAAAATCTAAATTGAGCGGGTATGCATCTGTTCTTTGAAGTTTAAAATCTGCGAAGTTAGTTGGGTAATAGTAGCAGGCGTTAAAAGCTCCATATATAGGCACATCGCAGGAAATCACTGGAACAATGTCCCCAGTGCGTACCCAAGTAAGCTTGGCCGAGGCGTCTCCGCCCGCTTCAAAATACTCTACTACAATTCTGTGAACTCCAGCGGTGAGGCTTGTGTGGCTTGTGTGTGGTACCGCAGACTGTTCTATCCAGTAGTCTTGAACTAGTACTCCGTCTATATACACCCTGACCCCATCATCCATTTGAGTGGTAAAGTCATATTCACCAGCGGTAAAGTTTATGTTTCCACTCCAGCGAACGGAAAAATCGTCTATAGGCAATCCTAGGCCTGGAGCATTGGCACCCCAAGTAAAGTTGATCTGTGGGTCAGTTCGGATGAGCCGGAGATCAGACAGAGTCTTACCGGAGTGGTAGCAACCAATAAATGCATTCACGCCCACGCTATTGCACTCACTAGTCCCAACTGTAAAGTTTGCAGTTACGGTAGTATCTGTGTCGGGAAAGGCAATAAAGTGAGAAGCAGTGCCAGAGTCTGACCAAGAGCTAAATACATAATAATTATTATTATGTCCTTGTGCTGGTGCGTTGATAAGCCTATTAAAGCCCACAACGCCAAGTACGGAGACAGGTGTATGTACCGGGCTACCATCTAAGTCTATATCTAGACCCGCGGGATTTGTAACAAAAGTTATGGTAGAAGTCTTGGGGTGGATGTTCACTACAGCTGTATTGCTAAGCCCATTTACGTCCGTGCCAGTTATGCGTATTTCGTACCAAGTGTCTGGGTCAGCTTCTCCTGTAGTAGGTATGCTAAAACTTCCATTTTTTCCAGGTACGGGTCCAAGGAATGGGTGTATGTGGTCGTGGTGGTGAAAACGAACTTCAGTCGTAAAAGCAGAGTCCGGTAAGTCAAACCCAGCTCCGTCTAAACCATGGCCACTATAGAAAATTGTATCCCCTGCTTTGTAAGTTGAGTTATTTAGGGGTAAGCCTATAACAACAGTGGGTGTGAGCCCCGCCTGCACAACTAGAGGGACTGCGATGGCTTGTGTCTGGCTATCACTTACAGTTAATTCCACTACATATGCACCGGCATTGGAAAAAACATGAACGGGGTTGGCTTGTGTGCTGGTAGTACCGTCTCCAAATTTCCATAGGTAACTCAAAGTATCTCCATCGGGGTCAAAGCTACCTAGGCTGGAGAAATGCGCTGTAAGAGGATTAATCCCAGAAGTGACGTCACTGCTACTGTTGGCTACGGGTATGTGATTACCCGTGGAGTAATTGATTCTATACAGTCTCCCTGGATAATAAGTAATGTAGTAGAGAGAACCATCGCCCGCAGTATGCAAATCTACTACACTACCTGCTCCAATATCAAAATCTTCTACGCTGGATACCGCACCCGCGTTATCAAAGAGTGCACGCTTGATAAACCCTTGCCCGTAGTCGGCAAAAAAGAAACTTCCATTATAACTACTTGGAAACATACTTCCACGATAAACCGGGCCAGCAGTTACAGCCGAGCTTGGACCTGAGTGGGCGTAAGCGTAGAGTGGCTGAGTATACTGCGTGCAATACCCCTCGCAGATAGGCCAGCCATAATTACTCCCTCGTTTTATTTCGTTTAGTTCTTCAAAGCTAGACTCTCCCACATCTCCGCCATACATTTTACCGGTTAAGGAGTCAAACTGAAACCGCCAAGGATTGCGAAATCCGTATGCCCAGATTTCTGGTAAAGCCCCTGGAGTATTTATAAAGGGATTATCGTTGGGGATACTCCCATCCCGGTTTACTCGCAAAATTTTTCCGTGTGCATTGGTTAGGTCTTGTCCGTTTGGTGGATAACCATTATCACCTATGGCTAAATATATTTTGCCATCTGGTCCAAAGACCACACTACCACCAGAATGTAAAAACTGTGAGGGTGTGTGAGTTTTATATATTTCTACAGGTGGCTCTGTGGCAACATCTACACTTGCGTTGAACCTAACTA
This sequence comes from Candidatus Doudnabacteria bacterium, assembly GCA_023245955.1. Lineage (GTDB taxonomy): Bacteria > Patescibacteriota > Doudnabacteria > UBA920 > UBA920 > JAEUSE01. The sequence goes on along the minus strand of JAHFJI010000002.1, from coordinate 3,074 downwards.
AGCGATTTAAAATATCCTCTGCAGCTGTATAGTAAAAATAGACAAAATGATTAGTAGCAAAGTCTGGATCAAACGCCACGCCTATCAGTCCTCTATCGCCTGTGGCTGCACTTGGTAGTGTTGCAAATGGTGTAGGAAGGAGCTGTCCACCTTTATAGATCTTAATTGCTCCAGTGCGCTCTAAAATAAATATCCGACCATCTGGAGCTATGCCAAATCCGCTTGGACCGTTAAGGCCCGAAGTTATGATAGGCGTGGCCTGAAAATTAGCTGGCAGTGCTGCCTCTGCTTTACTTGCAAGAAACACGGAGCTTATTAAGATAAAGCCCAAAAAACCCACTATGCGTATCAATCTACTCATAAATACACTGATTTAGTATTAATACTGAATTAAGTAAATAAGTAGCTGAGAGTTACGTAAGCGAATAGTACTTAATTCTTGTTTACTTACTTCTGTGCCCCACCATTGTTCACGTCCTAAAAAGACCCTATACTATAGTCGATTTAGCACCATTTGGCAAGCCTTCCTTCCTTTGGCCTGGGTGTTATAGATCCAATAGGACTTATGTGACATATAAGTCCTATAAGACCTAGTTAATCCCGCTTAACCAATGATTTTCCCACTTCCCTATTCATCTTATATAAATGCTCATGGAGAGCCGGCCTTGAGCCAGCATTCAATTCTTGCGCTTGAGGCTACTTTGGAGTATCTAAAATGGCTCGCTCGCTCTGTCGTTCCGTCCGCCAGCTGGCGGACGGAACCCTGGCTTATAAATGATCCAAAAATAGTTTTAATAGCGGAACAAACTTACGGCTCTAAAACAAATAAAACTGCAGACCTAATGAAGCAGTTTTTAGTAGAGCGTAAAATAGATATCCAAAATATACAAACAATAGACAGAGCGACTAATAATACATACGAGCAACTAGAGGCATTGAAGCCAATAGTAGACAAAAAGATTGTAACTCTAATTGCTTTTGCTTTTCATGTGCCAAGAATTGGAGTAATTGCCCATCACTTAAAACTTAACGTACAAATTTTAACTGTAGAAGAATTATTAAAAGATAAGCCAGATTTAGCAAATGAAATTGCCAAGATAAATAGCTTACCAAAAATGCAAAAAGTATTAAGAACAGAAAAAGCTTTAACACTTCTAGCCAAGTTAGATAGGCTTGGGCTCATCCCAAAAACTTATTCCCACATGTTTGGATCAAGGATGCCTTTAGCACTGTACATATAGTAATTCAGTCATATTTAAGACCAAAAATATTGGACATTGACACATAAAGCTATGGTGATAAACTTTAAATAGTATTAACTTCAGTTAAAAGAAACAAACATTATATGTCTGAACTAACATTGGAACAATTTAATGAAGCCATTGCTCAAATAAGCACTAGCATTGCAACCATTCGTGGAGAGATGGCTACTAAGACAGATTTGGAGAATGTTCGTGCTGAGATGGCTACTAAGACAGATTTGAAAACAGGTCTTGAAACTCTACAAAAGAACTTAGAGAACTATACTGATGAAGTTACTGCCACAGTACTAGATTCTATAGATACCAATTTCCAACAAGTGAGACGCCGTCTAGATATGCGAGATCACCGCATGAACAAAATTGAGAGCGAAGTTAAAGAACTTAAGGTTGCGCTAAATATTGCATAGCATTTGATACAAAAAAGACCATCCGCATCTATCGCTGATGGTCTTTTTTTAATGCCAAAGACGATCATTAGACCTCTTTCAAAAGTAACTGTATTTTGTCTTGTCATCCCGGCCTTATGTTTATCCCGTACTCTGAGTCGGGAAGCCGGGATCCAGGTTTTAAGATGGATTCCGGATAGCCTGCGCAAAGCCTTATGGCTTCCGGAATGACAGGAGGTGGAATGGTGGGCTTTTGAAAGAGACCTGTTGACAATATCGCAACCAGATAAATATTGTGCAGTAGAATTTTGGGGGTGTAGAGATAAGAGTTATAAGGCTTAAAAGTTGGATAGGAAAATAATAGATAAAGAAAAGAGGCGGTAGTCTTAGCTTGGTTGTATTGAGCATGTGCCCAAACTTCCAAACTAATCCTACCGCCTCACAAAGTCGCAACTTCAGCCAAAAAGCCTTCCAGCAATGTACACCACCCACCTATTGGCAGGTGGGAAAAGTGACTTTAAGCCACCCGATGTTGAATCTCATGCTCGTGCCCGGCAAGAACAGTTCCAGAGGTTGCCAGGTCACACTGTCAGCGCCGATGGTCACTTGGTTGAACGCCAGATGGTTCTGTCCGAGGTACGTCGGTACCCGCCAGAAGCAAAGGTGGTCAAACATAAGACTTGCGTTGTTGCCAAATGCGCCGTATTGTAGGCGCCGACCGAGGGAGCTAATGGCGAAAAACTCGGGAACGCTCCATGTTTCGAAGATACAAAGACCACCATTTTGGTTGGTGTAAAGAGCAAGCTGCCCTTCAAATGCTCCACCGCTAGGGTGAAGCTCTTCGGCTGTCATAATCGACGCGCCCTGGATCCAATAGCGGATCACGATCCAGCCTGGCTTTTCGACCTTGACGTCAAACCACGAATGGGCCTCCGGGCGACCAAGCGTGGTGCGTCCGTAGCCGCTGTCGAACGTGAACGTTCTGAACGTCCACACTCTGACAAATTCCGAGTTCAGCGTGTTCGATGTAAAAGCGCTGAATCGGAACGTACCGGCGTTCCGCTCGATGCCGTCTCCGATGTTTCCCTTAAAGACGGAAAACTCGATAGCCGGCGGACAGGTGAAGGCTGCGAGATCTTCAGGCGCTACAACTGTCCGCTGGGGCATACCCGCGCGGACTGGCGTGGTTTGCGCGAAGACTGGGGTGACCATCAGCGCGAAAAAGCTTGCGACGAGCGCCAGCAGTGTGCTGGAGAAAAATTTGCGATTGGACATAAAGCCTCCTTCAAAGCTTTGATCCAGGTTGTGCCCCAGCCCCGACCTGTTTTCAATATAAAAAAGAAAATAGCGTCGGAAGTTGGTCGGGGCGGAGCGGCTCATACTATGAGCCTAACAGTTGGCCTTGGATCCCAGGCCATCTATTACG
>JAHFJI010000079.1 GCA_023245955.1 Candidatus Doudnabacteria bacterium | reverse complement strand
TTTATACACCATGGGCACACCAAAGCCTTTAATTCTCAATTTACCCACCAGGCCTATTGCTACGGGGTCTTGTACCTGCAGATGGTTTAGATCAAATACCAGTTGGGTATTGCTGCCATAAGTGCCGTCACTATCAGCTATACCTTTTACAATAACTGGGCGGTTGGCTAGACGGCCATACCAGGCCAGCTGATGCACATAGCCGCTTCCCCGCCACCAGCCAAAAGCCAAACCAAATAGCACAATACAGACTGCAACCTGCGCATTCTTTTTGCGGGCTGTCACTAAAACTAGTAATAAAGTCAGCCACACCCAGCCGCCATCCGCGTAAAGTTTGGTACGCGCCAGACCTAGCCCGGCCAAAAACGCTGCCAAACCCAACGTAATCAGCGTTGTCCGTCTAAACCCAAAACGTTTATGCATTAAAAGATAATACCAAATTATATAAAAATAGTGTTGCATTGGCATATTGTTTATGCTAACTTATATCCTAATGCATAAACATAAGGGTTCCGATGCTTAAAAAGCAAAGAACCCTTTTATATGGAACAGCCCTTCGGGGCTGTTTTTTTATGCATTAAATTTTACAAACCTAAAAGGAGGTAAAAATGATAAATAATTATAAAGGGGTTGAGGATAGCATTGGCTTTAGCGAGGTAGTTAATAAGCTACGTAGCTTTTGTCTAACAAAAGGTTTTTGTGAAGTTAGCACTCAAGACCGGCTAAGTATATTGGCTGCGTGTGAGGATCCAGACACAGTGGCCACCTACAACTACGCTAAGGAAGTATGGCCGCTGCCACAAACTGGACAAATGTGGCTAGAGTATGAGCTGCTCACCCGTCCTAAGTTGCCCGGCGTCTTCTGTGTTAGTACGAGTTACCGGAATGAGCAAAACCCCGTGCCTGGTAGGCACAAACTTATCTTCCCGATGTTCGAGTTTGAACTGAAGGGTAGCATCAAAGAACTGCAGCAATTTGAAACAGAGCTGCTGGAATATCTCGGATTTGGCAAAAGCTCCGGGTTTCATTACAAAACCTATGATGCGCTTAAGGATTATTACAAGACCAGGGAACTTACCCATAAGCATGAAAATAGCATGCAAACAGACTTTGGCCCGGTAGTCTTTTGCCAGGATTTCCCCACTTACACATCACCATTTTGGAACATGAAAAAGAAAGGTAAGACTCATGCTCATAAAATAGATGTGATTCTTTACGGCAACGAGACCATCGGCAGTGCTGAGCGCAGTAACAACGTCAGGGAAATGACTCACGAGTTTTACACCATTAGCAACGGTAAGTATGCCCAAAAATTATTTGATCTTTTTGGCAAAGACCGGGTAGAAAAAGAACTACATGAGTTCCTGGGGCTTAACTTCTTCCCCCGCTGCGGCGCTGGGATTGGGTTAACGCGGCTAATTGACGCAATGAAGAAAGGAGGCCTTATGAACAACCCAAATAACTAACAATACTTAGCATAAAACTCCCATAAGGGAGTTTTATGTTTGTAGGGCTGTCGTAGGGGTTGTTGCTACGAGAATTTAAAACAGCTATGCTTGCAAAATCAAAATAACTGAGCATAATTCTGATAAGATTTATAACAATAAGGTAGGTAAAATGATTAATGAAAACGGGGACATAAAGTCAGGTGAGATAATTCCTCCACCAGAAGAAAGGTTAGGCTCTGCACTTAGTGATCTGAAAAGATACACAGAAACCATAGATCGACTGGATCGCATTAATCTGGATTTAGAATTTGGTATTCTTGAAGATGTTCCAAAAGAGGCGGAGCAAGAGGCAGAACAGCATACTAAGTATAGTCAAAGACTTGCAGAATATTATTTTGGCAGTAATTATTCAATTGAAGATATTGCAAAAATGAGTTTTTTTAACTATGTACGGTTGGGTAAGAGAATGGCGAAAGAAATTGATTTACCCACATTGTTAGGTGACACTATAAAATTTACTACTATTATGAGCCGTTACTACCAATCGTCTCGCCGCAAGACTATTGGTACTTTAGAAAAAGCCGAGGATAGATTAGCTGAAATTGAGTTAATAGTTGCTAAAGAAGCGTTTGAAAGCTATAGCACGCCACAACCACCCTTGGGTTCAGGTTCATCAGTATCTAGTGAACATTCTACGAGTATTCTTAAAGCTGCTAAAGTCCTCAACGGTGTTACCAAAGACGTACTGCCTGGTGATACCGATTTCCAAACTTTACGTGAACTTATAAGTAGTGGCGGGGTTCTTCTCTTTTTTCAGGCAGCTCCATATTTGGAGAAGACAAAACGTCTGCGGCTTGGCTATAATCTTTTTCGCAACATGATGGATCCAGAGGCCATACAAAATCTGTTTGGTTCCGGAGAATGGTATTTATATTTACGAAGTCGCAGAGCACCAGAAACTCTAGTAGAACTATTCAAACAATATCAAAACACATTTAAGGAAATTAAAGGAGCTGAATCCCGAACTGCTTCATTATCACAACGTGTATCTAATACCTATGGCTTTTTACGCCAAGTTGCAACTAGTGGTATCAGAAGTCATATAGATAAAGCTCTGATTGTATGGGCGGAGATACAAGAACAAGATGGAGTTCCTAGACAGACTACTGAAGAACTGGCAAGTATATTATCTAGTAGAATCCGCTATATTGAAGACGAAAATCTTCGAGCAGAATTTGAAAGTCGCATAGATATGTTGACAGCCGCCTCTTAAGTATTCTTAACGGAGTACTTTATAGCCTATAGATATGCTTATGCTTGGACAGGGTTTACATAAGAGTAACGATTTGTTGAGCGCCTTCTACAGCCAGTACGACTGCAGCCATACGGCACACTAAACCACCACTGACAAACACCAAAGTTTTTATACGGTTAGCAAGTACATCACGTTCTTCGCGCAGCATGCCTTTAAGTGGTAAATCGTATATAGATTCTACCCCATATTCTTGTAGGTAATTATTAACAATCTCGTCTTCACGGTGAAACCCGTTAATTGCAGTTTGTATCCCTAAGACTCGTAGAGCTTTGTGGGTAGTTGACATAAAAATAAAATACCACAATAGTAGTACTTTGTCCAGACTATTAATGGCCTTATTAGATTTCATAACACTTTTGCTGTAGGGTTGTCGTGGGGGTTTATATTACTGAATTCAAGCTGCTTGTTGCTCGAGTTTTGTTAGCCGCTCATCAATATGTTTATTAATTTCTTCTATTGCTTCACCAACACCAGCAAACCCATCCAGCATTTCTTTCCGTAGGTTTTCTATTTTTTCCTGCAAGTTTTCTCCTAAATCCTCAAGTTTCCCATCAAACCTAGCTTCAGTCTGAGAAATCCTAGAATCAATGAATTGTTTTAAATCTTCTAGTTGTTGGTCATTCATATAGTTATCTTAACACAAGAGTTTAAAGGCTGTCGTAGGGGTTGTTGCTACTGCAATTTAGCGAAGTCGCAGCAGAGCAGGTGTGAAACTATTTTTGTGAATTAAAGTTTCAGGCAAAAACTACTTGACTGCTTCTGTTTGCAGACGTTGTGTGCCCACATATTTTGCAAGCATAATAAGGCCATTCGCCACTATCACATATGCTGGATAAACAATGAGAATGTAGTCGTGACCAAGTACGGCAATGATGGCGAAGAGCCCAGCTACGGCTGAAGTGAACCACTGGAGATATGCTTCTGTCTTAGGTTTTTTATAGGCTTTGTATATAGTTGGTATGGCACCAACTGCATCAATGAGTACCACAATAATAGTCGTAGCTCTAGTATCCTTCGTAATGGCCCAGGCGATAAACAATAACAAAGCGGC
>JAHFJI010000078.1 GCA_023245955.1 Candidatus Doudnabacteria bacterium | reverse complement strand
TCTTTTAGATCATCCCAGTTTTTCGGTTTAGCAAACGTAACAGTTAGCCCGTTATTGTCGGGGGATGACTTTGTAATACTTGTTGTAGCTGTAATAATCCCGGTAAACATTACTTTATCCGGTAATTTTCTGTTTAGACTTTTGGGCATCAAACCATTGCCGGGCAGTAGCTTCATCGTTTTTCATGGCTGTTATTAGCTCCGCCAAAGATTGGAACGTTTGGCTAGGACGTGAATAGTGACTGAGCGTTAATTTGAGCTCTAAGCCATAGTAATCCTGGTCTTTAATATCTAATAAATGTGCCTCAATACGACGATCATGGTCTCCAACAGTTGTTGGCGTACCAATAAAGATTAATGCTGGGTGGTCTTGGAAATTTGCAAGGTTGGCAAAGCCAAAGTAGACGCCATCTGCTAATTCTGTATCTTTACTAATATTCGCCGTAGGATAGCCTAAGGCTCGTCCTTTCCCACTAAAAGGCGTAACTGTGCCCGTAAATGTTGCATTTAAATTCTTTGCAGCCATTGAACCAGTATATACGCGACGTATGTACCACGCAAAAACCCGACCATAAAGGTCAGGCCTTAGTGTGGCGTGGCACGATAGTACAAGATTAGAATCAGTTATTGCTTAGGTGTCCTCCTGCCGATGTTATACTTTGCCTATGAACCCTTACGAAAGTATTATTGGCGTTTTAAAAGCTAACTCCATAGATTACCTAGAAATAGATCACGACCCCGTTTACACCAGTGTAGAAGCCGCAAAAGTTCGAGGCCTGTCGCTTGACGAAGGGGCTAAATCACTGCTGCTGAAAGCAAAAGATAAGTTTATTTTAGTAGTTTTATCGGGTAGTAAGAAACTTGACTCAAAAAAACTTAAAAAGGTACTGGGCGTGAAAGATATTCGATTTGCTAGCCCCGCGGAAGTGAAAGATAAAATGGGCTGCGTAGTCGGGGCATGTTACCCGTTTGGGAGTGTTGTTCAGCTAGAGACCTATTTAGATAACTCCTTACTTGCTCAATCAAATATCTCATTTAACCCTGGGCTACATCATAAAAGCGTAAAGATTAAACTGAGTGACTATTTACTGGTTGAAAAGCCTTTGAGAGTAGATGTTTCTGTCCAGTGAGTTCTAGGTGTTTTTTACCGCGTCTATAAGCCTTGTGAGGCCAATGCCCCCGCCGCATCTGGGGAAGAAGTTGAGTGAGAGGAAGTCACTTAGTTCGCTTTCTACCCGGTCTCTGCCGAATAAGTCAAACAACTTCTTGGCGTAGCCGCCGTTACTTATAGTGTAAAACTCTTTCGCCATTTCGTTTACGGTGACACTTCTCTCGGCACTGCCTATGGTTTCATTGCCATGGAGTATGACATCAATTTTATGGGAGTGTGTGCTCCCTTTTTTCTTCATGTTCCAGAATGGGGAGGTATACGATGGGAAATCTCTGCAAAATACGACTGGTCCGAAGTCTTTTTGCATTTTATTTTCATGTTTATGCGTTAGCTCCCTCGTTTTGTAGTAGCGTTTTAGCTGATCGTATTTTTTATAGCGGTAGGTACTGCTGTTCCCGAAGCCTAGATATTCTAGTAACTCGGTTTCAAATTGCACTAGGTCTTCTACGCTGCCTTTTATCTCGAACTCGAACATGGGGAAGATTAGTTTATGCCTGCCTGGAACAGGATTTTGTTCGTTCCGATAACTGGTGCTCACACAAAAGACCCCAGGAAGTTCTGGCTTAGTAAGGAGTTCGTATTCTAGCCACATCTGCCCGGTTTGTGGCAAGGGCCACACTTGCCCCATGTAGTCATAAGTTGCCACTGTGTCGGGGTCTTCGCAGGCTGCCAAAATGCTGAGCCGATCCTGCGTACTGACTTCGCAGAAGCCCTTTTTGAGGCAAAAGTCGCGAAGTTTATTCACTACCTCGCTAAACGTTACGGTGTCTTCAACACCTTTATAGTTGTTGGTCATTTATTACCCTCCGTTTAATTTGTTTTCTGCATAAAAAAACAGCCCCGAAGGGCTGTTCCTGGAATAGGTATCCAGAGCTTTTTCATGCTATGGAATGCCTATTATTTTTATGCATTAGGATACACCTTACCACATGCGAAATGCTTATGCAACATTATTTGAAAGTATTTGGTAAAACACACTGAACGAAGTCAGAACGATCTTAACTTCAATTGTCTAGAACTTCCGCTCGCTCAACATTTATATTTGGGCCATCTGCAAACTCAGCCAATATAGCAAACCCTGAGCCTCTATTAACTACAGCGTGAGGAGTAAATGGCTCAACAATGAAAAGATACAACTGCTTACCACCCGTCATCATATCTTCTTGTTTCTTGCCTGCGTTGTCTTGCCAGACAATAAAAAGGTCTTCTCCTACGCCAACGAAGGCCTCGGTTCGTGGATGTTTATGGTTTCCACCAAACTCTCCTGTCGGAATATAAACAATGTTTCTTTCTGCAATCTTAAAATCTTTAGGAAATGGGAGTGAATTAGTGCTTAGATTCCACAATCCATTATCTTTTCTATAGGCTGGCTCAATAGGAATTTTCTTATCAAAGACCACATGAAAGAAACAAAACACTATAAGCAAGATAAGACGATGCTTGCTCTAAGACAACGTCTTTCATTACAAGCGGCTATGTTGACGCTTTCTGCTTGTGGTGCTGCCAGTGCTATCGCTGCGGCTGCTTGTACGGTTCTAGAGCTAAACTCACTTGCAAAAGTTATCTTTGTTGTCGGACTATCATTCGGATTCATTAGCCTACTGGTAGCACTTCGGGAATCGGCTATCGCTAACAGGTCACATTTCACCGAATTGGACATGACTATATCTAAAGACGACCCCTACTACGGTTCCTCAGCGGCTTAGGTTAAATCATGGAAATGTCCATTAACACTCCAGCATTATTGTTCCCAGCTATCGCTATCCTTACTCTTGGCTATGTCAATCGCTATCTTGGCACAGCAAACGTTATAAGGACATTTAAGAAAGATTACGACGGTGGTTACATACACACTGATTTAATCGTGCAGCTCAAAATTCTTAAGAAGCGTATCGAGCTTTCACGCTATATGATTAGTATGGCTATCGGAGCGTTAATGTTAGCTTGTGTGTCAATGCTCTTTATTTTTCTTAAATACAGTGACGCTGGGGTAGTTGCTTTTGCTACTGCAGTGTCAGCCATGATTGTAAGCACATTGTTTTCACTTTACGAAACAAGACTCTCAAATAAATCACTGCTTATTGAGGTGCATGACATCCTTGACCAAGAAGCCAACAAGAAATAATACTAGCAAAAATAATGAGCACTTATACTACCTTTGACCTCCTGATATTGGATTATGGTGGCGTGTATTCTTTTGAGTATGAGCTAGGGTCGTTTGACATAATAATGCAAAGCACATTCGGTAAGGTTCCTAATTCAGAAGAACGAAAAAAGATTGAGAAACGCCAGAAAGAACTGCTTGATGACTTACAAGACCATAGTGCTAGCGATAAAGCATTTGTTATTGGTGCAAGCTACTTACTAGACGTATGCAGTCGTGCCGTTGAACTATTTGACGCTGAAAGTACGAAAGTAGAGCAAAAACGCTACCTCATCGACTTCATACTTTCGAACGCTACTTTAGACGGTGAAAAACTGCAATTTACACTTAAGGAACCGTTTGAAGCGGTCATTGCTTTATCAAAAACTGGGAAATGGTACAGCATTATCGACGAGGTTAGGAAACTCTTCGTAAGGTCTAACGCTGCTAGCTTATTATAAACTATCCCCTACCCGTGCCTATATAGTTTGGAGGGCTGTCGTAGAAGTTGTTGG
>JAHFJI010000022.1 GCA_023245955.1 Candidatus Doudnabacteria bacterium | reverse complement strand
TATCAGCTTAAGGCTGGCATAAAAGTAAATAAACCTATCTTGGAGCGAACAGATGTGCTATCGGTCAACGTAGAAGAAGCCCAAAGGTGGGTGGGTGATGATACGCGCGACCCGGAAGAACTTTGTAAGCGTCTGCGTAAGCTTGGCCCTAAAGCAGTGGCGCTTACAGATGGTAGGAGAGGTGCTTACTCACATAGTGACGAGGGGTTCTTCTACATTCCAGAATTTCCTGGGCCAAGGATCGAGGCAACTGGAGCAGGGGACAGTTTTACCACTGCTTATATAGCCGCGCTTATCTACGGCAAGACTCACGCAGAAGCTCTTTCTTGGGGCCCTGTAAATGCTGGGAGCGTAGTGCAAAAGGTAGGACCCATAGAGGGGCTCTTGTCTCGTCATGCGCTAGAGGCACATCTTGCTAAGCTCAAGTCTTTTCGGGCTATTCCGGTTACAGACCTAAAAGCTAAGGACCGCGTGCTAAAAATGGTGGCGAAGAAGAAAGATTAGTAGGAAATTTCTAGTTACTAATTTCTAATGTCTAATCAATATGAACTCATTGTCTTGATAATTAGGAATTAGATATTAGAAATTTGATATTGCTTTAGGGCTATGTTAGTAGACATCAAACAATTATTTCCAAATAGCGGTAGGGATGTGCTAGACAAGTTCGCTTACCCGGCTTTTAATACGCAAAATTTAGAAATACCTATGGGTCTGGTTTGGTATTACGTTGGGTTAATATGTTAAAATAAGTTTAGTTGACTATTATGTGGAAGTAAAATATGATCGTTATTAAGAACAGATTTTATATTTCGGCCAAGCCTTGAGTTGGGTATGGAACAAGGTATTGTGTCGCATTGCTTGAGTTAGTCTGATGTTAGTAGCGAATTTATTGAAAATGATATTTAGGGTATTTAAAATCTCTGGTACGGTTGACTCCTCCAGACATTACATATGAATAGATAGTTTTTGCATTTTAACCATTGTAATTGGTTAGTTGAGGTGGTAGATGTGTATAACTTATACAATTAAGAAATAACCATGACCAAAGATAAATTACAAATTATTCTTACGCGCATGCAAGAGCTCCGGGTACGGCTTCGTAGGCTTTTTCGAATATTTTCACGCAACAAGGAGGCTCAGGAGATGGAGAAAATAAGAAGTAAAATTAATAAAGTCTAAATTTATGGTTGAATCATTGACGGAGATAAAAAGAAGATTTGCTGCTGAAACGAAGGCAAAGCAAGAGACTAGCGCGGAGGCTACGCCAGATGTTGCGACTGAGACAAAAGATGCAAGTGCTGAAGCCGCTCCGGAGGATGTGGCTGTTGCCAAGACTGATGTTGCGACCGTAGAGGCTAGTGCGCAAGATGTCTTGCAAGAAGCTGAACAATTTGGTGACTTAGCTACGGTTACTGAAGCTACTGCTATTCTGCAAGAAGCTAACAATTTGGACCAACAGCTTGAAGCAAGCACAGAGCTTTCACCTGAACAAATAGCAGATAAGTATGAGGAGTTATCTACAGACGTAGTGTTTGATTTTCTTGGACAAGTAAAGCAATATGTGGGAAAAAGTCGTGTTGGTGGAGATGGTCTGACTATTACAATTGGAACTGACTTTGGTATGCCAAAAGGCATTTCTGCGCAGGAGTCTGCGGGGTTACACCAGTTATTAAGTGAAAAGATATCTCAAACCATTACTGACGCACTTGATGGCGAGGCGTTATATAGGAATTTGCATGGGTATGACGATAAAAAAATTTCTGAGGCACATACACAGCAAAGTATCGGTGAATATAAGAATGCGATGCAACATGTCGTAGCTAATAATTTAAAAAGCGTTCGAATGTATAATTCTACCACTAGCCAGTTCGAAGACATATGGCAGAAAAAAGATTAGCGCAATGAATTGTAAATACGAATAGAAACAAGAGGGCGGGATTTTCTGTGTTTCAAAAATGTTGAGTTTAAAAGCCGTGAGTAGTGCTTCTCTTAAAGAGAAAGAACAGATACTACAGTTGGTAGCAAAGAAAAAAGATTAGTAGGAAATTTCTAGTTACTAACTTCTAACAAATAGGAAATAATTATTGTCTTGATAATTAGGAATTAGATATTAGAAATTTGATATTGCTTTAGGGCTATGTTAGTACACATCAAACAATTATTTCCAAATAGCGGTAGGGATGTGGTAGGCAAGTTCGCTTACCCGGCTTTTAATACGCAGAATTTAGAAACGACCATGGGAATTATCCAAGCCGCGGAAGAGCTTGGTGTGCCGGTAATTATTGATGTCTCGGAGGGTGCTATAAAATACGCAGGACTTACTACTATTTTTGAGATAATGGCCACTCTAGCCATTAAGGCGAAAGTTCCAGTGGCTCTGCATATGGACCATGGTAAGGACGTGGAGCAGATAAAGACTGGAATAGAACTAGGGTTTAGTAGTGTGATGATAGATCACTCGGGAGACGATGTAGAAAAAAATATTAAAGCTACCAAGGAGTTGGTAGACTTTGCGCGTACAGAGGGTGCTTGGGTGCAAGGAGAGATAGGCCGTATTCGTGGTAGTGAGGATTGGATAAATGTATCTGATGCAGAAGCTCTGCTTACAAATCCAGATGATGCTTTAAAGTTTGTACAGGCAACTGGCGTAGATACGCTTGCCTGTGCTTTTGGAACCATCCACGGCATTATAAAAATACGTGGCGGGGCAACTCCTGTTGTAGATTTACCCCGGATAAAAGCTGTATATGACAAAGTAAAAATTCCTCTAGTCCTACATGGTGCAAGCGGGGTAGATGAAAACATTATCCACGAGGCCATTTTGGCTGGAGTTGCTATAATAAACATAGACACCGAACTACGCATAGCTTTTACTGAAGCTTTAAGAAAGTCACTTGCTGACCAGCCAGAAGAGGTAGACCCGAGGTATGTGTTTAAACCGGTGATTGAAGCGGTGAAACAAACGGCAATGAAAAAACTTAGGCAGTTTAATACTAAGAATGTAGTAGTCAGTAGCCAGTAGTCAGTTATCCGTCTTTTGTACGGACTACCATATTCTGACTACTAAGTACTTATTTTATGTTTAGCGAAGGCATAGCGGGCTCGGGTTTACAGGACACAAATGTTAGATTTCGCATGTACCTAATTTTTACCATTGGTATATTTGGTTTTGGCTCCATAATGTACTGGCGGTCGCAAGCTCTAGTAGCCGCAGATTATGTGGAGTTGCCTAAACACAAAATATTGCACACAAAGACTGAAACCTATGACGACGGTGAGTTTAGAGATAAAGTAGAAAGGAAATAATTTATGAAAAAAATCAAACTAGCTATAAATGGATTTGGTAGAATAGGTAGACAGGCTTTTAAAATAGCTTTGGAAAAGCCAGAACTAGAGGTGGTGGCTGTAAATGATCTTACAAGTCCGGCAGTCTTAGCGCATTTGCTAAAGTACGATACCAACTACGGTAGATATGCTAGGGTGGTGGACTCCGATGAAACAAATGTAATAGTAGACGGGAAAAGATATCCAGTTCTAGCTGAAAAAGATCCGGCTAGCTTACCTTGGAAAAAGCTAGCTGTAGATGTAGTCATAGAGTCTACTGGTAGGTTTACAGACAGCGAAAAGGCTTCTGCGCACACTCGGGCAGGAGCCCGTCACGTCATAATCTCCGCTCCGGCCAAAGATGAAGGTGTGACTCCAACAATTGTCCTAGGAGTAAATTCAGAGGACTTTACAGGTCAACCGGTTGTAAGCAACGCATCTTGTACGACAAACTGTATAACTCCAGTTATGTCTGTGCTACATGGGAAGTTTGGCATAGAAAAAGCATTTATGACCACCATCCATAGCTATACTGCGGAACAAAACTTGGTAGATGGCCCACCGCCAGGAGGTAAGAGCAATGATCTTCGTCGTGCCAGGGCTGCAGCTGCAAATATTATTCCTACAACCACTGGTGCGGCTATTTCTGCCACGCAGGCCATACCAGACCTTAAGGGTAAATTTGATGGCTTAGCTTTTAGAGTACCGACTACGGTTGGAAGTCTGTCGGATTTTACTTTGTTACTTAAAAAAAGTACTAGTGTAGAAGAAATAAATAAAGTGTTTACTGATGCTTCCAAGTCTTCTTTGTACAAAGGCATTTTGGAAGTAACTAATGAGCAAATAGTGTCGTCGGATATTATAGGCAATCCTGCCAGTTGCATAGTAGACTTGTCCCTCACTCAAGTCCTAGACGGTAATTTTGTAAAAGTGATAGCCTGGTACGATAACGAGTTTGGGTATTCTAACCGTTTAGTTGAGGAAGTGATCTTAGTGGGCAGCAAATAAATAGCGTCTTTTCTCTCCTCCTGTACTCAGGAGGAGTACCCAGCTCTTTGCCGCAGGGAGCTGGGGGAGGTGGTTCAATCCGGAGGTGCTAGTGTTATGGATACTCAATTCCACATCAATAACATTTCCCAGCTTAAATTGCTACGTAAAGAATTACGTCGCAATTTAACCCCCCCCAGAAAAACGGTTATGGTTACATTTGCAGAGGTCGCAATTAGGCGCAAAGTTTCGCAGGCAACACAGTATTGGCCCATATGTCGTTGATAATTATTGTCCACAATTTAAGTTAGCCATCGAAATAGATGGACAAGTACATAACAATCCTGAATCGTATCAGTATGATCAAAGTCGTACTCATTACTTACAACAACAGAAGGTCACCGTAGTACGCTTTACCAACAATGATATTATGAATAATCTGGATGGTGTATTAGAAGAAATTAAAACGTACCTGCGATAAACCTTTCCGTCACCCTGCGGGTGCCACCTTCCCTTAGAAAGGGAAGGACAAAAGATACTATGGCTATAAAGTATTTACGAACAGCGAATATCAACAATAAGATCGTATTATTACGGGCGAGTTTGGACGCACCTGTAAGTGATAAGACAGGTTTGGTGTCAGATAATTTTAGACTACTGTCCGCATTGCCTAGTATCCATACACTTCAGGACAATGGAAACACTGTGATTATTTGTGGTAAACGTGGACGACCTGAGGGTGACTTTACAAAAACCTTAAGTCTTGAACCGGTAGCAAAAGAGCTGGCCACACTATTGAATTTACAGTTGTTAATAACAAATAAAGAAATAAAGAGTGGGCATGATAAAGTCCTGGTTTTTTTTACGGGTGATATTAGGGAAACTGCCAACCGTAAGTTTCTAATGGAGTTGCCTCTCGGCTCGTTGGTATTGCTAGAAAACTTGGAGTTTTATTCAGAGGAGTTAGCAAACAGTATGGCTTTTGGCAAACAGTTAGCAACGCTCGCAGACGCGTATGTAGACGATGACTTTTCTAAATGTCACCACGCATCTAGTTCTACTGTATCTGTTGCCAAAAATATATCTGCATTTGCTGGTTTGCAGTTAGAAAAAGAAATACTAGACTTAAATAGGGTACTGGAACGTCCGAAACTGCCTTTTGTGTTGCTTATGGGTGGTATAAAGATTTCTGATAAAGCAAAGACCCTTCAGAATCTGGGCAAGAAAGCGGATATGATTTTACTTGCCGGTGGGCTGGCTAACTTGTTTTTTCTTAGCCGAGGCTACGAGATAGGGAAATCTAAGGCCGAAAACAATTCGGTAAAACTGGCTTTTCAGATGGATAAAAACTTTAAAGGCAAACTATTTTTACCTGTAGATGTAGTGGTGGCCAATATCAAAATGGAGCGTAATTCTATACGCACCTGTCCGCCACACGAGGTCAAAAAGAACGAGCTTATTTTAGATGTGGGCCCTAAGACTATTTTGCTTTATGCTGGTATGGTTAAAAAGGCTAAGACAGTAGTGTGGAATGGTCCGCTTGGTCATTTTGAAATTAATCCATTTCACCATGGGACTATCTCACTGGCACGTATTGTAGGAGCGGTCAGTAAAGGCAAGTGTTTTGGCGTAGTGGGTGGTGGAGAAACAGTAGATGCCGTAAGGCAGGCCGGGCAAGATGAATATATAGATCACTTGTCTACTGGGGGTGGCGCCATGCTAGAATTTTTAGCTGGAAGCAAATTACCCGGTGTAGAAGTGCTAAAGTAAACATATGTCTAGATGGTGCCCATCTAGACAGGCAAGCTATTTGTTAGAGATGGCTTTTTTTGTTGGCTCAGGTATAATGTATAGGCAAGAGGTCTAATACACTCATAAATGATAACTATTTTTATGGTAGAGATAAAATCTATTACAGCGTATGAAATTTTAGCCTCTGGTGGCCTGCCTACTATTGAATGCAGGGTAGAAACGAGTACTGGTTCTGTGGCAGTTGCTTCTGTATCGTACGGGGCTTCTGCTGGAAGTCACGAGGCTACCGTGCTATCTGATGGGGACAAGGGGCGTTATGGAGGTAAGGGAGTTTTGGGAATGTGCAAGACTATTCAAGAAGTTTTGGCACCAAAGTTGATTGGTATGAATGTGTTTGATCAAGAGTCTATCGATAAGCTAATGATCGATATGGATGGTACTGAGCGCAAAGAAAAACTCGGTGGCAATACTATACTTGCCGTATCTATGGCTGTCGCTAGGGCCGGAGCGGTGGAATCAAAATTGGAGTTGTATGAGTATTTAAAAAAGACTTATGACTTACCAAACTATGATGTACTGCCAAAACCTATGGTGGTTACTATAGAAGGTGGTGCTCATGCTGACAACTCTACTGATTTACAAGAATATTTACTGACCGTTACACATAGTAATTCCGTAAAAGAAAATGTGCGAGTAGTGAGTGAGATATATCAAGCTACTAAAAAATTACTAAAATCAAAGGGTTACTCTATAAACGTTGGCAATGAAGGGGCGTTTGTGCCGGAAGGTATAAGTAGCAATACTTTGCCTTTAGAAATTCTCAATCAGGCTATTTTAGATGCTGGATATGAGCCAGGCAAAGACGCATATCTCTCCATGGACGTGGCAGCTTCAGAGTTCTATAAAGATAACGTATATACTTTTGATTGTGAAAAAAGAAATTTGAATTCGAGCGAACTACTGGCTTGGTATGTAGAGCTCGTTAAAAAATTTCCAATATACAGCATAGAAGATTTATTCGCGGAAGATGCATGGCTTGATTGGTCTTCTGGCATGCAAGAGCTTGGTAATAAAATAATAGTGATGGGGGACGATCTTACCGTAACTAACATCCAGAGGTTACGCAAGGCTATAGAAGACAAATGCATTAACGCAATACTAATTAAGCTAAATCAAGCTGGGACGGTTTCCGAAACTATTGCAACGTGTAAGTTTGCCAAAGAACATGGACTAAAGGTGATACCTTCGCACAGGGGTGGTGGGGAAAGTAACGATACGTTTTTGGCAGATCTGGCTGTT
Source organism: Candidatus Doudnabacteria bacterium (assembly GCA_023245955.1). Taxonomy (GTDB): domain Bacteria; phylum Patescibacteriota; class Doudnabacteria; order UBA920; family UBA920; genus JAEUSE01. The sequence goes on along the minus strand of JAHFJI010000022.1, from coordinate 5,739 downwards.
GCCGTGGGTGCGGATTTTATTAAGGTAGCGATTGCTCGTGGTGAACGGGTCGCCAAATACAACCGACTCATGGAAATAGAAAGGCAGTTATCTTAAAATGCTTCTCATGGGTCCGATAAGTCATATGGGATCTATGCAATAAAATGTTAACACCAAAAAAATACAATAAGGTTGTGCTAATCGTCCTAGATGGGTTTGGGGTGGCGAGCCCATCTCGGGGTAATGCTATTTACTTAGCCGGTACACCTACGCTAGACGAGCTGGTCCACGAGTATCCATCTACTACTTTGCAAGCTAGTGGTCCTTTGGTAGGTTTGCCCTGGGGTGAGATGGGCAACTCGGAGGTGGGGCACTTAAACATGGGTGCGGGTAGGATTGTAGCTCAGGACTTACCCAGGATAAATAATGCCATACAGAGTGGCCAGTTTTTTGAAAATGAAGCCTTGCTTGGTGCGTGTTTACACGCAAAGAAGAATAACTCTAGTTTACACTTAATGGGCCTAGCCAGTAATGGCGGGGTTCATGCTTCTATAGATCACTTATATGCCCTATTGGGTCTGGCACAAATGCAGGGGTTACAAAGAGTTTACATCCATCTTTTTTTGGATGGTAGGGATACGCCAGAAAAAGTAGCTTTGCAAGATTTGGTACACCTAAGGGAAAAGATTGCAGAAATTGGCTTGGGCGAAGTTGCAACAGTAGCTGGTAGGTTTTACGCTATGGACCGGGGTGGGCACTGGGATCAGACAGAAGCTACTTATAGAGCCATTGTAGATGGAATTGGGGTAGAAGCTGTAAGCGCTGAGTCCGCCATAGAGGGTTGCTATGATCATAGTGTGTATGACGAGATGGTCCCTCCAACGGTGATAGTGAAACCCATGGGCGGGCCAGTAGCTAAGGTGTTAGATGGAGACGCAGTGATATTTTTTAACTTTCGGCAAGATAGAGCAGTACAACTCTCGGAAAGTTTTGTGGAAACTGCCAAGACGCCACTGGCTGGCAAGATTCACCAAGTACAAAACTTGTACTTTGTAAGCATGACTGAGTACCGGCAACATTTACCCACTCACATTGCCTATACTTCACAGGAGCTAAAGGGCAATTTAGCCGAATATATCGCTAGTAAGGGTCTCACTCAATTTCACGCAGCAGAGAGTGAAAAGTACGCACATGTAACAGCTTTTTTTAACTGCGGTGTTACAGATCCATTTCCGGGCGAGGGAAGACAAATCGTAAAAAGTCCATCCAATAGTAACAACTATTCTGACCAGCCAGAAATGGCTTCCGGCGTGCTTACAGATGTATTAGTAGAAAGAATTACTCAGTCCGATACTAATTTTATTTTAGGCAACTTTGCTAATGGAGACATGGTGGGGCACACTGGGAACCTTGAGGCAGGTAAACTTGCGGTGAAATCACTTGATGCTTGTATTAAGAAAATATCCGAAGCTGTGCTTCAGGTAGATGCAGCGCTAATTATTTCTGCTGATCATGGCAACATAGAACAAATGCTAAACTTGGCTACGGGCGAAATAGACAAAGACCATACTACGAGCCCAGTACCTTGTGTTCTGGTGGCAAATGAGTTTAGAAAAGTACGAGAACAGCGATCTAACTACATGTCGCTTGCAGGGGTAGTGCCGGAGGGCGCGGTCAGCGATATTGCGCCTACTATATTAGCGTTATTCGGTTTAGAAAAACCGCCCGAAATGACCGCAGTCAGTTTACTTGGTGCACTAGAGTGATAATTTAACAATTAAACAAATGAACAACTAAACAATAATACCAAAACTAAATACGACGTGGGCGTATTTAGCGCCTAAGTTAAATTGTTTAATTGTTCGTTTGTCATTTTGATCTTTCATGCCTAAAACTTGGAAGTTAAAGAGTCAGCCACAAGAATCGGATGTAGAAAAATATCCAAATACACACCCCGCCTTGGCGGGTCTTTTGTGGCAACGCGGGGTGGAGCCTGGGCAGACCGAGCAATTTTTACACCCAAAGTATGAGGCGCAGTATGATCCTTTTTTGTTTGTGGATATGCAGAAGAGTGTGGAGCGCGTTTGGCAGGCTATTGAACACGGAGAAAAGATTGCCATTTATGGAGACTATGACGCAGACGCAGTTACAGCCAATGCCGTATTACAACAGACCTTTAGGTATGTGGGTGTGGAAGTGGCGAGCTATATTCCAGATAGGTTTGCAGAAGGGTACGGGTTAAACATAGAAGCTTTTGAGAAGATAAAGGCTAACGGTGCTAGTCTGGTTATTACTGTAGACTGCGGTACTAACTCCTGCGATGTGACAGATTGGTGTGTGCAGAATGGCATAGACTTAATTATTACCGATCATCACGAAATTACAGCTGGCCTGCCAAACAGTTTCGGGCTAATTAATCCTAAGAATCCAAATGATAAATACCCAGATCCACAAATAACTGGTGTGGGGGTCGCCTACAAGCTTGCCAAAGCAATATTAAGTCAAAAGTCTAGAGTTATAAAGCTAAAAGGAATACCGGAAAGTGAGTATAATCCTACTTGGGATAAGTGGCTATTAGACTTAGTAGCTATTGGCACAGTGGCGGATTGCCATAGTTTGCTCGGAGAGAATCGCATTTTTGTGAAATATGGTTTGATGGTCTTGGCAAAAACTCGTTGGCCAGGCTTGCGGGCATTACTTAACTCAGCATTAGGTGGAAAAGAGGTGGAACTGACTACGCATACACTTGGTTGGCTACTGGCTCCAAGGATTAATGCAGCTGGTAGACTGGAGCACGCTAATATTGCTTTAGATACTTTATTAGAAGCAGACATAGTAAAGGCTTCCGCATGTGCGCAAGCCTTAGAGAGTGTCAATCTGCGTAGACAGGACTTAACTGCCCGGCTTATCTCTGAAGCTCGTCTGCAGGCAGTATTGCAAGCAGGCAGAAAAATGCTTGTGCTAGATAGTCCAGATTGGCCAAAAGGTATAGTGGGAATAGCTGCGGGTAGGCTGGTTCATGAGTTTGGTAAGCCAGCCATAGTACTTGAACGGGGAGAGCTGGAATGTACTGGGTCGGCTAGGACTTTTGGGAACTTCAATGTAGTAGAAGCTCTAAAGGCTACATCTGGTCATTTAACTAAATTTGGAGGACATAAAGAGGCTGCGGGACTCACTCTAGCAACTAAAAACTTAGAAAGTTTTAAATATGATCTAGAAAAATATGCGGATAGTATTATAACTGCAGATGCTTCAGACGAAGTCGTTTTGGATATAGACTCCGAGCTTGCTCCGGAGCAACTGAGTTTAGATTTTTTTGATATCTTAGAAGAGTTGTCTCCTTTTGGTGCTGGCAATGCTAAGCCGATTTTTTGGATAAAAAATGCTATTATTACTACAGCTCGTAAGGTGGGCGCAGAGGGCCAGCACGTACAGTTTACTTTTAGTATTGGAAACGAGACTACTCAGGCGATTGCTTTTAATTTAGGAAATTTACTGGATAGTTTTGTGAGTGGAAGTAAAGTGGATATCGCAGTGGAACTAATGGCAGATGCTTGGAATGGAGTAAGGCGATTAAAGCTGAGGGTATTAGACATTAAACTTTGTTAGTACCACTATAATACTACGTCGTATTATAGTGAATATAAATGTATGAAAAAGCTAATTATAAATACAGATGGTGGTTCAAGGGGCAATCCAGGGCCGGCTGGGATAGGGGTGGTTATTCGGGATGAGCAAGAACATATTGTTTTTGAGCATGGCACCTATATTGGTCATAATACCAATAACGTAGCAGAGTACAGCGCGTTAATTAAAGCTCTAGAAACAGCTCGGGATATGCAGGCTACGGACTTGCTGGTACGGATGGATAGCGAACTTATTGTGAAGCAAATGCAAGGACTATATAAAATAAAAGAACCCAGCTTGCAGACACTAGCAAGTAAGGTACTCACCTTAAACAGGCATTTCAATTCGGTAAAGTTTACTCATGTCCGTAGAGAATTAAATAAGGAAGCAGATTTTCAAGTCAACAAGGCCTTAGACGCGCAAGCGAGTTTGTAGTTTGCCTGGTTAGTTATCAAAAACCGAAATCGAGTATAAGTCTTTACCAAGTCTGAAAAATATATCAGTAGAATTTTTTACAGATATGTTATTAATAGGCTCTGGGTTGCTGAGTAGCTCATATCTATTTTGTCCTGAACGGTCATCCAATTCTAGAGCTATCAGTTTGCCGTTTCCGGTAAAGAAAGTATAGTCTAGACTTGGGTCCACATAAAATGAACTAAAATCTTCTGTGGCTCTGGTTACAAGATGACTTTTGTTGGTGCTACTTTCATACCACCAAAGCTCCCCGGGTTTTGTGTACACTAGAGTACCACTACTCGTAGTTGCTTGTTTAATCTTTTCCGCCAATAGTTCTAAGTGGCTATTTACTCGCCAAAGGCTTGAATCTAATAAAATATAAACGGCTTTACTAGAGTCTAGCAGGATAGTACTTTTCTCTGTTCTAGGTATTTTTGTAGCTAGTATTTGATCTTGAGCTAGTTTTGCGCCAGATATAGTTGCATGATGTAGTGCCTGTGTGCTATCAGGGTTTTTCGATAAATAGTACACATCCCCATCCTGTACTAAGAAGGAATTAATGTCGTTGGCAAAGCTGAAAGTTTTGTCTGGTTTGCTTAGCTGTATGCCTGTAAGAATGCCGGACGGACTTAGGCTCCATATCCATCCACTTGCCAGAGAGGTGGATGAGTTACCTTGAGTATTTTTGGAAAAGTCCAGTAACTGCATGTTGTCGGTATTGAGTATCCCAGTGAACTGTGCACCTATTAGGAGAACATTATTACTGTGCTTATCTGTAATCAAACTACTTACTATAGACGGGGTTTTGGTGGTGATTGAACTTCCATCTGTAGGCTGAAGTAAGACAAGCATATTTTCTGTGGCGTAGAGCATTTTGTCACCAAGGCTTGCGTATGCACTTACGTCGCTTACTAATTTTACTGCTTGCGTGTCTTTGAGTAATTGTAGGGGATAAGGGTTGGGGTTGGCATACGTAACTTTTCCGGCTATAACATTAAGTGTTTTGTGCCAGGTTTTGTAACCAGTTTTAGACACTATAACATCGTAATCTCCGGTTTTAAGAAAACGTATCGCGCTTGGAGTTTTAACGGATACCTCGTTTTTTACTGTTACATTTGCAGAAGCCGGGTTGGTTTTGACAGAAATAATCCCGGTTAGCTCAGTATTTCTATTTTTAAAGTTTAAGGCTTTACCTTGGACGTATAGGACTAAGGCTGGGGCTACAACAAAAAAAGTGCATAATCCAGCAATTATAAGGCCATATCTGGTGGTTTTGGTCATAGAAAAACTTAACAAAGCATTTACACAAACTCCTTGTATTATAAGGGTTTTTTATGGCTATTACAAATTTCTGGGGTCTGGTATACTAAAGCAGAATCATGAATCATGAATCATGAATTATGTAGAAGACCCTCTGCATTTATTACTTAATTCTTGATTCTATATTCTTAATTCTTCCTTTTCCTATGTCCAAATGGTTTGTAAATAAAATTGGTATAGATTTAGGCACCGCTAATACGCTGGTCTTTTTGCCTGGGCAGGGAATCGTAATAAACGAACCTACAGTAGTAGCTATTACGCTAGATGACAATCGCGTGTTGGCTGTGGGTCAAGAAGCCAAAGACATGCTTGGAAGAACACCGGAGACTATAGTTGCTCGTAGGCCAATGAAGGATG
>JAHFJI010000021.1 GCA_023245955.1 Candidatus Doudnabacteria bacterium | reverse complement strand
TTCCCCCACTAACTTAGTTAAGTTATAATCGTGGAGAGCTCCAGACAAAATTTCAGACGCAGAGGCCGAGCCACCGTTTATCAGTGTAATAGTAGGCACTCCAAACAGTTTTCCATAGCCTTTAGATTTATATTCAATATTTTTGCCGTCGCTATGGGCTTCCGTTACTACAACTTTATCTGCTTCTACCCAGTAACTAGCCACATCTACAGCAGTTTCCAAGTATCCGCCTGGGTCATTACGAAGATCTAGCACCAGACCATCTACGCCTTTAGCTTTTAGGTCTTGCACAGCGCTACTAAAAAGACCAGATGTATCGTCACCAAAGCGAGTTAACTTAACCACTCCCACTTTCTTATCTTTACCGTCAGTTCCTTTAGTAGTCTTTATCTCCCACTTTACACTCTTAAGCACTATATCGTCCCGCTTAATAGCCACCTCAAAAGTATCATTTCTTCCAGCTCTATAGATAGTCAGTTTTACCTCAGTACCTTTTTGACCACGAATGTGTTTAACCGCCTCCTCAGTAGACCAGCCGGCAGTATCCTGGCCATCTACTTTTGTAATAATATCTTTTGCAAGCAGTCCAGCGCTCTTAGCTGGCGTACCATCTAGTGGGGCAATTATTAGTATAGCTCCATCTTGCTTGCCTATTTCTGCACCAATTCCGGAGAACGTACCGGCTAAGTCTGTTTCAAAACTCTTAAGCTCATCTGGAGTAAAAAAGGTGGTATATGGGTCACCAACAGACTCTACCGCACCCCTAACTGCACCATACAAAATCTTTTCATCATTGGTTGGCTTATCTATATGGTTCGTTTTAAGCTTGGCAATAGCGTCCCAGAGCAAGCCGTAATCCACCGTTTTAGGCTGGTCTTTTTGGTTAACCACCTTAAAAGTCTGAGGTTCAAACACAAAGCCACTTTTCCCTTGTGTAAACCCAAGTTTATAGCTTCCCGCCAAGAGCAGTAAAACTATAAACAAACTTAGCCACTTATTTTTTTTAGATTCCATATTATAATTGAAAATTTAAAAATGTAAATTGATAATTTGTAAATTCAAATGCATTTCTTTCAATCTGCAATTTGCAATCTACAATTTTCAATTATTTACTTACGTATGCTTCTCTTCTGAAACTGTTCTGTATAAGTTTAACATAGTACCTGACCCAGATGCCAATGTAGACTAACCAGTTAAAGAAGAATGGATACTTGCTTTTTAAGTGTTTGCGATAAAATATCCACATAGCATCATGAAAAGCATATAAGGCTCGCTTTGGCGCTCGTTTAGAAGACTGCCCTTTGTAGTGTATGGTAGTAGTTCTCGGGTAGTACCAGATCTTGAACCCCGCTTGCTTAGCACGGTAACACATGTCTAAATCTTCCCCGTACATGTAGTAGTCCGTGTCAAAACCTTTTACTACTTTTAAACAATCGGGCGAAATGAACATAAAAGCACCAACGCACGCGTCAATCTCAGTTTCTTCATCTATGCTCTTGTAAGTAAGATTATACGCCGCGAGCGTCTTGTTGTTTGGGAACAGTTTTGATAAACCAGAGAGTCTAAAAAATGACACCCACGGGTCTGGGAAACTCCTCCGGCACGCGAAGTCCAATTCTCCGTCGCCCTTTACAAGCTTGCAAGTAGCTATGCCCACATCCGGTCGGGACTTCATAAAGTCCAGCATTACCTGCAGAGTTTCAGGTGCGACTTTTGTATCTGGATTAAGGAGTAGCTTATACGTACCCATAGACACTCGCAAACCGCGGTTATTCCCTTTGGCAAATCCTTCGTTGGTATTTTTTATAAGTGTTAGCTTCTTGGCAAGCTCGGGCTTAACTAAATACTCCTGTTCCAACATTTCTACTGTCCCGTCTTGTGAATCGTTATCTACAACAATAACCTCATATTCAAAATTCACCTTGGACGCGAGCACTGCGTCCAAAGCTACCCGAAACACCTCTCTACACTTATACGGGACAATTACTATTGATAGCTCCATAACTACATGTCTTATAAGTCTTATCCGACCCATGAGTTCTATACGACCTATATGTCTTAAGAAAGTAAACCCTTGTTGTTCAAGAGCTTTGCCCACTCCATACTTTTACGATGTTGAGCAATCCACTTACGCTTTTTCCACATGGTGGGTAGTTGTTTAAATAAAGTTGGCACAATACGCAAAGTCGCGGTCTCAAGAAGCACAATGTAGCCTAGCATGAAAAACTCTCGTACAAAAAACTTCCAGTAAAACTTGGGAAAGTTCTTCACTACCAAGAAAATATGATTCTTGTAGTTAAACTGCTTAATCCAGGCCGGGAACTTTTTGTGGTGTTCACGAAATTCACCTACATCTTTGTATCCTTTTTTGCTGGATGCCGCAGTTCTGCCATGGTAACCAACTGCCCCTGGCACGAACCGGCAAGTGAATCCTGCGTTCTGGAGTCGCAAAGACAAATCTACATCTTCCCAGTACATTTCAAAGTCAACATCAAAATATTCTATAGTGCCATCTGACCGAGTGTATTTTACTGCTTCTAAAGCAGACCTTCTATACATACAAGCCGCGCCGTCTACGCCAACTATCTCCATTTGGTTGTCGTATTGCCCGTGGTCTTCTTCGTTCTGTCCTCGGCTTTTTCCGCGTCCATTCCGTGAACAAACAATACCAGTTGTGTCTAAAACATTGGTCTTGGTATTGGTAAGCCAGTCATACTGATAAACTTTCCCATTTACCCCGCCGACAGTTGGGTTCTCAAATTCCTTAAGTACTTTTTCTACATAATCAGTTTCCAAAAATAAATCTTGGTTTACAAGCTGCACAAACTCGCTCGTAATTTGAGGAAACACTAAATTGTGTCCTCGTACAAATTTTAAATTTTCTCCCGGGTCAATAATTTTTACCTGTGGGTAATGCTGCTGGATGTATTCCTTACCGCCGTCCTCGCTGCCATTTATGACCGCTACAATTTCCACATCTTTAAAAGTTTGATTCACCATGGAATCAAAACTTTTTGGAATATATTTCATGGCGTTATACACCATTTGTATCAATGTCACTTTAGCCATAAGAACTATTGCCTGACGTAAAATTATTTATTATAAAAGTCTACAAGATGTGGGGAGAGAGCACACTCTTCGCCTGTACGGCCTATATAGTGGGTAGCGCCGGGGATTAGATGGTATATGAACTTACCCGAGAACCTTGCTTTGGCAACCTCGCTATACTGATCAGAAATAGCTCTGGGAATTATTTCGTCTTGTTCTGCTACTACCAACAACACGTCTGCGGTTGATTCTTTAAGCCAACCAAATGACTTAGAATCAACCCAACTAGGCCTGCCGTGGGGCTGGCTTCTAAGAATTTCAGTGAATGCCGAACCAAAGAGAGTGCTATGACTGGCTGCCGCGTACGCCGCACCAGCCACCAGTATGAGCTTGTCAGGAGTATGCTTACCAGACTCATGTAGCGCATAATTCACCCCTAAGGCTACGTAACAACCCATGCTCACACCATATAATCCAAGTTTGCTCATGGCACCATAGGTGTTCTCTATCCACATCAAAACTGCCAAAACCTGCTCAATTCTATCTGCAAGTGAGCTGTCAGCCATGCTGCCACCAGTTTCACCAATACCCACATAATCAAAACTCAAGGAGTTTATGCCTGCAGCGATAAACGCTTCATGAAAAAGCAAAAAACGATCTTTCGAGAGACCAACCCCTGCGCCATTGAGAAAAACCATCCATTGACCACTGGCTATATTTGGTACAGCCACGCGGCTGCTAAGCTGAGCGTTATTATAGGGAATGTGTATATTTGTATATTCCTGACTATTCATTCTGTTGACTATCTTTCAAGGCTATTCTGGCTAGTCCCAAAGCTAAAAACGTGTACAAAAGTATTTTATCATTTAGCCAGGTAAGGTCAAAGACACTGTAGGCTAAAAACCACACAAAAATAATTGCTGAACTGGCGATGAATATAGTTTCTGGTGATGTTTGCTGTACTCTGGCAAGCAGATATTTCCATGTTTCGTGGAAAAACAATAGCCAAAAAAGTCCGAACAAAAGCAAGCCAACCATACTAAGTTCTACTAGTAACTGTAAATACAAACTATGCGCGGTTATGTAGCGCTGGGGTAAGTTGTACAATGTGTTTTCCTGACTTGCTGCTTCCTCGAAGCTTACGTTTTTACCGCCGGACAGCGTCACAACAAAATTAGCATATCCAACGCCAAACGGATGGTGCAGCGCGTACTTGGAAGCAGCTTTCCACATTTCCAGACGCCCGGCATTAGAAGTCTCATTTGGGTCGACTATACTACCGAGTCTGTCCAAGGTACTCTCACCGCCCGCATGCCTGACCCAAGTAAACCCTCGGTCAAGTACGGGAGACACTTCAAATAAAACAACAACTAAAAGCATAGCAACGAAAATAGGGGCCACCAACGTACGGAAGCCTACCTTAAACCATTTCCCATAATACAGTACCCCAACCAAAAAAAGTGCGGGAATCATACCAGCCCATACCCCCCGCGTACCTGAAAGTATAAGTGCAAGACACGCCAACACCACGCCTATCCACCACCAATTACCTCGATTGCCATCCTCGCGCAGGCGGGGATCCATTGTCGGCATACCAGCCGACACCTTTGTTGTTCCAGTTGTTTGGGAACTAGTGGATTCCCGCTCCCCAAGTCTGAGCGACCTTAAAGTCGAAGATCTGCGCGAGAATGACATATAGACGAGTGGTAACGCAAACGCCAAGAAAAACACGCAGACCATGGCAAAGCCGTGGCTGCTAGTCATAATGCTAAACATGCGCAAAGTTTTTTCTTCGCCGGAGACAGTTACCCAAGAATTGGAATACTGCAGCACCTTGGCTATGGACAAACCATAATACAAACTTGCCACCCGAAGCGCCCAGTATTGCCAGAAGTAATACGCAGTAGAAAATAACGTCGCAGCAAACTGCACGTACCCAATTGCAATAATTATACCCGTAGATACCGCACCAGCTTTTAGTAGTCGTATAAACTGTTCTTTGCTTTTAACAGTCCAAATGACTATCGGATACACCAGCGCCGTGTTCAGTAAAAACACCAGTTGTGCCGCGCCTCGAAGCGGATACTGCGCGAGTGTGAGAGACAACACGGCAAACGCAAACATTACTATTGCAATTTTTTCGTACATCGAGAGTGTGCTCCAGTATTTTTTTACTGTAGGGGCGAGCTTTAGCCGCCCAAACTCTACAGCGGGCGGCCAAGGCCAGCCCCTACTTAAATGCGGCACTCCGGATGTCATTAGCGCTTTTAAAAACAGCACTCCAACCACCGGCCGCCACATGGACAGTGTATCAGAATACTGCTGAGGCAAAACAATATAAAACGCCATGCTCGCAACCACCAGAAGCAACCCTTCAAACGCCGGCGCATATACAATAAATAAAATAATAAGCCCGACATTTACCCACGCAACAGAGCTAGTCCATACCCCCACGACCATCAAATACACGGAAAACAACTGCCAAAGTAGAAATAGTAGTATTGTCAAGCTTTGCTTATTTTTTACAATCATGTAATACTATTAAGCTTATTGTTTTGCCGCCTGAAAAACAGTGAGGTCGCATCTCAGGCAACAAGATACCGTCATCGGAGGAACATCATGACCACGCAAGAAGCTCAAGAATTAGGGGGGAAATTAGTTACTGTCACATGTATACTGGGTAAATTCCTGGCATGTATTGTGGGCCAAGACTTGGCGCCACTTACTGCCGGGCAAATCACGGGACAGCTCCTAATGAAAGGGACAGAAAAGGCCACTGTCTCCTTTGCAGATAAGGATGATAACACAATTGTGTACGAAGTAATACTCTCGGATATCCAGGGGATTGCCAAATTCAAGCCTTGACGCGCCTGAGGGTGTCCTCGGCACATTTGCGCCAGCTAAAACTCTTAAGCCGTTCGCGTCCCTTCTCAACTAACGCGGCGGCTTTTTCTTTGTCTAGGAGTACCTGTTCCAAAGCCTGAGCAATACTTTCTACAGAGTGTGGGTCGCAGTACTCTGCTGCGTCCCCTGCTACTTCCGGCATACTAGACACATTTGAAGTAATAACCGGCACACCGGCATCAAAGGCTTCCAGTATCCACATGCCAAATCCTTCGTAAAAAGAGGGCATGACGAGAACTGAAGTTTTTTGGTACAGCTCTGCCCGCTCTGCGTCTGTGACGTGGTTTAGGTATAGTACCACATCTTTACTACGCTCTATTTCCTGCAAGATACCTTCCGCTTTCCAGCCCACTTTACCGGCCACAACCAACTTATGTGAGTCTTCAGGATGTTTCTGCTTAAACATTCTAAAGGCCGCAATAAGGCCTTCCAAATTCTTCCTCGGCTGCAAGGTAGAAAGAAACAACACAAACTTCTCGGGTAGGTTACCCACAACAACCCGTGTCATCCCGGGCTTGACCCGGGATCCAGGTTCACCTAGCCTGGATTCCGGCTCAAAGGCCGGAATGACAGACACAGTAGTTCCTTGCGGAGTAAAACCATGGTGAATAACCGCCACCTTGCTCTCCGGTACATGATAATACTTGACCAAGTCTTTTTTGGTTGATTCAGAAACAGCAATAACTTTCTCAGCAAACTTACATGCAAACCAGGTAGTAAACTCCAAATACCAACGTTTCAAGGTTGTAAACGTTTCAGGGTATAAACGCCAAGCGACATCGTGTACGGTTACATACGAGCGCTTTGGGTGAATCAGTGGTAACGACGCAGCCGGGATAAACAGCACGTCCGGTGCTGCAATTAGCATTTCCCACGACACCCGTAGCTGTGTCCACAAATACGAAAACGGAATAAACCCGTAACCCAATACTTTAATTTTAAAATTCTTAGGCAAACTTAAAAACCAGTATTCCGGCTGGGTACGCAAGTACAGTATGTATTCATTTTCCTTATCCAGTTCCGCAAACTGTAAAATTAACTGCTGTGCGTAATGCTCCACACCAGTCTTAACCCTATTATTCGCCCGTTCTGCTTCTATTCCTATGAACATATAAAATTACGAATTACTATCCCAATCTACCCTTAGCCAAGCAAATTTTTTACTGGCCGGCCAATCAGTTAAATGAGCAATGGAATATTTACCTTTATAGCGCACAATACCCTGGGAGCTAATAGTAAGGTCTTCATATGCATACTCCTTAGGTCTATTATAGACAGCCAAGGTTCCATAGCTACTAAAATACTCATTAAGTGCATGAGCCAATTTAGCTCTAAGAGTTTCTTCTAAGTCTTTTTGCTCTGCTCTCTTCCCCACAACCTTTTCCACTCTTGATGTTCCAAATAGATCTTCCTAAGTCTCATTATATTCTCTTGGCATACTATTGAATATATATTAATTGCTTTTGAATAGTTTACGTATAAAAATAATGTCCTCTTGCACAAAAAATTTAAGCAAGAACAAGGTGCATACATATCCGGCCATACCCATAACGCCCACAGCCGCAACATTTACAAGCAAAGGTAACAAATACTTGGTGCTGGCTTCTAGCGGCGCAGCTACAAGCGTAAAGTCCCGAGTAAAGTAGAGGACAACGCCCATAACTAAACTAGCGATGAGTGGCTTTATGAACTGAGAAATAAGCTTAAAGTGGGTAATATTTTTCCAGATAAAGTAAAAATAAAATATACCTTGCAATAATTCGGATACTACAGTCATAATTGCTGCACCCCGAATACCATATACTGGCACTAAGATAATATTGCCTAAGATATTAATAACTACATTTACTCCGGTAACAGCCACCGCCCATTTAGTTAGCTGAGAAATTACTAAGGAGTTAGCGGTAATGTATATAAACAAAATTACTATTGCCCAGACCAATATGGCCAATACAGGCGCAGAAGGCAAAAACCTTACATCTCCACTGGTGAGTAGTAGTATAACCTGGCGAGATAAGAGTGTTCCACCAACGCCCACCGGAAGCGCTATGGCAATCATAAAACGCATATATTTCTCAAGCGTTGCACGTACATCTAGCAGCGCGCCCTTAGCCATTAATGCAGCCAAAGCTGGGTACAGAGAATGCGACACTACAGCTGGGAAAAAGTTGGCCAAGTCCACAAGCTTATAGGCCGTGGTGTATAGGCCAGTATCCTCGTACCCACGCAAGTGAGTAATAATCACCACATCCACCCTATTATAGATGGTACTAAAACTAACTAACAGTGCAAATGGCGTAGCCGCCCAAAGTATCTTCCGAAGCAGATCAAAATCAAAATAAGTAAAAGCATCACGTATGCGCAAAGCAGGAATTAGCCTTTTTACATGTGCGCAGTACAAAAGCAGCGAAACAAAAGAAGACACAGTTTGGTTAATCGCCAAATAGACTATGCCATAGTGAAAATATATGGCACTTAAAATAACTGCCACATTTATAAGCGAGGCTACAAAATTATTAATAGCCACTTTGCGTAGCTCCTGAAAACCAGAAAGTACGGTTAGGAAAGGTACCGTAAGCCCGTATAAAAATAATCCGGCACCAGCCACGGCAACCGCCCTTTGGACTGCTGGTTCATACCCACGCGCAAATACAAACAAAACCATGAGCGCGTACATGAGTAACGAGAGCACTACCTCGGCAATAATAAAGTTGTAAAAGTACCTTAATGCCGAAGTCTGATCCTCCGCAATTTGCTTAGTTACATACTGGGAGATCCCTAGGTCTATAATGACCCCAAATATAGCCACAAGCGACAACACAAACTGATACTGCCCAGTACCAAAAGGCCCTAAGTAGCGGAAAAGCTGGGTATAAGCAAAAAAAAGTAGTACTAGGCCAGCCACCCTAGATATAGATAACCAGAATATGTTTTTAGAAATGTTCGCCACAAAAATTCAATTTAACAATATACACATTGTAGCAAAATATAGATAATTATGTATATGACTTGAAGCCAGTACTGATATATACTCCAAATATAAGGAGGACACAGCTTATGCGACCAATTGATTTCTGGGGGTTGTTTTTCGGCATAGCCGTAGAGCACGCGCTTTACGCCGAATGCCCACTCTGTGGCAAATTTGAAAACAAGATTACTCGCCGAGACGGAGAAAGGCACTGGAAATGGCACTTTGTGCCAGGCACAATGTCTTTGTGTAGAAACTCGGGGAAAGTAGATGAACGATTTAGAAAAAAGGAAACTGCAGTCTAAGTCCAACAGAAATAGACATAGTAGAAGGCCATTCAGACCACGGGAAACTTTCTCGTGGTCACATTTTCTCTCATGTTATAATACTTACATGAAAAAAATTCAAATTATTATTTTAAGCGTTGTCATTTTTGCTCTACCCTGCACAAGTTTTGCAACAGAGCCGGCTACTATTATCCAAGCACCCAGCGTACCCACTCTCATAACTAAAGTACAAGAAGCAAAACAACTACTGGCACCCCTAAAACTTAACTACGCTCTTACGCCACACTACAAAACCACAGTCCAAGCTCGCACAAAGACCAAAAAGCAAGTACTCACAAACTATACACTAGACATAAAAGATATCGCCCTGGCCATTTTAGACCCAGCCGGCAATATTCACATTACGGCAGTCATGCAAAAGGGTAGTAACTTTGAGTTTCCGGATAAAAATTTTAGTGTTACTAAGACAAGTTTCAACGGAGTAAACTCTAGATTTACAGTACAAAAACCTGCTGGAGGCAAAGTCATAGCACTAAAATATCTTATTACCCCAACCGAGTCTGGTAGTAGAGTTGCCATTGAAAAAGCCATGTACCCAGTAGACTATGTACCTTACTCCCCTGAACTCTCCAGTCCAGAAGTAGTAGCCTATGGCGCAAGCTATTTAAATACTGTCATAGATACGGTGGCAAGCCAGTTAAAGAATACTGCTTCGCAGTCTGTTCCTGGCAAGCTTATAACCGAAGCCATCCCACCCAGTATTATTAAGGCTCTTGCTTACGCCGAACACACCAGCTCCGCCAACATCCAGTCGCTGGGTAGCCTAGAGCAAATGAATGTACTGCTTGCCACCAACGGCCCGGACACCTACAAGTATAGTGTATCAAGCGATGGGTATTTTTCCCGTGGCATAGCCCAGTTTATCCCATCTACCTATGCTTCTCTCATAAGCCGGCACAAGGACCTAAACTTCATACAAGACTTTAAGCTTGGGATGGAAGATCATGTAAACTCGGTTAAGGCCATGTACGTGTTACTAGATGACTACGCAGGCTCTATCCGTCAAAAAGCTCCACAAAACTTCTTAGAAAGTAGAACTTTTGAATACGGCGCCGCAGCCTATAACGGTGGGGTTACCAGGGTAGCCAAAGCACTAAGCGCGTATGGAGATGCTTGGAACAACCGAGACAGGTTAAACACCATTAATAGCCTGCAAGCCCAAGCCAACACAGCCAGCGCACAAATAAAAAAGCTCAGTACAAAGATTAAGTCCACCAAAGAAGCTGGGGCAAAAACTGCACTAAAAAAAGATTTAGCTACAGCACAGGCAAACAAAAACTCTGCAGAAAGTGAACTTGCCACACTTACCAATGCGACTCTACGAAACGAGACTATAAACTATCTCAACAAAATATACTCGGTTATTCACCTACTAAACGCCGAGAGTAAACCCACACAGTTAGCGTTGCAGTAGTAATTGACAAAGAAGTAGCTTGAGCATACATTTAAGCCAAGCAAAATGGAGTCGCGATTGGAAACCAAACAATCTCGGCTTTTCTTTTTCACAATAAGCCCATAAAGGAGGGCGTATGAGAAAACTAATTTTTGGAGCACTCGTCTTTTGTTTGAGCTTTGGTACGTCCTTTGGACAAAGCTCAAGCACCAAGAACTGGAATGTACACGACTGCAGACAAGCACCATCTGCTTGTGTGGACAAAACACACTTAAAAGAGGCCTATGGAACAAGTTTGAGCTCTGATGGCCAGACGTGGGCACCATCTGTAGTGGTTACCGAAAACTCCGAAAGAGTTATAAATACCACGGTCACTATAATCGTGACAATGACCGACGGCCGGAATTCCACGTCACGAAAATACCAATTCTTCATTGGCATTGGAGGAGGTATTATCAATAGCAGATGGTATACAATGGTAGAAATAAACCATTGCAATCGTTTGTATCGCAGTTGGTGCTATGACTGGAAGTTACAAGATGGCAAAGTTCCGGCAGAAATTATGGTAAAGTTTAAGCCGGCCTTCCAAGAACTGGCAAAACAAGATAGGATCTTCACCTCGTTCTTCTAAGCCTCGCGCGACCATAAACCAAAAGACCGCTACAGGGACACTTGTCCTCTGTAGCGGTCTTCTACTTACAACTCTACAACATACTACTTACAATTATTTACTAATCACCTCTCCCTTAGCATAAGCATCTACTTCGGCCTGTGGCAACACACTTATCTTCTTAGGTGTAAGCTTGCGCTTTAAGTATGCAGCGTAAGTCAACGGATGAAGCTGTCCCTTAGCTACCACATAGACGTCTTGTGTAGCGTCACCTTTAACGTATGTTCCGTCCCTAGGTGGCACAGCTATGCCATCCGCCCAAGAGTCCACTTCAGCTCTACTAAAAGTAAAGTCTGGGGTAATACGTTGTTGCTTAGCTACAAAGCTAGAAATGGTGCGTTTAGTACCTTCTTTAAAATAGTATAGCTGAGCCGAGTCCGCTACTTTAAAGAATGTTTTATCACGAGGCTCGGCATAGCCGTCTAGAGCAAAACTATTTACCTCATCTGGAGCTAACACAGCCACACTCTTAATACTCATGCCACGGTTCCCAAACACCACAGCTGACACAGGATGCTTGGTCCCCTGTTTCACTTCATATACCGTCCCGTCACCCGACGACTTCACCAAAGTGCCATCTTTAGGAGTCACAAAACCAGCTTTCGTATAAAGAGCAATTTCTGCGTCTGGAACAAGTTGAACTTTTTTAGCTACAGCATATTGGCCAAATGTAAAGGCACTATAGAGTTTCAGTTTACCAGCCTCCACTAAGTAAACCTCTGGCTGAGTTTGACCGCGCACAACAGTCCCGTCTGAGGGGGTAAGCACATCACCTGCAACAAACAGCCCAGACTCACTAGACGAAACTAACAAGGTCTTGGTAATGTCCAATTTTCTTTGCCCAATCACAAAATCGGAAGCCGGGTGTTTGATGTTATCTAGAAACACATACTTTTGCACTTCACCCGTAACTGCCACTATAGTATTGTCTGCCGGTCCATATACTCCACCCACGGGATAACTGGCCACTTCGGTTGGCGACACAGTTATAGCTAGAGTCGTACTTAACCCACGAACCTGAGCCACAAAAGCTGGTAATGAGAGCCTACTACCGTTCTGAATAATGTAGAGTGCAGGATCACTTGCTAGCGTCATAATAGTTCCGTTTGGGTACCTAAACCAAGCAAGAAAATATTTTTGAAAATTATAATTGCCGTTAAATACATGAGGTGTATAACGATACAAAGCTGCAGTTGCTTTGTTTTGTAGCATCACGGTTTGTTTGGCTGGTATACCGTCATATGCTCCTAGTGTGTTATCTAGTTCAATAACGTCACCTACTTTAGAAACGGCACCATTTATAACTGGACCTCTCCCGCTAGGTGCATTAAAAGACTTCATAAGCGCCTTAGCGGCCCCAAGGTACCTATTACCACTAGCGTCTATATTTCCAAACAGTTGAAAATAAAAACCTGGAAAAAGTGTGCCACAACCAGTAGAATCGGGACAATCAAAGCCCATAGCAAAGTCTAAAGCCCTCTGCAGTCTATCTACTGGATCATTTTGCCGAGTTGTCACAAGACCCTGCTCTTTTTGAAGAGTCACTAGAATAACCTGCGGGTTAATACCCGCGCTCTGGGAAACATCCCAAATCAGTTCAGCCCCGGTCCGGAGTCTTGGGAGGGCTGGCTCTGGGTCCTCAAGTCCCGTCTTAAGCATAGTCACCGTAGGTTCTTTTAGTTTGGCTAGGAACTCTGGCGTAGTGTTGGCAAGCACACTATTTTTGCTTTCCAAAAACTTCTGGACACCTATTGCTCCCCCAAACGTCTTAGTATCAGAAAACACCGCATCTTCTACCAATTTATTTG
>JAHFJI010000001.1:44394-57185 GCA_023245955.1 Candidatus Doudnabacteria bacterium | reverse complement strand
TTCCTTAGTATTTCTGTCATTCCGGCCAAGTCTTTGCGAGCCGGAATCCAGGCTTTTTGCTTATTAACCTGGATACCGGGTCAAAGCCCGGTATGACAAGACAGTTATTTCGGGGTTCACGTCCCAAATAGTTGACATATATAGCTTTATTATGGTATAATATACATAACTTGGTAGATTCCTATTTGTTTACATAACAACCTTATAAATAAGCCAGTTATTCTGTGAATATTACAGAATAAATGACAATTCTACCATTTGTTCTTTGACAATTCATTCAAAAACATAAAAGACCTCACTCATAGCAACTTTGTCTCCTGCACCCATTGCGTCCCTCCTATTCCTCTCCTTTCCAAGGAGAGGAGAGGTGAGGTGCAATGCGTGCAGGAGCCCAAAGCAAGCTCCTTTTAACCGCTATGTGCGTTTGTAGCACACAGCAAACCAACAACCACAAAAAAGGAGCGATGTTATGAACTGGGACATGATAGACAGTTTGGTGGATATGGTTCTGCTTGGGTCTAACGTAGGACCCATGCTAAAGAAGCTTTTCCCCATGCTAAAAAGGTTAATCAAGTTCGAGGCACCCACGGGTGCTCAATTTGCCGACGCAGCAGCGGCGGCGGCAGAGTTTGACAAACGCTTCGAACAAACTCAAGATGATGAAAACTTCTTCGAGCGCGTGAGATCAGCGTTGCGGTTGAACAACGACGAGTACGACCGCAACTTGAGCGTTCTAATCTCCGGCCTCAAAGAGCCGGGGCAGAAAAAAGCTCTGCGCAGGTTAATTTTTGCTGGGATGGAAACCGCCGGAATTGACGGCGGAGCTTACATTCTGGCAAACCTTGCTAGTCGCGGGCCAAATTTTGACGACATGAAAGCCCGCTTTGATGAAATGGATCTGGCCATCCAAGAGGCTAAAGATCCGAAAAAAGCGGCAGAGCGTTTTGCTGAAGCTTGGAAAAAAATTGAACCAGCAGTCTCTGCTAGGTGGCACGAGACCGCGCTGGAATTCAACTTAGCGCTGACTGAGGCCAAAGAGCAACTACGGCAACCTGTGCCGCTTAAGACTCTGTTTTTTCTAGACGGCATCCGGATGCCGTCGCTACCCACAACCACTCGGGGTAAGCTTGTGTTAGTTATGGTGATCGTTTTGATTGTCATGGACTTAATATACGGCTTTACCCCAAAAAACTAACCGAGGAGGCACAACATGGCTGATACAGTACCCGAAACTCACGAAACCGAAGAGCCTCCTCCAGGCGGAGGATGGCCAAGTAACGCAGTTCACGCAGGCGCGTGGATTGCAAACTTTTTCAAAACCCAGTTCACTCGCGCATGGTTCTGGGGTCGTGTAATCCTCATGATTCAATTTGGCATTACTTTCCTCGGAATGTTGATGGCCAGATTAGGGGATGAGGACGCCGGCCGGCTACATGTTGCGCTCGCAGGTCTTGCTGTGGCACTTCTTTCCAACATTGTTTGGGGAGAACTGGTTGCGGTGGGATTGGTAGCTGGCGCGGCTGAACCAGCAGTCCGGGGTGCGGCAAAAAAAATCGGGGTGGACATAGACCCCGTTGTCGAAAAAACCCGCGAGTACGCCATCACAACGCTGTTTAGTATAGCAGCGATTATGGTGGCGCTGGACTGCGCAGTGGTAGCATTTGAGATGTGGACGGACTTTGGCAAGTTCGCCCTATTTCTTCTGCTCTCGCTCGGTATGGCCTATGGCGCTTCCGCCTGGAGCGCCACGCGGGTCTGGCTCCCGCGCATCCAAAAAGGCACTTTGATTTTCGAGGGAATTTTAGTGGCGGCGATATTGGTTACCTATTTGTTCCCAGCGCAGTTTGGCTGGGCGCGGGTAATCTACTCGCGGGAGTCGGTAATCCAAAAAACTGACAACCGCGAAAACGCCAATCTAATCAAGTCCCTCGGTAGCGAGTACGATCGGCTTGCAACCGAACGTACCGGGTTGGTGTTACGGCGCATAAAAAACGTCAACCCGGAAGCGCGCATTTCGGCAATAGACGAAAGGCAGACAGAAATCCGGCAACAGCTAGCCACTGTCGGCGGTGATGGGCCCAGTCAAGCCATTGGTAGTTGGGCAAGCAGTGTGTCTACTACCCAAGGCTGGGGACGAGCACGTTGGGCCATGGCGGCGCTTATCACGCTTTTACTTGGTTTTGGGTGCTTTACCCTAGCCAAGCAAAAGAAGATTTGGCCCCTGGTGGTAGCTTTCTTGCTAATTCTGTTCATCTGGCCCATGGCCAGGTGGATGGACGGTGAGACCAGCGCCACCCAAACCATAAAAAATGCTGTTGGTACCAGCCAGCCAACAACAAACCCAAGTGCCGGGGTGACCGTTCCGGCACCAACACCAATTGCAGTGCCAACGCCCATGGCAACTGCAAAAAGCGAAAGCGTCTTGTGGCCAGAAGTTAAGACCACAGACGCCACGCAAACTGGCAATAAATGGGAGTTCGGTCTCGACTCCCGGGTAATGAACGAGACCAAAATCAACGTGCCGGACGTGGCGCGCCTCCGCGCTACCGTTACAGGTACGGTCCGGCCGGATAAAGACCTTGCTACTGTCACAGCAGACAGTGGCTGGTCAATCTCGGCCAGGGCAGTGCACAAGCCAGAGCAGTTTCCGCTTCCGAGCGGGCGCTTTGGCCAACCACTGCTCGTGGTTGGTGACACCGTCTACCCGTTAGACGGCGAAACCAACCTTACAATTGCGAAAGGAGGGAACCTTTCGTTTCTGGTTAATGATCGTGGCGGGCTATTTGCCGACAACACCGGAACTTACAAAGTGACAGTGGAGTTGGCAAAATAACCAACACGCGTTAACCACTTGGCGAAGCATGAGATAACATCAACTGCTTCGCCTTTTTTATTTGCCTAAACTAATCAAACTTGGCATAATGTAAGTGATAAATTAAATTTTTTTATATTCTATGGACACTTTAAATAAAGATTCGGAAAAACTATTGAGCGACTTTGTAGACCAACTCATAGTAGACAAAGGCTTACCCCAACTAGAACCAGAAGTTCTGGAAGAAATTAAAAAAGATTTACTAGACAGATTAGAGATTCACGTAAATGCTGGACTTCTAGCACTCCTACCAGAGAGTGCCATGGATAAATTTGATGTGCTATTAGACCAAGGGAGCGAAGAAGCCACACAAACCTACCTACACCAACACATACCCAATCTAGGCGTAAAACTTGCAGAACTCTTAGTAGATTTTAAACAAGCATATTTAGCCAAATAAACATATGGCCGAGCCAAGGACAACACCGGACTTACCCAGACGCATTCACATACTAGAAGAGAAACAGTACGCAAAACAACGTGCCGGAGATTTAGCCGCAGAGCAAATTGAACATGACAAAGCTAGTCTTACCGGCGTTGTTGGTTTTTGTAAACGTTACATTAGACACAACTTACTGGAAGATTACACCAGACAAAAAAAGTACTATGAGCAACTAGATAAAATAAATAATGAAGGCAACCCATACTCAGCTGAGCGGGGAGAAGACCCAAGAGCCTTTGACCACGTAGTAGAGTCAGTATTAAAAAGGTTTGATTTTGAACGTGAGGAAGAAGCGAACATTTACTTAAAACAAGGTCTAGGTGAAACCAGAACAAAACTAGAAAAAACAGACCAAAGACACACACGGATAGTGCAAATAATTAGCAACTACGCCGAAGGTCTTATTGCGGACGAAGCTACTTTATCAGAAATTATCAGTACCGAAGTACTACCAGCAAAAGATAAATCCAACGAGAACTCACAGTATATGCACGACATTATTAGTGTCGCCAATACTGTCAGAGCAAACATAGACCAGTACCGTGCTTTGGGTAGACTGGAAGACGTGCTAGAAGTCTACGTGGGCAATGCCGTAATTGGGACTAGCACGGAAAGCTACCAAACCAGAGTAGACAAGATAGTGGAATGGATTGGCAACAAAAAGATTTTAAACGTTATAAGCCAGGAAACACTAGCCTCGGCACTTACCATTGCCAGCACCATAGCCGTGCAAGGAAGCACAAGACTTGCTCAGGGAGTAGGCTTTTCCGCAGGGTCTGTTTTTGGCTCTGCCTTAGTTGGTGGTGCTATTGGAGGCCTAAGGGACAGGACCAGGTTTAACCGTGAGCTCCGTCAGCACATGCGAGACAAAGTACAAGGCAGACAAGCAGTAGACCAGGGTCCAAATAGCAAACGAGCTAAGTTTGAGCAAGAACGCACTTTGTTTCAAACTAAAGACGCAACCGTGTTAGTCACCGAACTAGAAACCGCCATAGCAGACTATACAGCCCTGCCAAACGAGGTAAACCTAAACACCATGCTCCGCGTACTGGGTGAATCCAGAGCTAGAACTCATTTTGAAGAATATGGCTTTGCCAAACACAAAGATCAAATACAACCAGGCGAGCATAACCGCATAGGTACACGGATAGACCTAATTAGCTATCCAGATGTGACCCAGGTAAGCACACTAAACGACCGCATCCGCGACCTACAAGCAACCATTACCCGAACTATCCGCAA
This sequence comes from Candidatus Doudnabacteria bacterium, assembly GCA_023245955.1. Lineage (GTDB taxonomy): Bacteria > Patescibacteriota > Doudnabacteria > UBA920 > UBA920 > JAEUSE01. The sequence goes on along the minus strand of JAHFJI010000001.1, from coordinate 52,629 downwards.
CAGTAAAGATTCCGACTCTATTATCCAGCAACGCATACCTGGAAACTTAGATGAGTATTTAGATCATGTAAAACAGGTTCACATGGCTAACTTGACCATGGGCGATAGTGGAATAGCCAAAACCGTAGAACGCATAGAAAAAATGCGTGGACGAAGATCAAGAAAAACTGCTGGAGTTGGAGCCGTAGTTGGTACCATCATTGGAGAAGTAGGACAAGAACTACACGCGCTAGCAAGTTCTAGCAAAGTTGGAATTTTAGAAGACTTATATAGCAGAGCAAAAGGAGAAAACATAGACCTAAGCCACAAAGACCAAACTTTACTTGAGCAACTACTAAACAAAGCCACCGGAAGACGGGCAGATGTGGGTGTATATGACCAACACTTACCAGTAAATGAGCGTGTAGAATTTACCTTTGATAAGGGTACAACCATAACAAAGAATGCCTCCGGCAGTTACGATATAACTCAAAACGGGCAAACCGTGCATAACTTGCACATAGATGCAAAAGGTCAACTTGATCCAGCATCTATAAGGAAGTTAGAAAACTATGACATCAAGTTCCACACCGAAGCTGGTCCAAGTATACAGACTACTCAAACTAAAAACACACTGGAATACTTAGCAGATATCCAAGACAATCCAAAGAGTAAATACCACGAGTTTGCAAACGACGTTAAAGTTATAAACAGGAACTATTCCGAAGACCAGCTAGTATATGGGCATTTAAAAATTGGATGGGAGTTCAAAAACGGAGAATTTATTGGACACATACCAGCCCCTTCTACAAAAACTCAAGCCGGTGCAGATATTTTTAGAGATCCAGGCGTGCTAAGAACTATGAAAGTAGTTTTGACCGTTAATGGAGAGTCTGGGCACAAGGTGGTAGAAGTGCCAGTGCAAGCAGTTAGGGATGGTTTTGAGGTTAGAGTGAGCAGGAACCACCCAGCTTTTTGGCTTTTTGAAAAACAAGGCACATCCGTAGAGTTTAAAGGCTTGCAAGCTGAGCTCGCACAAAAAAGTGGTACAGCTAATAAAGATGCTATCTATAACTTCTTCGGTAGGGAAACAAATGCCAAGGGGATAGATGAGATTAAGGAAGTCATTACAGATAGTACCACAACAAAAGGCGTAAAGATTGTTATAGAAGCCACTGAGCCCAACCAACCATGGAACATACCCGGAAGCTACGTAGTAAACCCCATCCAGCCCATGGGTGAGACAAAGCAAACGATACAAACCGTCAACAGAACAAATAGCCAACAAAACAATCAGGGTAACGGTAGTAACCCGGGACAAGGCTCACCTAGAGGAGAAGGTTCGGGAAATAGTTCAGGTACTGGTGAGAGCCGTAACGGGTACGGAGAAAGAAACAACAACGGAAATAGCAACGGCTCTGCGGGAACTCAGCACAACAGTTACATCGGAGGTTATCAGGGAAACGCGGGGGAAACATACGACCCTACAAAGCACGAACAAACGCAAGAAAATAATGGCTTAGCACATATTATCCAAGAAGAAAGAGAAGAAGCTGTAAAACACGAAGCTAAAAGAAAAGAAAAAGAGGCTGAACGGACCAGGCAAAAACAAGAAGAAGAAAAAGCTGCTCAAGCTAGAACCCAAGCAGAAGCAGAGGCAGAACAGGCGCGTACAGCTCAGAAAGAACAACAAAAAAAAGAAGAAGCAAGGCAAAGAGCAGCCAAGGAAGAAGTAGCTAGGCAAGCAAGAGAACAAGCCCAGAAGAAAGCAGCAGAAAAAGAGCAACAAAGAAAAGAGAAAGAAGCAAGAATGGAGAAGGATAAAAGAGAGGAAGCCGAAAAAGATATTCGGTTGAGCAAAGAATATAACGAATGGAAAGCAAAAATTAAGCAGATACAAAAACCAGCAGGGTGGGATTGGTCATCCCCGATTTTAAAAAAATGGAGTGACCGAGACAAAGAACAACTAATTAAAGACCAGGCCCCATTAGCTTATATGGTTCTAGATTTACCGTTTGAAACTCAAGGTCGCGAACTAATAAGAAAATTTAGAGAATTATCTTTACTCTACCATCCAGATACAATCACTGCCTATCAAAAAATGCCAAACATAACAAGGTATAAAAAAATAGCCGAAGAAAACTTTAAACTTGTTAGTGCAGCCAAAGAAAAGATAGACCAGTATTCGAAACTAAAAAAGTAAATATACCAAAACTCCTTCATTGTGTGATGAAGGAGTATTTATAAGCAGATTAGTTAATTTTTCTTTGGTACAAACAGGGCGGAGCTCTTTTAGAGACGGTGGTGGATATGGCTTCGCCCTAACTTCACACACCCATACCATACCTGCATCATACCCATTTTAGTAATTAATGCTGAATTACGCAATAATTACTAAGTTGAGTAAAATTGTAATTTGCTAGATGTATATTAGACATCTTTCAAAAGTGTGCTTACACCCTCTTTTCTGTCATGCAGGAAGCCATAATAAGGCCTGGATCCCGGTTTCCCGACTCAGAGTACGGGATAAACTCAGGCCGGGATGACAGCTACTTTTGAAAGAGCTCTATTACTTTCCTACCTTATGAGTTCAGCATGGTAGATAGATTACCCATACCTTGACCTCATAGTACCAATATTCATAGTACCAATATATAGCATAGAGAAACCATCTGTTGAAGTTAGAGCTCAAAACCATAGACATTTGGATAGCATCACAAGTCTAGTAATTGTTGCTGAATTACGCAATAATTACTAAAGTGAATTCTTAGCATGGCAGATTGGCATATAGACCTACCTAAAATATTTGCCAAAGCAAAACCATGAGAATACTAGGAACTCTGGCTGAAACTTTAACTATTAAGATGGTTACAAGATTAGTAATTCTTGCGTAATTGCGCTAGAATTACTAATATGAAACACTTTATAAAATTTGAACTGAAGGATAAGAGTAAAAGAGTAAAGACTGTTGAGCCTCTACCCATCACGCTAGAAGAACGCTTGCTAGAATTACCTACGGCTGCCGCGCTCATTGTGGGACTAGTTGGTTTTCTTGGTATGACCAGCATGCTTTTCTTAGCACCCAATTCTCTACAGTTATTAAAAAGATTGTTTATAAAAAGATATAATAAAAAGTACAGCAAAGTCCAGCTAGAACAGAAATTTATCCAAACCGTATATTACCTTAAAAAGACTAGGACCATAGACATTGGCAGTAATCAAAATGGCTTCTGGATAAAACTGACTCAACTGGGTCAAAAAAAACATGATAAGACCTTCCAAGAAGGCTTTTATGTCAGCAGGCCGAAAGTTTGGGACAAGACTTTTTGGCTGGTAGCCGCAGACCTACCCAGTAAAACTCATCGTTTAACCGGTGACGCACTAAGACGCAAACTCATAAATGCCAATTTCTATCCACTCCAACGAACTTTATGGCTGTACCCACATAACCCCACTACTGCACTCCAAGAACTTTTGAAAACTCTGGATGCTCAAAAGTTTGTTACCCTCATGCATATAAGCGAGCTAGACGCAGAGGACAAAAGACTGGCTCTATCGTTTTGGCAAGAAAAGCACCTATTATGATTAAGAAATATACATTGTAGTTATTTTAGTAAAAGATGCGTAATTACGCATCTTTTACTAATTTACTATATTGTGAGAATTATGTGAATGGTTGTAGTATTTAGTTTTTTCTAGGAACAGATAGGGCGGAGCCTTGAGAGATGGCAGTGGAGATGGCTTCGTTTGCGGAAACACCGCGGAGCACTACATCGTCTATGGCTTTGGCTATAATGGCATCAAACTTACCTTGGTCTGGTCGGTAGAATGTTTTGGCTGTAAGGTTTGCATGGGCGAACACACCTATATCTGGGTCCGAAGTCTGTAAGTCAATAAGGTCTTTTCGGCTAGAAGGCTGTTTGTGCTTAGCATAGTACTTATCTAGCGCGTCTTGCTTGGTAACGGCCTTTAGGAAGTCCCAGGCTTCGGTAGGGTATTTGCTCTGCTTACTTACCACCTCACCCCAGTAGTTTGCAAAGTTGACTGTAGGCTGGTCTAGGTTAGGTTGTGGTACTGGTACAGTGTCAAAGTTTAAGCTAGAAGATTTTTGCTGGATAAGCTCACGGGCATAAGAGTAGTTAATCATAAAGGCTGCCCGGCCGTTAGCAAAGGCGTCTATAGAGTAATCGCTTCTAGCGTTCCAGGCATAATTAGGCGAACTAGGAGAAGCAAAAGAAGTGTAAAAATCTAGTGCCTCACTTGCCGGCTGGCTAACCGCGCCAGGACCCACTCCAGCACCACCAAAGAGTGGTCTAGAGCCGTCCGGCGACCAAGACTGGGCACCCTTTTGTAGCATAAACAGATACAAAATATCCTCTGCCCGGTTCACTCTGCCACCAGGAGCAGAACTAGATAGCCCAGCTGCTATGCCACTCCGGCTAAAGTAGCCGGTTTGGTTTTGGCGAGTTAGCGCTTGCACGTCGCGGGCTAGTTCATCCCAAGTTCTAGGTGGTACAGCAATACCAGCGCTACCAAGCAAGTCCTTATTGTAGTAGAGAGCCAAAGAGTCTACATAGGTAGCAGCCCCATAAATCTTCCTGTCTACAGTAAAGTCACTCACCACGGCGTCCACAAAAGCATTCTTATAGTCTGTGTATGTCCACTGTTTTTCTGTGGTAGGAACAATTTTATCCAAATATTTTGGCAACCAAGCGTTATTAATAGAATAAATATCCGGACCCTGCCCAGAAGCTAACGCATTTAACAATTCAGTTTCATAGTCGCGTTCATCCTTTTGTACAAAAGTAACCTGTACATTTGGCCGAACTTTTTTGTAGGCATCTAAGAGAGGCTGAAAATTGGTTTGGTCTTCAAATACTTTCCAAACTACTAGCTTGGCCGGTGCGCCCCCACTACCCCCACCGCTACACCCAGCAGAAAGCAAAGCAACAGCAACCAGTGCTAAAAATGGTTTGTATAGTTTTTTATATGTTAATTTCATGGTTTTGGTACTTGGACTTTATTTGAAATTTATTATTTGGATTTTCTACCTATCTTTAGTATAGCAAATTAAAACAACCCCGCTACAGCGAGGTCGTTATATATACTCTTACTATTTCAGGCTAGTCAAGAACTCTTGAAAATCTGCTTTCAAATCTTCATGCTTAAGCCCAAACTCCACTACAGCCTTAAGGTACTCAAGTTTATTACCACAGTCATAAAACTTGCCATTTTCAATCTCCAGAGCATGAACTAGTTTCTTTTGCTCTAATAGTATATTGATTGCATCTGTGTAATATAGTTCCCTTCCGGTCTTGTCCCCTTCTAGCCTGCGCATGGCCTCCTCAATAGCATCCACCATCTCAGGGCCAAATAGAAAACCAGAGACAACAGCAAAGTCAGAACTAATAACACCAGGCCCTGGTTTTTCTACCATGCGCTCTACTTGTATCATATTATCACCCACTGCCTGACCATCCACGTAACCATACCGTTTGTAATCTTCTGGGCCACTCTTGCGCACACTGCTCAAAATTGCACTGCCACCAACTCGCTCATAGGCACTCACTAATTGCTGACAACGAGTGGGAGTAGCGGTAATAAAATCATCAGCCCATAGAAAGAGAAAAGGATCATCCCCAATAAAGCTTCTCGCGTTCCAAATAGGAGTCCCATTTCCATAAGGACCTTTTTGCCGAATATATATAAAATTTGCCAAGTTAGCTATCTTACGAACTTCTTCTACTTGCTCATGTTTACCGGCCTCCTCCAAGCGTTTTTCAAGTTCAAAAGGATAGTCAAAATGGTCTTCAATATTTCGCTTATGCCAACCAGTAACGATAGCAATATCTTCAACCCCAGCTGAAACGACATCTTCCACTACATATTGGATAATAGGCTTGTCTACCAAAGGCAACATTTCCTTAGGCATAGCCTTAGTAGCTGGTAGGAATCTAGTACCAAATCCAGCTGCCGCAATAACTGCTTTTTTAACTTTTTGTGCCATAAATTTTATTGATTAATACCCATATATCATGCGGAAACTATTCCAATCTGTCAAAGCCGCCCTACGTGAATCCCGAAATTAAAACTCCTTCGTATTTCTGTCATCCAGCTCAGCGGGATAAGTACAACGCGCTCCGGCCTTCGGCTCCCTTCCATGCACAGAGGGCGTGAGCAAATCGAACGCTGAGGCTCCGGTTCGAGGGTCTGAGGACCACTCAGGGTCTCAAAGACAGGCTCGAAGAGAATCCAGGCTTTTTGCTTATTGACCTGGATACCGGGTCAAAGCCCGGTATGACAAGATAGTTATTTCGGGGTTCAGGTCGCGCTCACTCAGCAAGAGTGCTCCTTGTGCAACACAACGAACCCCCTTATAATTAATCGGTTTTGGGACGATATTGAAGTGCTTCGGCTAAATTGTCTTTTGAGATATTTTCTAAACCAGCCAAGTCTGCAATAGTCCGAGCAATCTTGAGCAACCGATGGATACTTCTACCGGATAAGTTGTACTTGGTTGTGGCAAACGCCAGTATCTCCGACTCAGTACTGCCAAGCTTACAGAACTTCCGAATCTCCACCACATTCATCTCGCTGTTAGTCCTAGCTCCACCCAGACGCGCTCGTTGGATACCCCTTGCCCGCTCCACTCGCCCCCTCACCTCCGCAGAGCTTTCCGCTTTAGGGTCCTCTGACATTTTTTCGTAAGACAACCTAGGCACATCTATGTGCAAGTCTATACGATCTAGAAGCGGGCCAGACAGTCGCTTTTGATATTTAAATACTTGCGACGGAGTGCACACACATCTTTTAGTATTGTCACCAAAATAACCACAAGCGCATGGGTTTAAAGCTGCAACCAAAATAAATTTTGCCGGAAAAGTAAATGTATTTTTTGCTCTAGACACTGTTACCACACCATCTTCTAGTGGCTGTCGTAAGGCCTCTAAAACATTTCTTGGAAACTCTGGCAACTCGTCCATAAATAACACACCTCTATGAGATAAGGTTATTTCTCCAGGCTTGGGGCTACTTCCACCACCCACCAGGGCCACACTAGAAGTAGTATGGTGTGGACTGCGCACTGGACGCTCTACCACAACCCCCGAGCCAGGCAGTTGCCCAGCTATACTATATATCTTGGTCAATTCCAAGGTCTCCGAAAGTTCCATAGCAGGTAACAGCCCAGACAAAGCCCGAGCGAGCAAGGTTTTACCGCTACCAGGCGGGCCAGACATAAGCACATTGTGTCCTCCACTTGCTGCCACCTCCAAAGCTCTTTTTGCAGTTTCCTGGCCGGAAACATCCTTCATATCAAGCCCCAGCTTTTCTTCTACTCTTAGCGCTACCAAGTCCGTTTCCTCTTGCATTTGTATCAATGCCACCCCAAGTAAATGACCAATCAACTCTCTAAATGTGTGAACCGGGTAAACTTTTATACCCCGAACTAGTGCTGCCTCCTTGGCATTACTAGCTGGCACATATAGCTCACCCACAGCAAGCTCTTGTGCTTTTAAGGCTATAGCCAATACACCGGGCACTGGCCGAACTACTCCATCTAGCGACAGTTCACCCAAAAACCATTTACCATCCACAGAGAAATCCGCATCCCCAGCTGCAAGCACAATAGCCAAAGCAATAGGCACATCAAAATGAGTACCTATTTTCTGAGTGTCTGCAGGCGCTAAGTTTATAGACACCCGAGTTTGTGGGTATTTGCAATCAGAGTTTTTTAGAGCACTTTTTACTCGCTCTTTGCTTTCTTGTACCGCCATATCTGGCAAACCCACAATAACAGTAGCAGGTAAACCGTTGGTAATATCCGCTTCCACTTCCACCACCTCTGCTTCTAGACCCACCACAGTGGCTGTTGTAACGTGAGAAACCATAAATTCAATTTAACCAGTTAACAATAGACCTCTTTCAAAAGTCTGTCATTCCGGCCTCCGAGCCGGAATCCAGGCTTATGCAAATACTGGATTCCGGGTAGCCCTCGAAGACTCGTGGCTCCCGGAATGACAAATCGTAAAATACAGCTCTACTTTTGAAAGAGGTCTATTAAATAGCTTTCTGATATCTAAAGTTATGATACAACAAATATAAAACACCAAAAATGATATATATATCCCCTAAATTAATATATCCGGTTCCAATCTGTAAGAAATCTCGCACATAACCTAAAAACAGGCGTTCAAGTAAGTTACCCATGGCGCCGGATATAATAAGTATCCAAGCTAAGCGTTCTGTCCAGGAGAG
>JAHFJI010000001.1:0-44294 GCA_023245955.1 Candidatus Doudnabacteria bacterium | reverse complement strand
ACTAATTTCCAAACTATTATAATTCTAGCACAAAAAGTGCTTATAAATACAATGCGCCCCTGCTAAGGGCCACGTTTATTAGGTGCCCAGCAGAGGCGCGAGGCCTCAAAAGTTTGAGCATCGTTACGCAACGGCTTATATACCCAAAACTTAGGTATAAAACCCGCTGCATAAAGACACATTTCGTCACTTTAAGGATTTCCCACCAATTCAGGTGAGATAGCGTCTGACATTCCAAGTTTAGTGCCAAACTGAACCTTAAGCTCCTCTTGCGGTGGTCTTCCACCTAAAACAAATTGTTCTTTTTTTTGATTTTTGATTTTTGATTTTTTGAATTTATGACTCCACCACACGTGGAGTGAGAACCTACATTTTATTTTTGTTTTTTACAAGTCAGCTTGACTTGGGCAAGCTATGACGAAGAGCAAAAGGAAAACTGAACACAAAGTCAGGTGTAGCTAAATTTAAAGCCACATCCTCGAACGTAACTTGGATTACTACACCAATGTTACTTACTGTGCAGGTTTCCTTCGTCCAATATAATCCCCGGATAATACGGGAACGACACTATTATTCTTTTGTTAATGTGCTAAAACTTCATCTGTAATCATTTTAAAACGTATAGATAAGTGTGTCAATTATTGCCTGTGTATTAATCAAATTTGTGCATACACTTGAGCTTATTTTAATTTTAAGTCAAGAAAATTATAGAACTTGCATCTTACCCATGTGTACTATACTGTGGATAAGTTGTTTATAAGTAACGCATTGAGCATATTCGTGGCTAGCCCTGCTTCTTCTGCAGGTGTAATGCACTCCACATTATCCACAGTGGCAAAATTTAGCACCCTTAACACTTGAGTGGCCAATAGCAAACCAGTTACCCACTTAAACTCTTCTGCACTAGCAAAATATTGGCTAATTAGCTCCACATTATACGGATGTAGAGCATCTACAAAAGGCATTCCAGCAAATATTACCCTTTTACAAATCAACTTTTCACCATAAAAAGACGTTAACTGTGGTACAGCGGCTAAAATAACAGTTTTTTTGCTATGAGAAAAATTTCTAAGTACTTTTTGCGCCCCACCATGTATCCCCACCGCTATAACCGAAGCAGTCAAATTAGCCTTATCCACAGCGGAGTCGTAAAAGGCTTTCATTTTATCTAGAGTTGGAAAAATTACCAAACAATCTTCTGTTTCTACTAACTTATTAACCAAGTAGCCTGAAATGTCTGGACTTACCACGGTATTAGAAACAATTGTATGCGCCTCCGCAGACTTTTCCACCATATGCTCTCCGACAACACTAAGGCCCAAGCGTTTTTTAAGGTAGTTAATCAGTTCTGGATTGTTAAAATCTGTTTGATAGACAATTTTGTGCTTTCCGCGTGCCCAGATACCAAAAGTATCAGATAAATCCACAGCTCGCATCACAAAACTGCATTTAGCATCTTTAACTTCTATCCACCTTACAAACGCATTATCTCCATTTAAGTCAAAAAACCTTGTAATTTGATCAATAATTCTATTAAGCCCCGTGTCGTTAGCGTTTTGCTTAGTAAATTTAAGTAAGCGTTCACAAAAGTTCGTGGCTGACTGGGAAATTCGGTTTATCTCGTACAGTCCCAGGTCTTTAAGAGCTACGCTTCCAGAAACCAATTGCATTTCTTGCTTTAAAAGTAATAAAACACGAGCAAAAAACACATCAGTGATAGCCATAATCTCGCATGCTTGTTCTTCATTCAAATAACCAGAGACTCCATCTTTGTCCTTGGTTAAAGCTCTAACCTGTGCCCCAATACCAGCCCAACTAACTTGTAGGCCGCTCTTTTGCTCCAGAAACTCTACACAAGCATCTAGCTGACTTATCCATAAGTTTCTCTTGTCAGTAAAATCTGGTATAGAACGCAAGTCCGCCAGAGCTAAACCACTTGGAACTCTAGACATATAGCCACCAACAAAAAGTTTTTTAAGATCTGTACCAATAATAGACCAATTTAATTCTGCTAATAACCCAAACCCTTTTACCGTACCCAGCCAGACCAGCACCTTACAAAGAGCCACTATTTCTCTAGGGTTAAGGTCAGCAACATTTCCTATTAGATTTTCCAGATTTTGCTCTCTTACTTGCTCAAAAGCTCCAAGATATGGACTTACTCCATACTCTTTGGCTAAATTCAGCACTTCAGCTCGTTGGCTAAAAGCTGCCACATAAGGCACAGCAGAAGTAGAAAGCTCTCCAAAATTAGGCACTACCTTTACACCAGGGCCGGGACCGATAAGCAAACCTCCGGACTCAAAGTTTGTTGGCAAATTAGCAACCACAGTAGCATGGTCAGGCATTCCTTGTTTATCTGCTGTTGCCTCTTCGAGTTTTATTAGACTGGAAAAAAGGTTAAACCACAACAACCGGTGCGACGTGGCAACCACCCCGAGACGCTCTTTAGTCTCCAGAGACAAACTTTGAAAGATTTGAGCCATTTTGCCTAGAATACCAAAAGTCGCTTCTGCATCTGCTAAGGCTCTATGACTCGAACTATGTTCTACGTCCAAAGTAGTGGCCAAGTTTTCCAGATTGTAACTATGATGTGTGGGTAAAAATATTTGTGCAAGTTCCAGTGTATCTAGCACAGCTCCAGCAACACTTACGCCATTTGTCTCTAAGAACTTAGCGTCCATGCTAACCCCATGACCCACAATGATGGCGTCAGATAATAAAGTCTTAACCTGTGGTAATATTTCACTCCAAAGAGGCGCAGACATGACTTCTGCCTGGTCTATACCCGTAAGCCCTAAAATTCTATTTCGTACATCTGCCTTGGGTCTACACAACGACTCATACCGTTCCAACAACACCAAAACACCCGCGCGAACAGTAAAAGTAACAATCCCAATTTCTATAATTTCATCTTCGTCTGGATCAAAGCCAGTCAGTTCTAAATCTAAGCTAACGTATTTTACAGATTCCATATTCATATTGTACGGGAGTCTAGCTCTACCAGCAAATAAAAAATATCCTAAAGCAATATGCTTTAGGATATATCAAAAACCAAATAAAACATCTATCTCCACACAAGCTGGTGTATTGAACGCATGGTAACTGCAGCCGCCTGACTTTGGATGAGCACCGCAGTTGGCGTGTCAGTCCGCCTAAATTGTATAAATGCTACATAGTCACCAAATGTAAGGACTTCCATACGAAATGGAAAACTTTTAGCACTTACTATTCGGTTTTCTCGAAATTCATTTTGCGGCATAACGACTGTTAATTTTTCTGAGGCATTTACTATGTTCAGAGCTCGGATTTGGCGCTTGGTTCGTTCCCTGGTATATTCATCTGCTAGCCATCTTTGAATCTCCGGGTGTATGGCCTCTACCTCTATAAACGAATAGATTGGCTGGCCAGCTCTTAGTGTTTCTTTATACACCAGCTTGATACCTTCAATACCTTCATAGAATCGTACTACTGGCTTAGAGGTTAGCGAATTTTGTAAGGCTAATAAGACCGGCAAGTCCGCCATAGCTTTATCTGCTTTAAGTTTTAACTCATCTAATAAAACTCGAGGGTCTTTGGCTACAATAAAATGTCGTCTGCCCTTTACTACCTGTTCTAAAACTCCTCGTCCAAGCAAATCTGGTAGTAACTCACGCAGGGTAGTACGTTTAATTTCAGCTTTTTGAGCCAAAGGTGCTTGTAGTGATTCGCCCAATTCCAAAGCAGCAAAGTATATAGCCTGCTCTTTTTCGGAAAGTCCTACATATTCTATAAAGTCTTTGGTAACTGATGGCGGTTTCATCGTCACTTATAGTATACAATCTGCTTTATATATAGTCAATAAATGTATATATGCGCATATACTATGACGTGGTAATTGCCTTTATTAAAAATCTATTGCATAATCAGCTGTTCCAATAATGGAACCAAAAAAACGCTCAAAGGGGGACACGTGAAGCTGACTACACAAGATGCCGAAAGAGCCGTGCTTAAAGCGGATTCACAATACCATAAGCAATTCCAAACTTACGAAACCGTTAATTTAGGGCACGTAGTAGTACTTAATCAACGATGTGGAGTTGATGGGTGCTTTTGGTTTAGGATATGGCTTGTTTACAAAAAACAAAGCAATATTATAGCTCGTGAAATCTACGACAGTGATTCACAGGATAATCTACACTGCTTTTATGTATTCTTACACAAAGCAGCCATTGAAAATGGGGTTCTGCAAATTACACTCAACGGTCAACTCGGCTGGAGTGTTTGGAGCGATGTCCAAAAAAGGGAAGTGCATACTAATAAAGTTGTGCTTCAAATCCCTGACATCATGGGTGGGAAGATCAAATGGATCGCTGTCGATTAGTAAGAGTAGGTAAGAGCCTACATATGTACCAAATCATATGCAGGCTCTTTGTTTTTCTAGAGCAGTATAAATTACTCGCCTGCTTCGTCTGGATCAAAACCCGAAAGTTCCAAATCCATACTGGCATATATTTGCTCGTTTGCCATATCCGGTAAGACTTCTTTGCACTCAAATTAGTATGCTAACGGAACAGCTTTTGAGTGAATTTATATTAATCGATGTAAACCGTTAACCGCCCCAGTAGAACATTGGCAAAGAAGCTCTACCCAGCAGAATCTCCTAGAGCTCTACTGGGTCTACCGGGCATGGATATATGATAGCGGTCACACATCTACTTAGCAAACAGCCCTTAAGTTATTAACTTAAGGGCTAGGTTATGATTATTTATTCTTCGGTGGGTTCTGTAGAAGGAAGTGGGACACCTTCTTTTACTTTAACCCGAACGGCTTTATCTATTTCAGCTAGCACCTCGGGGTTTTCTTTTAAGAAAGTTTTAGCGTTCTCCCTACCCACTCCAAGCTTAATCTCTCCAAAGCTATGAGTGTTGCCAGACTTAGCAATTACACCCAGCACTACACCCGTATCTAGCATATCACCCGGTACAGATATGCCCCAATTACCCGGCTGATACATAATATCAAATTCTGCTGTCTTAAATGGTGGTGCCACCTTATTCTTAAGCACCTTTACCTTGACCCTACTCCCTATTACTACTTCACCATTTTTTATTTGGGCAATTCTACGTACATCCAAGCGAATCGAAGCATAAAACTTGAGCGCATTACCACCAGTTGTAGTTTCTGGATTACCAAACATAACCCCAATCTTCATGCGTATTTGGTTTATAAATATCACCGTAGTCCTGGACTTAGACATTATACCGGTCAACTTACGCAAGGCCTGACTCATAAGCCTAGCTTGCAATCCCATATGACTATCACCCATATCGCCTTCTATTTCTGCTTTGGGAGTTAAGGCTGCCACAGAGTCTATCACAATTATATCTACTGCGTTGCTCCTAACTAAAGTTTCTGCAATGTCCAAGGCTTGTTCACCCGAGTCGGGTTGAGAAACTAGTAAATCATCAACATGCACCCCTAAGTTTTTAGCAAATTCTGGGTCTAGCGCGTGTTCTGCATCTATAAACGCTGCTAAACCACCCTTTTTTTGTACTTCAGCAATCATGTGAAGCGTAAGAGTGGTTTTACCAGAGCTCTCTGGACCATATACTTCTATAATGCGTCCACGAGGAATGCCTCCCACACCAAGAGCTAAGTCCAAACTAATACTTCCAGTTGGATAGCTTTCCACGTCCATAGCGTGCGAGTCAGAAAGCTTCATTATGCTCCCCTCACCAAACTTATCGCGTATCTGATCTAGCGCACTCTCTACTGCTTTCCATCTACCAGACATTGCGCTATCACCATCTATTTTGGATTTCGTAGCTTTTGCCATAATATTACCTTTCTTGGAAATTACGTATGTATCTAGGACAGACCCTGCTGGTACAATTTTTTGCCCAGCAGTTTGCCTTGCGTAATGCCTCCATTAAGCCTCTCACATAAACTGCTATAAAATAGCTTTGTTACAGCACTAGTGCACTTCTGCACTTTCTAAGCTTTGACCCTTAGCCAAGGGCGGGCCTGCCACTTCGGACATGGCAGGGGCCTCAACCAAAAAAGAAATAGTCTGCGATTTAACTTTGCCAAACCGACTCTTAGCACTGATAGTTAAGGTCTGCGCGCCTGGCATGAAGCTTAAACTACTGGTGAAATAGCCGTCACTACCAGCATAGACAGTTTGCCCATTGACCAATACTTCGCTCCCAGGAGTTGCAGAACCAGCCACCTCCACAAGGCCACCACTGACACGCTGTCCAGATTGTGGTGTTGTTACGCGCACAGTCGGTGTAGTGCCAATTGCAAACACCTGCCACACACACAATCCCAAAAATAACACCCCACCAAATACAGCGAAAATGGAAGTCCACTTAAACGGAGCCAACCTATGTGCTAGAACTTGCCATGTGTTATTAGCAGACTCATGATTACTCTGCTTGGCTATAGTAGCCTCACGATTGTACTCGGCTATCAACAAGCCACTGGCAACACCATACCTAGCAGCGAGTTTTTTTAAAATCGCCACTACATACACCGACTCAGGTAGTTCTTTAAAGTTACCAGCCTCAAGTGAACAAATAAGTTTTGGAGCCACTCCGACTTCACGAGCCACATACTCAACAGACAAACTCAAATCTTCTCTTAGACCTATTAAATACTCTCCTAAAGTTTCTATAACTATTTTGTGTACCTCAAAATCACCCATATCTTTATTATACACTAAGTATCTTTGTTTCTTGATCTTTTACCATCAACTCGAGGTAAGTCCCTAATCTTTTCAAGCAAAGTAGCAAGTATTAAGGATAAATGACGCAAGATTATACATTTCCAGTATCATGGGAAGTCTCGGTAACCTCTTCAACTCCTTCTTCTGCAGAGGTCGCCCCATATACTTCTCTAGGCTTAGCACCATCCCCTGGACCCACTACACCTTGTTCTTCCAACAAATCCAATAGTCTGGCAGCTCTGGCATAACCTACTTTTAGCCTTCTCTGTAAGAAAGACGCGCTAGCCTTACCGGCCCGGATAACTTCATCTTTTGCTTCCGACAGCAGTTCGTCATCCTCATCGCCAGATTCAAAGCCAGGGATAGAAAAGGCGTGTTTAGGTCTTTCCACAATATCATCGTTATAAATAACCGCACCAGTTTGCACTTTAAAGAAGTCCACTACTTTATTCACCTCTTTCTCGCCCACATAGGCACCCTGTATGCGTCTAGGTTTATTAAACTCCGAAGAAACAAATAACATATCGCCATTGCCCAGCAGTTGTTCTGCGCCACCGCTATCTAAGATAGTTCTACTGTCTACCTGGCTTGCTACAGCGAAAGCAATGCGCGAGGTTATATTGGCCTTAATAAGGCCTGTAATAATATCTACACTAGGGCGTTGCGTAGCCAAAACTAGATGTATGCCTACGGCCCTGGCCATCTGTGCCAGCCTTACAATTGCCGCTTCTATATCCCCTTGAGCCACAGCCATTAGGTCGGCTAACTCATCAACTAATATAACTATGTAAGATAAGGGCAAATTAGAAGTTGCATTATATTCCAAAATATTCCGCTTCTTACATTCGGCAAGTAACTTATACCGCCTATCCATCTCACTTACTGCCCATTTCAGTGCGTTAACTGCCTTCTCAGGCTCAGTAATTGGTGGAGTTAATAGGTGTGGTATGCCATTGTACATAGTCATCTCCACACGTTTTGGGTCCACCATAATAAGCTTTACATCTTGTGGTGTATTTCTATAGAGTAGGCTAATTACAAAAGTATTTAGAGCCACACTTTTCCCTGTACCCGTACTACCCGCGATTAGTAAATGAGGCATTTTAGCCAAATCTGCAACTTGAGGTTTGCCAGCCACATCACGGCCCAAAGCAAAGGCTAGCTTACTTGCATGATTGATAAAATCTGAAGTCTGTAACACCTCCCGCAAACTCACTATTCTGCTAGTTTTGTTTGGCACTTCTATACCCACAAGTGGCTTACCTGGTATAGGCAACTCCATGCGGATAGCATGTGCCGCAAGCGATAGCGCCAAGTCATTTTTTAGCCCAGCAATCTGTGACAGCTTTACACCGGTATTCGGTCTAAGCGTGTACTGCGTAACCGTTGGTCCCACATTCACCTCGCCCATTTCTACCTCTATTCCGAAATCTGCTAAAGTTTTTTGAATAATAGCGACGTTGGCCTCTATATTGCCACTATCCACTTCGGACTTATGGTCGTCTAATAAATCAAAAGGTGGAAGTTTCCAATCTTTTCTTTGCTCCAAAACCACTGCGTCTGGCAACTCTGAGAGAGCTTTATCTGTGGGTTTTATGACTTGTGATTGAGCAACAACGGCCGGTTTTACATGAACATTCGCGGCCTCCACATTACTGGTTGTAAAATTCGCATCCTGTGCACTATTAATCTTTATAGCGCCGGGAGTTTGCAATGGTACAACCAAAGGCTTGGTCGTGGCCACTTCTTTACGCTTCACAAATAGGGGAAAGTTAAAGGTAATGAGAATGCCAATGCACAAAATAACCATAAATATGACTAGGCCAGCCCAAAACCCAAATAGTCCACCAACAGGTAGCGCCAACGCCGCACCCAGCAAACCGGCACCGTTGCCAGACTTGGCCAATTCCAGACCTGCCACGCCACTCAAACGAGAGGCTAACATGTGAAAACCACCGACCAAGGCAAGGGAGATAAGCAAAATACCTACACTAGTACGCTTACCCCAGTCCTCTTCAAATGATTCCAAAGCTCTAGGCCAGCCCAAGGCTACTGCTGTAGCCAAAAGCAGCACAGGCAACATGTAACCAAAAGTCCCAAAAAACAATAAAATAAGTCTCGTCCACAATACTCCAAACCCACCGGAAACATTGGCAAATCCCATGAGAGTTAGCAAAGCTAAGGCAAGTAAGAGCACCACCACCAAGGCTCTTTTCGTGTCTGGACTCAAATGAACTAAAAAACTTTCTTTTTTCTGTTTGTTATACTGTCTTTTTTCTTTTTCTGGTTTTTTTGGCATACTGCTTTTTAAAAACTTTTAACTTTTTTAATCCAAAACTGGGAACTAAAGCCACCTATTATAGAAGAAACCTGGCCGGCCTTTACATATGCGAATCAGGTACTCCTGCCTGAGCCAGATGGAAAGGCCGGCCAGGTTTCTCGTGTACATGCCCACGCTACTACTAAACTATCTATATATTTGATTGTATCATGTAGCCATATGTAAAACAAAAATCTCCCGCAATAGCGGGAGATCATAAAACCGGATAAATCTTTAGAGCCCTTTTACTTTTATTTTCTTTGTCTTGGCTTTAGCGGCCTTTGGTACTACGATAGTGAGAATACCGTCTTTTAAGTCTGCTTCAATGTGTTCGCTGTCTATATCTACCGGTACAATTACGCTCCTAGAGAAGTTGCCCCAGTAACACTCTTGGTAGAAATAGTCATCTTCGGAGACCTTTTCTTCCTTTTGTCTTGCACCTTTTATAGTAACCATGTCGTTTGCAACGGTTATATCCATATCTTCTGGCCTTACCCCTGCAATGGTGGACTTGATAATTACATTGTCCTTAGTCTGATACATGTCTATATTGAGCTGGCCTTCAAAGTCAGACAGCCACTCTTCATGTGGCCCAGATTCTGTTTTGACCGGTGTAGCCTTAGATTCTGTAGCTTTTACTTCAATTTCTTCCACAAAAGCCTCATCTTCTGCATCTGTTTCATCAGCTAGTACCTCAGCCTCACCAACTTCCTCAAACTCTTCCTCTTCTTCATCTACAGGATTAACAACAGCCGACTCCTCGTCTTCCGTACTCCCCATTATTTTTCCGAAAAATGATCTTTCTTTCTTTGGCATAGTAACTTTTCTTCAATTCCTAATCTTGCATTTATACTACCCCAAACCAAAAAGTCCGTCAAACATTATCTTTTTCTTTTAATTACGGCTGTCATTTATGAAACTACTAGCTACAAAATGGCCTAAACTGCCTATATTATTGGGGCTAACAATACCCTCAAGCCCCGCATATACGCCAATACTTTGCCGGATAAGCCCCTGCTTCAGCTCTGTTAATAGTGGCTCTATCCACTTGTGAAACTCTAGTTTATAGAGTGAAACTACCGCCTTGTGCTTTTCTAAATACTCTATGTTCAATTCCTCCTGTCCTGGCAAATAGTGGGTAATAAATACTGGCAAAGTTTGACGTATACTTTCTGCAATAGTAAGTCCCCCTGGCTTGCTAAGGAAAATATCGCTCACAGCATACAGCTCATACATGGGCTCATAGAAGCCAATAGGTATAAGCCAAGGCTTTAGCTCTCTTGCACGCACCAGTTCTTCACACAAACCAGCATTCCTCCCACATGCGACTACTACAGTAATATCTAAGCCTTCGCTCTTACCGCGACCGACCAGCTCATCTAATGCCTTCATAAGCTCTTCTGGCATACGCACTCCAAGCGAACCACTACCCACCAAAACCACCTTTTGTGTTCTAGCTATTCCCAGTTTTTGCCGAATGACATCTCTGTCTATATTTGGCAAAGGTGGTAAAGCCAAACCCATTCTAAAAATATTATCCTTGGACACACCCAGACGCGTGAGCTCCATCTCCTGCTCTTCTATGTTGGCTAAATAAAAGTCTGCCCTAGGGTAGACCCATGCCCGGTGAAAATGATAGTCGCTAAAAGCAATCCCCCAAAGTCCCGCAAACTTTTTTTGACGTTTTAGAACACTTACCACAGCAGAAGGTGAAGTCTGGGTGGTGATAATTATGTCTGGCTTTAGAGTCTCTACAATCTTTTCTATTTCGCTCTTTTGAAAATTTGCTACTAGCAGTCGCCAGGGCATCATGAAAATCCAGAATCCCCACATGTACAAAAATTTCCAGACCCGAGGCACATAAGTATTGACCCAGATATGAAAACTTAAAAATCTTTTTATTAGTTTGGACGGATTGCTTTTTAAGACCTCTCGCAAGACCACTTCTCCTCCGCTCTCACCTAACCAGTAGCCGATGTTCTCGGCAATACGGGCGTGACCCATAGTGTGGGCAGTGTACAGAATTAAAACCTTTTTTCCAACAAGTACTTTATCCATAAAAATACAATCACCAAATAACAAACATCAAATAACAAACAAGTTCCAAACCTCCATTTCTTAATTTATTATTTGTAATTTTGAATTTGGAGCTTATTTGAAATTTGGGTTTTGTAATTTAAAATTTTAACTATTCATGATTATGTCCTGCAGACACATCATCGATAGGCAGTGAACTAGCTTCTTCAGCTTCTGTACTACTCTTCTGTGCCCTGGCCTCAAACTCACTATGCAAAGCTTTATTAAACTCATCCGCGAATGCTCCAGTCGCCACCGCGTCCGTAAATTTCTTGGCCACCTCTTTTGCATCTAGCCCCGCAGACAGTGCTACTGCCAAGACCAATCTATTCAGTGTGCTGTTGTCTTGCTGTTGTCTTTCAAACAATGACTCTAAAATTTCTCTCTTGGATAACTGATTGAGTTGTGTCTTGTTGCTCATAAAAAAATATTAATTAAGTGTATAATCCCATCCTGGTTGCCAGGCTTTTCTTTTTCTCCAATCGTCTGCAAGTGCCTGTTCCCAAGTTTTATTTTTTATCAATACATCCAGTGCAAGCTGGGGAGCTTTGTGTGCTACAATCGCGACTCGCCTTTCATCGTACTCAGATTTAAGCAAACTTAAAAAATCTGCAACTCGTTTTTTTACATCTTCGTAACTCTCACCTTCTGGAAAAGGATTGTGGAGACACTCTGCTTCTTGCATTGGCTCTACTATATCCGAAGATGCCCCATTCAACTTTCCGTAATTACATTCGCGCAGTCGGGCATCGACGATAATCGGATAAATTCCTTTCCAGGTTAACTCAGACGATTGCACTGCTCGCTTTAAATCTGAACAGAAGATAACATCAAATGCTTGACCCTTAGTCTGGTCTTTCAGTTCTATGGACTGCTGTACCCCTAATGGAGAAAGTTCTACGTCTTTCCAGCCCGATGAAATATGTTTTTCATTGTCAGGTGTGGTACCGTGAACAAAATATGTAATGTGGATAGACATATATAGGACTTAATAATTCCATGGCGGTGTCTATTATACAAAATTCGAACTTATTTCGAAACTAATCCCGATGATGAATGAATTCCGCCACGCCACAGCCTCCGCTCCACGACAGCCCGCAAGGGCTGTCCTTCCGCTTCTGCTGTGTCGCTCCGTCCTCGCCTGCAACCCTGCCCATGCTTCTTTTGTTTTGCCGTGGTTTTGATTTTCTTTTTTCGGTATGGGCGTGTGCAGGCGAGGGACGGGTTTCTCCTTGAGGGAGAAACTGGCGGAATTCAAATGCGGACTCGGTTTTGCCAAAACTATTTTCTGGGGAAAAGGATTTGGCAAAACCTCGGCTGATTTTTACTGGGGATTTCTGCCCGCGCGGAGGAGGGGTCTGGGGAGGAATCCGCGCGGGTTTCCTTTCGGATTTTTTGGCGGCGGCTAATCTTGAATTATCATCGTACCTTCAGCAACTTTATATAACTCAAGTTCTATTGCATATAGACGACTTTGCATAGCTTTAAATTTTGAAAGTTCTTCTTGTGTTTTGGTATGAGGATTATCCAAAAATGCTTGAAACAAATTGTCATACTCTGTATCGAGTGCAGTCCATTCTTTGCCCATTGCCTCAAACTCTGATTTTGTAATTGTTGTTTTTTCCATAATTTTACGGTTTTATTGCTAAAGATATTTCTTCAGCAGAATTTATAATTTTTCTCTCATATAAAAGTGCTTTGAGCGTAATGAACCAATTAGCACTACCTAGATTATATTTCCAAAAAATATCAATCACTTTTTCATCTAAAACGGAGGAAGGTTTTATAAATACATCATTGCAAAGTTGAGGTTCAATATTCGCTAATGAAATCAGGAAACCATCAGAATTTTTTGAATCTTTAAGTTGATTTTCTAAACCTTGTAATATCGCAATATTTAGTTTGTTTTCTGCGCGTAATTTACAAGCTTGGTCAAAAAATTCTTGGTTTTCTGATGAATCTTTGAGACCAATAATATTTTCAATCGTAGAAATTTTTAAAAGAAATTCTATATTATCTATATGATACTTTTCAGTGTTGTAGATAATAATCGGTAAGGAAACCGATTTTGATAATCGTGAAAGATAATCAAAAATTTCTTCCTCGTTTTGTTGTGATATAGGAACAATAATCGCTTCGCATTTTAGTTTACTTGCAATATTTGCAAGCTCAATCGTTTCGTTCAATGTTTCGCGTTTTATTCCTGCAATAACAGGCTTATCTGTTAATTCTCGTACTGTTTTTACAACCTCAATCCATTGATCTTTAGATAATTTTGTACCTTCACCGGAACTTAAGCATGGGACATAACCAGCGACAAAAGGCTCAACAGAATCAATAAGTTTTTTCATTGACTCACCATCAAAAGCTCCTTTGTAAAATGGAGTGATGAGAGGAATATATACCCCTTTAATTTTTTGTGCTGTGAGTTTTTCCATAATTATCAATTACTTCTCTAAGTTTTTTTATTCCTTTCTCAAAAATATCGGGGTTTCTGGCAAGAGCAATACGAATAAAATGTTCTCCTTTTTCTTGGTCATGCCAAAAGAAATATGTACCTGGCAAAACATGAATATCGGATTTGGTTAGATATTCTTTTAATTCAGTTGCCTTAATTGAATCATCTTTTATTTTACACCAAAGCACAGATACTTTTGAAATTGGTTCTAGTGGTTCAAGGATAGAATCTTTTAAGACTTCTCTTGCCAATGCTCGATTTTTTTCTAAAAGATCAAAAACTGATGCAAAATTATCTTTTTCTGAATCATAAATATATTGATTTACTACATTCAAAATAAAAGGCGAAACATTTAACAAATAGGCGGTATGGATATTGTAAATTTCATCAAATATATCTTTACTTGTTGTGAGAATAGCGACTTTTGTATCTTGAAGTGGCCATGTTTTTCCGGTGTCCTCAATCGTAATATAACTCGCACCGGAATTATCAAGTTCTTTATATAAATCAAATATGCCTAAATCGGGGTCAGGAAGTAAAAAAGAAGCAAAGCAAAAATCAAAAATCAATAATTTATTGTGGTCTTTTGCATATCTGAATAATTCCAAAAATCCCTTTTTTGTTTCAAAAGTATCTTTTGCTGTTCCTGTCAAAGTAAATCCCGTTGGATTATTGGGGTCAACGATAAAAAGAGCGTCAGTTTTTACATTTTTCTTTAGGTTCTCGTAAATATTTTCTGAATCGCGCAACCAGTCTTCTTCCAGTGGAGAAATTGGTACTTCCATGTGCTTCAAAATATCAGTGATGTTGTCAAAACAAGGGTGCATTAAACTTACACTCATTTTTTTCTTCATCAGATAATTTGCAGTAATTACCATTGCAATAGATGAAGCGTATACGAGAAGACAACGACTGTTGTCTTCGACTAAAGAATCCTGTTTTTGGACACGAAAGAAATTTTTAAGAAACTTCTGTTCCATGTCATATTGGCGAGTATTTTCCGCTTCATGCCAAAGCTCGGGTAATCGCTTTACAATCTCCTCTTGCGTAGGAGATTGCGATTGATGAGTATGAGCGTCAGACATGTTGTAATTATGTTTGAGAGCCTCAATTTCATGTTGAGTAATATCGTGATACTTCATAAGAATATTTTAGCATTTTGTAGCCTTTTTATCCATAGCCGCCGCCAAAAAATCCGAAAGGAAACCCGCGCGGATTCCTCCCCAGACCCCTCCTCCGCGCGGGCAGAAATCCCCAGTAAAAATCAGCCGAGGTTTTGCCAAATCCTTTTCCCCAGAAAATAGTTTTGGCAAAACCGAGTCCGCATTTGAATTCCGCCAGTTTCTCCCTCAAGGAGAAACCCGTCCCTCGCCTGCACACGCCCATACCGAAAAAAGAAAATCAAAACCACGGCAAAACAAAAGAAGCATGGGCAGGGTTGCAGGCGAGGACGGAGCGACACAGCAGAAGCGGAAGGACAGCCCTTGCGGGCTGTCGTGGAGCGGAGGCTGTGGCGTGGCGGAATTCATTCATCATCGGGATTAGTTTCGAAATAAGTTCGAATTTTGTATAATAGACACCGCCAGAAATCGAAATCGTTTTTTGAAGCCGAAATTGGGTCGCGCCGAAGGCGCGACACTAATGCATTCCCCCCGCCGAATTCAGAATCCAAAAGGGTTTTCCACGCTCCGCGTGGTTTTTCGTTTGCCAATGCAAATTCAAAAATGGTAATATTGAAATGCACCAATATTAGACACTTTCGGCTTTTTATTTGCTTGAGCATCTAGACGGGCGACTGTGTTCAATTTTGCCGAAAGGTAATATTGGTGCAACATGGTCGCCCTTTTAGGTTTTTAAGCATATGAATAATCAAACCAAAAAGTTTTTTATATACACTCGCAAGTCTACCGATGACAAAGATCGGCAAGTGAGAAGCATTTCGGATCAACTGGCCGAACTCAAGGAGTTAGCGGTTAAAGAGCAAATCGAAGTTATTGATATTTTTGTGGAAAAACAGACCGCCAAGATTCCGGGTCGGCCAGTCTTTAATGAAATGCTTCTCCGCATGGAGGCTGGTGAAGCTAACGGAATTTTAGCGTGGCACCCCGATAGACTTGCGAGAAACTCGGTAGACGGTGGGAAAATAATTTATTTTGTTGATACCGAAGTCATCAAGGATTTAAAGTTTTCAACTTTTTGGTTTGATCCAACACCTCAAGGAAAGTTCATGCTCTCAATCGCTTTTTCGCAATCCAAGTATTATGTAGATAACTTGTCGGAAAATATCAAGCGTGGTCATCGTCAAAAATTGAAGGATGGTATTTGGCCTCAAAACGCTCCTGTGGGGTATCTAAACGACAGTGATAAGAAAGTTATCATTCCAGACCCTGAACGCTCGCCATATATCAAAAGAGCGTTTGAGGCCTATGGAAGTGGCAAATATACGCTCCGACAAGTTAGAGACACGGTTAATGAACTTGGATTGCGTTCAAGAAAAGAGCAAGAACTTTCTGTTTCAAATATTCATAACATGCTTAAAAATCCGATTTTCTGCGGACTCCTTCGATATGGTGGCGAAATTCACGAAGGAAAACACGAACCGATTATCACAAAGAAACTTTTTGATTCCGTTCAAGAAGTGATGATGAGAAAGTCTAAGCCAAAAGGTAAAGGTTTACACCCATATTTGTACAGAGGATTTTTCCATTGTGTCTGCGGATGTTTCATTACTACCGAACGACAAAAAGGAAATAACTATTTGCGGTGTACCAAAAGGAAAAATCCTTGCGACCAGCGATATGTTCGTGAGGACATCATCACTTCTCAAATTCAAAATGAAATCAAAAAAGTTTCTTTGCCAGACGATTGGGCAAAATGGATGATTGCCGAAAATGACAAAGATCGGCAATCAGAAGTCCAATCGTCTACGCTTTTTGTTCAAAATACAAAAGATGAAATTTTTTCAATTGAAAACAAGATTGAAAAGCTGATGACACTCTATCTCGATAATTCTTTATCGCTTGAAGAATATCGCGACATGAAAAACAAGCTTGTACATCAAAAACAGCTTTTCAAGGAAAAATTATCATCTTTTGAGCAAAAAGCGAATAATCGGTTCGAACTCACGGAAAAATTTCTAAAACTCAATATTACCAATGTGAAATTGGCAAACGATAGAACAGATGAAGAAAATCTTCATCTGTTCAAAAAAGTCGGTTCGAACTTTGAAATCAAAGATCGAACACTCCTTTTTAAACCACGCGGAGCGTGGAAAACCCTTTTGGATTCTGAATTCGGCGGGGGGAATGCATTAGTGTCGCGCCTTCGGCGCGACCCAATTTCGGCTTCAAAAAACGATTTCGATTTCTGGCGGAGAGGGAGGGATTCGAACCCTCGAGAAGCTTTCGCCCCTACCGGTTTTCGAGACCAGCGCACTAGACCAACTATGCGACCTCTCCAAATATAAACTTATGACTTGACATTGTGTCACTCTGAGGAGTCTGCGACGTGGCAATCTTTGTCTTTATGCTCAATTGTTATGTTGCTAAAATGTTTAATTGAAATACAGATTGCCACGTCGCAAGGCCTGCTCGGAGTGACAACACCCCATGAAACACCCGTAGAACATGACAAATGTGTTCATACTATACCGTTTTAGAGCGCCATACGTCAATATTTCCACAAAATGTTTTACGATGAATTTTACTCATCCCCTTCTTCACAATGGCCTTGCGATGAGCAGACGTACCATAACCCTTGTGGCTAGCCAGTTCATAGCCAGGAAACTTTTTATCTAGTTTCATCATAAGTCTATCACGATAGACTTTGGCTATAATGGATGCCGAGGCAATAGAAAAAATCTTTGCATCTCCGTCCACCACCGCTGTCTGCTCACCGCTCCATTTGGGTAATACGAATTTGCCATCTATTAATAAGTAAATATTTTCTCTGTGCTTCAATTTTTTATCCGTCTCGGCAACATTAGAAAGTTTAGTAATTAAATTTTTTACTGCACGCTCCATGGCAAGTAAGTTTGCTTGGTGAATATTTATTTTGTCTATTACACCAGAACCCACCACTCCGACCCCCCAAGCCAGCGCATTATGTTTGATGTGAATCTCCAACTCCTCTCTCTGTCTCTCTGAGAGTAGCTTACTGTCTTGTATTTTACTTAATTCTTGATTCCCTTCGAGGGTCTCCGGACCCCTCAGGGTCCAGGACGACTTAATTCTTGATTCTGGTTTCCACGCTACTGCTCCAGCCACCACAGGCCCGGCCAACGCTCCCCTGCCAACTTCATCACAACCGACTACAACAGAGTACCCACTCTTAAACAATCTTGTTTCCAGCTTTAGTCCTAGAGATTTCATAAGCGAGTATTGTTATAACTCTCTCATTGCGAGGAGTGAGTCCGCGAACGACGTGGCAATCTGCATTTCAATTTAACAAAATAACAATTTAACAATTTAACATAAGTACGAGATTGCCACGGAGTACCTCGCAATGACAACTATGTGAACTTGCACACATATTAATTATTCGGAGGTATCCGTAGATTCGTGCCATTCGTAGATTCGGATAGTTCATACAGACACACGGAAGTGCGGGTAACAGACCACACCAAAAATCTTATACGCTCCTGGCTCTACCTCATGGACTGTCATCTCAAATGTTCCTTCAAATATCATTAACTCACTTGCAAAAACTTCTAGAGAGCCTCGCACCACATACAAACCATCTTCCTGGACCACGCTTGCAAGTGGCATACGAAGTTGTTTTGGAGGGTGCGTTAGGTATGAAACAAACTTGGCGTAGTCCAAATCTTTCTCCAGCAAGTCTGAAACAGTAATTACATCCAAAACAGCAGA
The DNA here is from genome assembly GCA_023245955.1 of Candidatus Doudnabacteria bacterium. Taxonomy (GTDB): domain Bacteria; phylum Patescibacteriota; class Doudnabacteria; order UBA920; family UBA920; genus JAEUSE01. Next base: position 25,863 of record JAHFJI010000001.1, on the reverse strand, counting down.
TTGCCACACCTGTCTATTGCCAACATTTACCGCCTCCACCCAGGCCTCTAACCAACGCCGAAACTTAAACCGAGGCTCCGTACCGATATTCTCCCCAAACTTAATTTGTTCCACACCAAGATTTGTCATGAACATATTCTATACGAAACCCCACAAAAAAAATAGCAACTTCAAAATTACCCACGACCATACCCATCCACTTAAAGAGACTAAATGAGCCATTCCCGGAAACGCCCAGCTTCTAGTTCTTTTAAAATTTTATCCATATTCTTTTCCAATAACTTTTTAAAACGTGGGTTTACAATAGCCATGTTTTGACCAATTTGTTTATCGTTTTTTTGCCGCACCATAACCAGTACTGCCACACCCTTACCAACCTGTAGCAAGAACAATACACGACCTGCGCCACCAGAGCTAATCAGACTCATCTTTTTTAGAACAGTACCTGGCATCCGTCTGCTAGTACTAACCATATTGCCCAAACCCAACAAAGCCTTTCGGGCAGAAGACTTTAGCACATCTAAATTAAACGTTTGGGCGTGCGGTAAAAATTCTGTGGTATATATTTCTGTCGTAATAATTAGCTTCATTGCTACAAGGGAATTAGTTTACCAATCTTGTCCATCTTGCGCTGGATAGCTTCATCTACAATAACAATTTCTGGTTCACCAATTACCACTTTCTTAGACTGCACAAAATTCATAAGAGCATTCTTCACAACATAAGTAAGTGGCACGCCAAGCACAGCCGCCTGCCTTGCCGCCTGAGTTTTTAATTTATCATCTATTCGTATAGTGAGTGTGGACATATAATTTGGAAATTAATAACTACACTTAGTATACTGCACTAACAGTGTTAGTGCAAATAAAAATACTCTGCACTAAGCAGAATATTTTTACTTTGGTCGGGATACTGGTCAGTGTTCGTACCGGTGTCCGTCAATAGAAACAGTCCCGCCGTGGGAGCCCGGCTCACTTACAGTTTTTGGACACAAGGCGGAGGCTGTGTGTTCAAATTACCATGAAAGAATGTATGCACACACACACATCCTTTCATTTTTTATTTTCCTCGTGTTTCCTGCTCAAGTTGGCGGACGACATAGTGCTTTATGAGCGACTGATAGGGCACGTCCATTTGATTGGCGCGCTCTTTAAGTCGCCAGAGAATGGTGTCCGGAAAACGTATTGAGATTGGTGAGGAAGATGGTTTAAGGTTGGGGAAATAACCCGGTTGTGCCTTTGAGTAATCAAAATACTCCCTGGTATCTGCTGTCTGCCAAAACTTAAACTCCTCATGCTCACTTTTGAATTTGGGAATACTTTTTAAATGCTTTTTCATATAACTCTCTTTCTAACTTGTTAGCACCACGAGCTGAAATAACTCGCACTTTGCCATATCTAATGGTAAATATTACCGACAACTTGTTGTTAAGATTATCCCTCCCAATTAGTAAGTTACGCACTTCAGTCGTACTATGCTTTTCATCCGGCATCATGATGTTAAACCCAAGAAAAGCTTCTTCTATTCGTCTTGTATCCAAATCATGTCTTTCAAAGTTTTTGCGGATATTTCCAACGTCCCACTCAAACTCTATTTGGCTAAAGAAATTATCCATAGTTTAATTGTATATGATGTACGCTACATGTCAAGTTGTCTAAAAAGAAAAAACCCCACTGAGGGTGAGACTTTTTCTTGGTGGACCTAGGGAGAATCGAACTCCCGCTTGGACAATGCGAATGTCCCACACTACCACTATGTTATAGGCCCAAGCAAATGCCGACTCAACGCACTATGGACTGAAAGTCCATAGGTTGAGGGACGCTTGGACTAAAAGTCCTCGTAGTTCCTACTCTAAAATACAGTTCTCTTGAATGTAAACATTGGAGCATGTCGGAAACGCTTTAAATACCGGTCTACCACTCACATCATTAAAACATTTGCAGAACTCTAATCGATAGCAGAATAGTATAAAGAAAATGGGTAGCGGCTGAAAGTCCTTGCCCTGAAAGGGTATAGTTTGAGCTAGCGGCGGGGACAATCAAGAATTATGAATTATGAGTCAGGAATGAAGAAATTCTAAATCCTAAATTCAAAACTCTTAACTCCTAATTCATAATTCTGTTCTGGATGTCCCCTATCTTCTCCAATCTATACAATTTATTTACCAGTAGCCCCAAGACTACCCAAAATAGTATAGCTGGAGATTCTAAAGTGTAAAAGTAGTGGTCAAACATCATTAAAATCAAAATAGCAATTAAACAAGATAGCAGGCAAATAAATTCAACGTCTAAATTTGTCATGGCCTTATAAACACGGAAAGACTTTTGTAGTACATAGGATATATATAGAGCAAACACAAAAAATGCAGGTAGACCGAGTTCAGTAGTAAAGAGTAAATAATAATTGTGTATGGGTTGTATATCCCATGGCTCTATCCTACCTGGCATATAGTGTTCCATGTGAAGCAAACTTTGCCCAGGGCCCACTCCAAACACTGCATAATCTATAATCATTTTTAACCCAGCAGTGTTGTAGTTTGTTCTTTCTGTGTAAGCAGTCGTCCCAGCTACCCGTCCCCTTTCAGCTATAAACGGCAAGTAGATAATTCCAATAACCACAAAACTTAACAAGATTAACAATACAGCTGGATACAACTTTTCCCCCACACTCAAATCAATGTTCCACGTTAAACATACAAATATAAGAATAGCCAACATGGCCACAAGCCACGCTGACCTAGAAAAGGTTAGAGTTAAGCCAAAAGTTTGAATACCTACAAGTAAAAGAAGTACCAACCTTGACTTAAGATTTGCATTGATAAATGCTGCAAGACTAATAACTAAGCCAATAACCAAAAAAGCCCCAAATACGTTTGGATGAGCAAAAGTTCCATAACTTCTAATAAACACCTGACCAAAAGCTTCTACTTTGGCCACGCTAAATATGTATGGTCCAATCATGGACTCCCCCACCTTTTGTAAACCTAAACTAGCCTGATTCCAAAATTGATATATCGCCAAGGCACATTCTAGACCTATAAATAGTAAAAAAACTCCTTTAAATATTTTAAACAGGTCATCTAAACATATACTCAATGTTCCATGTAAAACAATAAGCTTAGTAAGATATATTAATATATATATAGATATAATAGGTATTATTAGCTTGCTATAATTAATATAATATGATGTAACTATTAATATTATTAGTAAAAGTGATGCAAAGGATGAATTTTCCCCAAGATATCTATTTTCCCTTTTACTTAAGGGTAAATTATAGTAAATAGCGATGAAAATCCATCCTAACAGAATAATATCGCTTAAATAAGCAAATATTATGGTAAAATCCTTTTTTTCACCTAAAAAATAGCCGAAACTGTTTATTATTGGGTATTTCACCTCTAAAAAAAGAGAGCTCATTAGCATGGCAAAAACTAGCCGTAAAAATAGGGGTTGGGTGAGTTTCTGCTTAATTAAAGTAAGTATTCTTATCATAAGATACAATTACAACTCGCCAGAGTGTCAATGGTCATCTTTGACAGCTATAATTACTAAGACTATAACACAGAGGATTATCTATATATAGAGCATTTGTGCTACAATTTGGAGGAAATTGCCCTTGTAGCTCAATGGATAGAGCAATGCACTCCTAACGCGTAGATGCAGGTCCGATTCCTGCCGAGGGCACCAGTTTTACATACTGGAATAAAGTATAAAATAGGAGCTAAAGACCAAAATTAAATGTTTTGGTATAATATAGGCATAAAATTAAAAATAAAATAAATGTTAGACCCAGAGCTCAAAGAATATCTCAAAGCTATAAATGCGAATATTGAACAAGTAAACAAGGGTAATAATTGGTGGAAAGCGCTTAGTCATGGTTTATTTACTGGATTTGGCTACGTATTAGGCTTTGTTATAGCACTAGTTGTATTGGGCTGGGTGTTAAACATAGTGGGTATAATCCCAGCTTTTAAGAAAGAAGTAGACGACTGGCGTAGACTATTGCAACAAACACAACAGCAAAAACTTCCAAGTATCCAAGGTGCCAACACGACAAGATAGGGGAAATAGCAAAAAACAGAATCACTAATCACGAAGCAAGAATCAAGTAAGGGCTTGAACGTAAGACGTCCTAATACTTGATTCATAATTCTTGCTTCTTGATTCTACTTCACTAGGGCCTATAGTATAGTGGTAATACGCATCCATGGCATGGATGAGTGTGGAGTTCGATTCTCCATAGGTCCACCATCAAACATCTCTCCAGAACGGAGGGATTTTTGTTTTATCCGAAAGGTGCTTTTTGACTGTATAAGTTAGCGGTTTTGTTGATGGTGTGCAGTTCGAACTTTTGGGACACCATTTGGTTGATTTGTAGGATGTTTGAAAGTTTTTCGACTTAGATTATGGGTAGATAACTTTTTGGTTAGTGGTTTGAGCTCGGGATAGAATTTTGCGGAGATGTGGGCTTGTGAAAGGTTTTAGAATTGATATAATATAACCAAGTTTTACCAGTCAATTATGACAACCCCAAAAACAATCGGTGCGAAAATTAAAGCTTGGAGAGCTATAAAGGATTTAACCCAAGATGAATTGGCCAAGAAGGCTGATTTGCCATACCCGACGCTTGTTAAAATAGAATCAGATGCGGTTCAGAATCCGTCGATTGATACTGTTGTAAAGATTGCGGCCGGACTGGGAATTAGCATTGATGACTTAATTAAATGACATTTCATAATATGCTAAAAACTGCTTTCAACAAAAACATTCAAGAACTAGAAGCCAATGCTATTTATTGGTGGCCGGATTTTCTGTCACAGCTTGAGGGAAATGCCAGCATAATTCCATTACTAATTAAAACTCAGGACAAATTTTTGTCCCTTCTCGATCTTTCAGACAAAAATCCATATAAGATTTTTGAACTCATAAACAGCTCGGATTTCCCAGCCAATCTATTCTTAAAACATTTGGTGGTTTTGACAGACTTTGGTGGTGAACAAATACAACGTCTAAACAAACAACTTTCGTCAGTCTTTGAAAAGAAGAAAGGCAAATTCTTCTTCACCTTTACCTGGAAAAAACAAAATTACGATTATTCCTTCAAAAAACTGCCGATAAAGGGAAACCTAGATAACAAAAAGCTTGGCATAGACGGAAAAAGTATTACTAACGAACAAGCCTTGGATGAATTGAAGGAGGATTTAATCTCAATTCTTTTATTTGGTGCAAATTCGATCAACGAAACAACTGCAAGCAATCTTTCAAAATGTGAGATCGGCAATTTGTTAGGGCAAAAGGAAGCTTTAGAAAAATATGCGAAAGAAAAGTATATTTGGGTCAGCAGAATCACTGGAGGAGCACAAGCTAATACACTCGGACAGGTCGCCCAAACATATATTGTTGATTATTTGAAATCAAAATTAGACAAAAGTTTTTCGGTTAATCGTAACGGCTCAGTTAAAGTAGCAGGAAGTAAGAAAAATATACCTTTCGATATTGTCGTTAAAAAAGATAACAAAGCCATTGGCGTTGAGGTGACTTTTCAGGTCACAACCAATAGCACTATTGAACGAAAATCAGGTCAGGCAAAAGCACGACGTGACTTGATGCACAGAGGTGGAAATTTTGTTGCGTATATCATTGACGGTGCAGGCAATTTTCAAAGGAAAAGTGCTATTTCAACAATATGCAACTACAGCGATTGTACAGTGGCTTATTCACAAAAAGAATTTGAGACCTTGGTGAAATTTATTAAAGAAAAGCTATGAAATTAACATTTGTTGACCTCTTCGCTGGTACTGGTGGCATACGGATTGGATTTGAGGAAGCATGTCGCAAATTTGGTATTGAAACCGAGTGCGTTTTAAGTTCAGAAATTGACAAAAAAGCGTGTGAAACTTACGAAATGAACTTTGGAGAAATACCGCATGGCGACATCCGAGATATTAAGGAAATAAAACAATTTGACGTATTACTTGGCGGTTTCCCTTGCCAGCCATTTTCCTATGCAGGCAAACAAAGAGGATTTGGTGATACAAGAGGTACACTTTTTTTTGAAATCGAAAGAATACTGAAGAATCATAAGCCAAAGCTTTTTCTGCTAGAAAATGTTAGGGGGCTAACAACTCATGATAATGGGCGAACATTTGCCACCATCATTCAAGCCTTGGAAAAATTAGGCTATGGAGTTAATTATTTATTGCTCAATAGTTCGAATTTTAGTGTGCCCCAAAATAGAGTAAGAGTCTACATAGTTGGCCAGCTTAACGAAAAACCGATCTTAACCATAAATTCAGACCGTGGAGCAGTAGATAGCCACAAATTTAAAAACTTATTCTCGCAAAAATCGCTCTTTGGCCACAATGAATTTAAAGTTGTTGGAGATATTTTAGACCAGGAAGTTGATAGCAAATATCTGTGCTCTAAAGATTTTATTACAAGGTTAAAAAAAGTGGCCGGCAGCAATTTTTCAAAACTCAATGGAACTAGGCTTATCGATTATAGAAACGGTGACTCTATTCATTCATGGGAATTGGGAATTAAAGGCGAATGTAGCAAAGACGAAATAGAGCTTATGAATCAGCTTGTTAAAAATCGCAGGAGAAAGATGTTTGGAACACATCAAGACGGAAAACGCCTCACCTTAGAGCAAATTAAAACATTTGTTAAAATCCCAAAAATAGAGGCCGTCATAGAATCTTTAGAAGAAAAGGGCTATATCAAACAAGTAGATGGCAAATATAATCCTGTAGCCGGAAACATGTCATTTGAAGTTTTTAAGTTTCTTGACCCAAACAGTATCTCAATTACTCTTGTTTCAAGTGACGCGCACAAATTAGGTGTAGTGGTCAATAATCAACCAAGAAGAATTACCCCAAGAGAAGCCGCGAGAATTCAAGGTTTTCCTGAAAGTTTCAAAATTCACCCAGACGATTCAGCAGCATATCACCAGTTTGGTAACGCAGTAGCCGTTCCGGTGGTTAAAGCTGTTGTTGAGAATTATCTGATAAATAATTTCTTAAAAGGTACACCGCGATCGCAGGTATCAATTAGATCGCATAAACCGCAACCAGTTAAATCAAAAGAGCTATTAACGGTATTAAAAAAAATATGAACGAAATTATATGCCCACATTGTAAAAAAACTTTCAAAGTTGACGAAGCTGGCTTTGCAGACATGCTTAAGCAAGTTCGTGACCATCAGTTTGAGAAAGAATTGCATGAGCGTTTAGATATGGCCGAAAAAGACAAAGCGAGCGCCGTTAAAATTGCCGAGGCAAATACTAAAAATACATTTCAAGCAGATTTGGCAAAAAAGGATAAAGAATTTGCTGAACTTTTAGCGAAGAAGGAACTGAAAATCGCCGAAATGGAATCAAAAGTCAGTAACTCGGAGCTTCAGAAGAAACTTGCCGTCACTGAAGCCGTCAATAAAATTGAGAAAGAGCGTGAAAAACTGACAGGTGAACTTAAAAGAAAAGAGACCGAAAAGCAATTACTTGAGAAGTCATTGAACGAGAAGTTCTCCACTGAACTCAAGTCCAAGGATGATATCATAAAGATGAAAGACGAAGAGATTACTTTTCGTAAAGACATGAAATTAAAACTCAGTACCAAGATGGTTGGTGAAACCCTAGAGCAGCATTGTGAATTTGAATTTAATAAACTTAGGGCTACAGCGTTCCCAACTGCTTACTTCGAAAAGGATAATGATTCCAAGTCTGGTAGCAAGGGTGATTATATTTATCGCGAAACCGACAAAGCTGGTAATGAAATCGTTTCAATTATGTTTGAAATGAAAAACGAAGGGGATGAAACAGCCGCAAAAAAAAGAATGAGGACTTTTTACACGAACTGGATAAAGATCGTGTAGAGAAAAAATGCGAGTATGCTGTCTTGGTCACGCTCTTGGAGGCGGAAAATGAACTATACAATACTGGCATTGTTGATGTTTCTCATAAACAACCGAAAATGTATGTAGTTCGTCCACAATTTTTTATCCCAATTATTACCCTACTTCGCAACGCAGCAATGAATTCTTTGAAGTATAAGGCCGAATTAGCGTTAATGAGAACTCAGAATATCGATGTGACTAATTTTGAAAGCCAATTAAATGACTTTCGTGATTCGTTTGGCAGAAATTTCAGACTTGCATCAGAAAGATTTAAAACTGCTATTGAAAGCATTGATAAATCAATCGAACAACTACAAAAGACAAAAGAGAACCTTTTACATTCTGAAGACAATCTGCGTATTGCGAATAACAAAGCTAATGATTTGACAATAAAGAAATTAACACGCGGTAATCCGACAATGACTACAAAATTTGATGAACTTATTGATGAGGGGGCATAGCATTTTTTACCCCCCACAAACCCCTCCATCATCGCCGAATTATCTTTTAGCCAAATATATCAGAATAAAAAACTCCTCCTCTAGAAGCCACCACCAGACCCTAGACAATATTGTCTCCTCGGAATCCAAAACACTTAAAATTTGCTTAGAACCAGCTATTTATCCCTCCGGTTAAGTATGCACAAAACAAAAAGTAGACTTTTTTAGGAGTCTACTTTTTGGGGCTCAGATCAATCGGGTGTTTTTTGATTTACTAGCAATTATTACCAATGGAATAGTCTGGCTACATATTGCTCTAGAAAAGCTGTTTTATGATTATAATAGTACAAAGCCAAAACAAGTCCCAAATACAATAGATTTAGCAAGACGACTCTAGTTAAATCTGAAAATATAACTGAATATTCAGATGTGGCAACTAGGCCAGCATGCGTGTTTTGAGCTTCTTGTTCTCGGTGTTTTTTCTTAGACATACTTTGGCATTAATTAAAGATATTATAGCGCAAAGCTTGGTTGCTGGGAAGCACGCAGAATGTTACAATAGCGCCACAGAGAACTATAAAAAACCTCACTATTAAAGAAAAAGTACATAAATATGGAGAAAATACAAGACAATTCCACAGGACCAGCCGAAACAGTAGTAGGACCATCAGTTAAGATTCAGGGGGACTTTAACTCAGAAGGGAACATCCGTATAGAAGGACACGTAAACGGGACAGTTAAAACCACTCAAAATGTATACGCCGGAGAATCTTCTAAGATTACAGCAAACGTAACAGCTGGCAACTGCACTGTGGCAGGGGAAATCCTTGGAAATATTAAAGTTTCTGGGAGTTTAATCTTAGAAAGCACCGCTCGTATAAGTGGAGATGTTTCCTGCGCGATACTCCGCGTAGAAGATGGGGCTCAATTTTCGGGTAAATGTTCTATGGGTTCAAGCGAAAAAACCGGTAAAAAACTAAACGAGCCAGACCCAGAGAGCTAAAAGATAATTTCTAATTACTAATTACTAATTTCTAAAACAATACAGAGTTGTTGGCTTAGGCCAGGCACATCTATGTTAGAAATTGGAAATTAGAAATTGGAAATTTTTATTATGTACTATTATATCCTTGACCCAGGCAAACTAGCGCTACCAAAATTTGAACAATTGCAAGGAGAATTGCAAGGACTTTTGCATGAATTTAACATTTCTGGTGAAATAGGCCGGGTAACCACCCTTAAAACAGTAGTAGACTTAGTAGATATAGCTGCAAATAGGGGAGCCAGCACTATAGTGGCTTGTGGCAGTGACGACACCTTAAATCAAGTTTTAGTGGCCCTAAAACACCGAGATTTTTTACTAGGCTTTATTCCACTTGGCAATAAAGAGTCTTATTTAGCACACATATTGGGCATAAACGATATTGCAACTGGAGTAAAAACTATCGCCGCTCGGAGAATCGCCAATATAGACCTAGCGGTAATTGGCTCTTTTTACTTTATTAGTTTTCTAGAGTTTGGAATAATGAGCCAAAATTTAGAGCAAGCTGGACTCTGGAAGACGCTACAACTCTTTTCACGACCAAGCACTAACTGGCAACTCAAAATAGATAATTCATATATTTTAGATATTACTGGCCCAGGTGGTCTCTTAGTAAATAGTAGAGGCGCTTCCACCAAACACCAGAAAATTGCCAACCCTACAGATGGGTATCTGGATCTAATGCTAATAGAAAAAACCTCTAGATTGGATACGTTAAAAATACGAGAAACCCTCAAAGAAGGAAGGCTGGAGTCGCTACCTAATGCAACAGTTATTTCTTGTACCTCTGTAGAATTTTTAGAGCCGAGAGGTCAAACCCTTACCATGTTTGGAAGACCAGTCGCCAAATTCCCAACCACAGTAAAAATGGCCGGCAAAAAACAACGTATGATAGTAGGAAAACTGCGAACATTCTAATTGCAAATTGCAGATTTTAAATTGCAAATTGAATTATGACCTTATTTTGTTATTCAAATCTACAATCTGCAATCTGCAATCTGCAATTCCGGAGCTTGCTTTTTCCCCTTATTTTCTGTACAATTTAACAGTTGTACTCATAATCCAGAGTATTATTTGTATCCATTAGTTCCATTCGTACTCATTTGTATATTGGTATCTTTCATTCATGAACTTATCTAGTTTATCTTCACAACTAAATCTATCCATCCCAGAACTTCGGACCAAGGCAGCCGCAGCTGGTATTAACATACCCCCAAGAGCCAATAAGCTAGATAATTTTGTAGCTAATCGGATTTTTGAAGCCCTCAGCCCAAAGAAAGTCGTTGCTCCAACTGGCCCAGTTACCCCTATAACTGTTCACATTCCACCGTTTATAAAAGTGAGAGACTTTGCCGAACTTCTAAAAAAGCCTGTTACTGAGATAATCAAAGTACTCATCCAAAATGGGGTCATGGCTACCATAAACGAGGAGATAGACTATGACACCGCAACGATTATTGCACAGGACATGGGCTTTGAAGTACTAGCAGAAGAGCAGAGCAATAAAGCCAGCATTGGCACAGGCCAACTACAAGAAATACTCAACCAAGAAACAGAAGAGTCCTTAGTGTCTCGCCCACCAATTGTGGCAGTTATGGGCCACGTAGACCATGGAAAAACCACGCTACTAGATGCTATCCGCAAAACCGATGTTGTTGGTGGAGAGTCCGGTGGTATTACTCAGCATATTGGTGCGTATCAAGTAAAACACAACGGCAAGCTTATTACTTTTCTTGATACACCTGGGCACGAAGCCTTTTCTGAAATGCGCGCGCGTGGCGCAAACGTAACCGATTTAATAGTACTCGTAGTCGCAGCCGATGACGGCGTACGCCCACAAACAGTAGAAGTTATAAACCGAGCCAAGTTTTCCGAAGTACCTATTATAGTTGCTATAAACAAGGTTGATAAAGAAAACGCCAACACTATGAAAGTAAAGCAGGAGTTGGCTAACCTTGGCGTAGTAACTGAAGAATGGGGTGGAAAGACCATTGCTGTAGAAGTATCAGCCAAAAACAATCAGGGCATAGACCAGCTCTTAGACATGCTTTTACTACTAGCCGAAGTAGAAAATTACCGAGCAAACCCGAATGGTCGTGCTGTTGGCACAGTTATAGAATCTCACACCGAACGCGGTAAGGGTGCAGTTGCCAGCGTAATTGTACAAAATGGTACCATGCGCGTAGGCGACATTATAGTAGCCGGCTGTGGCTATGGACGCATTAAGAGCCTAGAAGATGAACGGGGGAGAAAGCTCAAGAACGTTACCCCCGCCACACCTGTAGAAGTTTCTGGTTTTTCCGTTGCGCCAGAAGCAGGAGACATTATTCAAACTTTGGATGCAATAGATACAGCTAAAAACTTGGCAGACTTTGCTCTACGTCAAAAACGAAGCCATACGCTTAAGACAAAAACCCAGCTTCAAGGGGACAGCACCAGCAAAACAGTCAACTTAATTATAAAAGCAGATGTAGCTGGCTCACTAGAAGCCATAAACCAGTCACTGGCCAAGCTCAAAAATGATGAAGTTACCATTAGCCTAGTTAGCCAAGGCGTTGGAGAAGTAAATGAATCGGACGTCTTGCTAGCCAGTTCAAGCAAGGCAACTATAATTGCTTTCAGAACGAAAACTAATCCCAAGGCTATAAATCTGGCCAAGCAAAAACAAGTAAGCGTAGACACTTACGAAGTTATTTACGAGCTACTAGAAGACATTACCACAGCTGTAGTAAAACTCTTTACCCCAGAATACGAACATACAACTTTTGGAAAAGCGGAGATACTAGCTATCTTCCGGACCGAAAAAGGTGAAATGATTATCGGCGGTAAAGTAAAAGACGGCGAACTCCGTAAAAACAAACAATTGGCCATCTGGCGTGGAGAAGTTAATTTAGGAAAAGTAGATATTATAGAGTTACAAGAACAAAAAGTGGCCACCAAAGAAGTTAGTAGCGGCCATGAGTTTGGTATGAAAATAAAAGGTAGCATAGTAGTAAAAGTAGGAGATATATTAGAATCTTTTGAGGAAGTCTTAAAGCAGAAAAGCCTTTAGACCTCTACGAACTTACTAACCATTACGAAAGTACGAAACCTGTACTTTTACCTGATTCTTATTTTCGCAATTTCGTACATTTCATAAGTTCGTAGAGAATAATACTAATTATTTATGACAGATAAAAACCCCAAAGACCACAGTGTGAGGCCAGAACGGGTAGGGAGTCTTATCCAAGCCCTTCTTGGGCCAATTATAAGAGAATATACCCTGGAAACCAACTCACTAGCCACTGTAAGTAAAGTGGACGTAACCCCAGATATGAGGGTGGCAAAAGTGTGGCTATCTATTTTTGGTGGTAAAGACGAAGTGGTTTTAGCTGAGCTCAAAAGCAACATATACCACATACAAGGGGAAATAAACAGGGAATTGGCTATGAAAGTAATACCTAGGCTAGAATTTCACCTAGATACTTCACCAAGACAGGCTCAGCACCTCTCGGAGTTAATGGACAAAATCCACAAAGACAGCTAAACCCATGCAATACGCAGACAATGGAGATAAATTACATATAAATTTTACACTTGCCGCGGAAGCTTTAAAAGCATCCGCAGTTATTTTTTTTACTACCCATGAGCGCACCGACGGTGACGACCTAGGTACAGTACTGGCACTTGCCCACACACTGCAAAACTTAGGCAAAAGAGTTCACATAGGAGTGATTGGTGGAGTGCCTGAGCAACTTAAGTTTTTACCTGGGAGCGAATGGGTAACGGAAGGATTGCCCAAAAACATAAAACCAGACTACGTGGTTATTTCTGGTTGCTCCGACCTAAAACGAGCAAATATCCCGGAACTCACAAGTATCAATTGTCCGATTATAAACTTTGACCACCACCCAGATAACAAACTCTATGGACAAATAAATGTGGTAAACCCGGAAGCTTCTTCCGTGGCCGAACTCATGTACGAATTTATACAAGCAAATGGATGGATAATTAATCAAAATACCGCCACTTGTCTACTTGCTGGCATTATGACAGATACCGGCTCTTTTATGCATACAAATACCAAAGTTTCTACTTTAAGAACCGCTAGCACCCTACTCACAAAAGGAGCAAGACCTAGCCAAATTGCTAGTCAAGTATTCGGCAACAAAGATGCAAAAACGCTTAAAGCCTGGAGTCTTGCTTTAAACAATACCTGGGTAGTGCCAGAGTCTGGCATGATTTGCGGAGTCATTGACTCCCGTGATTTAGAAATCCTTGGGAATCCTCCTCAGTCTGTATTCCAAGAATTTGTGGAATCTATAAATAAAGTTCCAGAAGCTAGGTTTGCTATGTTCCTAAAACAAGACGGCAACCTAGTAAAGGGCAGCTTACGTAGCGACCCTCATAAACCTGGTGGTGGTGTAGACGTGGGCATACTTGCCCGCCTCTTAGGCGGTGGCGGTCACCGCAACGCCGCAGGCTTCGCCTTTCCTGGTATTTTAAAACGCACTGGTGCTACATGGGAAATAATTCAAGCAAACTAAAAACCTCGTCCGGTTGTTGGAGTATTTTTTTACCTAGGAAAGAACTCGGCCACTTCCCGTGTCTATTGAAAACAAAAATCCCGCTTAGCGCGGGATTTTTTTAACAGTTAGAGCTAGACCTATTGCACGCAAATGTAATTCCAGGTTTCGCTACCACCAGTTGGCGTGGCGACAAAATTTAAGGTTAGAACAGAAGTTGAAGAAGTTACGTACATTTTAATCACATCTACCTGACCGGTTGCGGTGGCTGGACTTGCAGTACAGATTGGCGCTGTTGCATAGGCAGCGTTAAAAGTTACTACGAGCGTGCCAGCAGCAGCGCCCACTGTTGCGGTTATACCACCTTTTGTATCTGTACTGCCGCTGACCATGGAAGACCCGGAATAACCTGTACCGGTTACGCTAGAGGTTGGCGCTGTAGTTTGGGTAGAAGCATAGTGCCCGTCTTTAACTTCTAGTTTAGAGTTGCTAGTTGTAGATGTAACGCCAATAGCCACGCTCCCACCAAAATAGTTACGGGTAGTAGAACCAGCCGAGTACAGGTTCCAGTTGTTGGTAATGGTGCCACTTCCAGTATTGGTCTGGTCTTCTATGTGCACACCGTAGTTGTTCGTAATAGTCCCAGCACCAAAGGTAGGCCCTTTCACCTTAAGTCCATAACCGTTAGTAACGGTGAGGCTACTACCACTGCCAATGGTCAGAAGAGTTTCTAAGCCTACCATGTTGGTAATGGCTACCGTAGACATACCGAAAGCAATGCCTGTGGAGAAATTACCAGCTCTATAATTCGTTATGGTAGTGTTATCTCCTGAATCATTTACCGAGACAGACAGAGTGTTCACATTAGTAATAGTTTTCGCAGTGTTATTTGTAACACTCATACTTAAAAGCAAGCCGGCTCTATCACTTAAAGTACCGCTGGCGTTATCTGTAGGAACAATAAGAGTTCCATAATATGTACTCGTGCTCGTTGTAGTATTTCTTACATCTAAAGGACCGGCCGGTGCAGCAACACCTATCCCCACATTACCCGTATTAAACAAAGCAGCGTAGTTTGCTGTCCCGCTGGTTGGAGAATCAACAAAGAGTCCGTAGGCACGGGTTGCGCCACTGGCCACTGCTCCTGCTTCTATCTTTAATCCACTGGCTTGGGTTATGGTTGCAGAACCTGCTGGGATTGGTGCTCCGGCTATGGTTACGGTTGCAGCATTACTTACAGTAACAGCAGAAGCGTCGGTAATGGTTGGCTGGGAGAAACGTATGCTATCCATGGTAGAAGTAACAGCGGTGGTACCAGTCAGGGTAATGGTTGGCGGTGTTACGGTAAGAGTGGTGTATTCCGCGCCACTCGCGGAGGCAATAGTAGGTGCCGTACCGGCAACAACTGAAAGAGCAGATGCGCCAGAGGTTGTGGTGCTAGTGTCTACGGTAAGAAAAGAATTGGTTCCATCTGTCACTTGTAGCGCGCTTGCGGTGCTGGCAGGTAAAACATGCGTAGATGCTGCAGCAGCGGTTAAGTTAAGCCCTACATCAGATAAAATAGTAGTGCTATTAAGGGTTAACGCTGCTGAGGCTAAATTTGGAACAAGTAACACCATTAGTGCGACCGTACTCATAGAAACAACAAGTTGAAATTTTCTTTTCATATTTTTCTTTAAAAATAATTAAATTTATTTTACCACTATATGGTAGCACACCTGGCCCAATTATTGCACTACTTGGTTTAGTATGTCTCTAGTTTTTGCGCCCACTTGGCCATACTCACTTTTTAAACCCGCGCCTGTGCAGGCAATCTTTCTTGCACACTGAAACTTTTTTAAAGATTGCCTTGTAATAGCACCAAAATTACCGCTCGACTTAACAAGCACTGGAAAATAGCCTAAGTTCTTTAATACATTTTGTAGCCACATAACCTGCTGATTACTGGAACCGTATTTTAAATCGCGCGTAAATTCTCCATATTGAGCCGGCGCATGAATAGTGGCGCTAGCCACTTTTTTATTATGTACCTTGTCCACCACTGTTTTTAAAATTATATCTTTTGAAACAACAGGCGATGTTTGTCCCCAAGCTGTATAAAACTTTGCATATATCGTGTAATTACCATCTGGGCACAGTGGCTTAACCACTGCTCCGGAATAGATAGAACATACATCCCACAATTTACTTTCTGTATAAGGCTCTTGGCTTGCTCCAACAAAGTCGCTAGACATAGAAAGAGCTATTTTTTTAACATCTGCACCGGCATTAAAGTGTAGCGTTACTTTCCTGTCCGCTGCTACACCCTCTCCATGGTTCACTACTATAGCAAAGCCTCCAATAGGAATTTTAGGGAGTTCATACGCGCCAGACGGCAAACCACTGCCACTTGCTTGCACACTAAACTCGCCAGTTGTAGTTAAACCAGTGTTACTTGAGTTAGTGGCTGGAGAAGCAAAATTAACTGGGACATCTGTCTGGAGCCCAGCTGCGTTTGCCTCAACAGTATACGCATGCCTTCCGTAGGCCATGCTACCTGGAATAGTGTAATAGGCACTAGACCAAACGGTGTTACCTGAACTATTTGTTGAAGAATAAGTAAGTGGCACTTTGGTGCCATTATCCATAACAGCTTGCATTTGATTGCTATCTCCAGTTAATGGGTTTGTTTGCAGCATGGAAGTAGTAACAGAAAATAGAATTGCATCGCCGTGGATGGGCGCTACCGTGCTAGTAGAAGCTTGCAAAGTCCAAGGCACCGTGTTAACAATTACGTCTTCTATCCCAGCATGGTTTGCATTAATGTATAAATTGCCGTCTTCATCTTCCATGGCATACTGGTAAATAATAGTATTAGACCCAATTCCGCCGTCTCTTACTATGTTCCACTTGTTATTCCCGCTCGAGTCGAAAAAGGAAAACGATGCACTCGCAGGTATTAACACACTGGAACGGTAAAAACCATTAGACGCATTAGTCATAAAGACGTGGGTAAAAATTCCATTGTTGTCGCTAAATGGTTTTGACCAAGCAAGTGTACCGTCCGAAGTGTTTATAGCTTCTACCAGACCACCGGTTGTGGGATAGGTGGAGGTAACACGTTCTGCTAGTAGCACGCCGTCTAGTCGCAAGGCAAGCGAACTCCAAGACTGGGTGGTCGTGCCTAAACTATACACCCACTTAAGTGTTCCATTTGAATTTACCGCGGTTATGCTCTTGGGTAAGGAGGCTAAAGAAGTATTGGCAACATAAATTACGCCACTCGAGTCTATAACCGGATAGAGGCTCGAATCACCGGTAGCATAGGTAAAGTTTGTAGAGCCATCGGTCGGGTTAAGCGCGTACAAAAGTCCGTTATTTGTATTGTTAAAACTGTTGTCGTACGTTTGGGTAACAAAATAGACTGTGCCATCACTGCCAATAGAAATTGGTCCTCCAGAAAACTTACTCCCATTTGGTACAACTGTCTTTATCCATTTAACCGAGCCGTCTGGGTTAAAGGCATACACGTTAACGAAAGTGCTATCGTCGGTACGTATGGTGTAAATAGTTCCGTCTGAACCTATAGATGCTTCCGTATTACTATGCCCGCTCGTAAATTGATACGTCCATTTAAGACTACCGTCTGTTCCGTCAAAAGCCATGAACATATCATGGAATTGGTCTGAATGATATATAGTTCCGTTTGCGGAGAGAGTAAAATCTGTATTGGTAAAAGCATTACCGGAAAAAACTCTACTCCACTGGGTTGCTCCAGTATTTTTATTTATAGACGTTAAAGTACCGTCGTTAACGGTGGGCCAAGTGACAATGCCACCCGAAGTTTTATAGTACACAGTGTCGCCAACACCCCGAACAAAAGGTCCGCCACTATCAATTCCAATAGTTTTTTTCCAGCGGAGTGCCGGATACATTCCGCTAGAATTGTAAGTGCCGCGAGCAGTAGCCTGGTTATTACCTCTTGGGGCAGCCCAGGCTGTGCTTGCTATAGGCGAAGCGCTTAAGTCTCCCTGGCTGACTGTCCAAGAAAAGGCGAAACTATTTACCGAAGGAGTAACAGATGTATCCGAAGTTGTGAGTAGTATTTTAAAAGCTATGCGGCCAAACTTTGCATTACTGCTATTGCTATTGGGCGTGGATGTTCTGGTTACGGACAAATCCGAAATACTAAAAGACGAAGTGGTAATACCGGCGCTGTTTCCCGGCACAAGCGAATCGGAAAAAAGTGTTCCTTCTTCGTCTATAACTTGCACCCCCGCAGTTGTACCGGTTGGTGTTGTTGGTGTTATGGTGACCGTCCCCCACTTGGCAACACTGACTGGTACAATTTTATTTATAATAACGTACCCACTAGTGTTAAATGGCGCGGTAAAACCGCTACTACCATTAGTTAATTTTACAGTTCCGCTTGCCACATCTACAGCGGCATTGCTTGTGCTGGAAAGGCCAGTTCCATCTGCAAAATCATCTGTATAATTTCCAGTCGTATCGTTAGTTACAACTGTAGCGCTAGCTGGTTTAACACTAAATAAAAAAAAGCCGGCCACACACGTCTGCCAGAATAAAAACAGCAAAATAAAAAACGAGATTGATTTTTTTTCTAAGGTTGTACCAAGCATACTTCTATTTTTGCTATTGGAATAAAACGCAAAAACAATAACAAACAATTCTTTATTTGGTGCTCTGATCACACTTTACTCAAACCCACTTCGAGGGCGGAGGAACTTGCCTCGGTTGTTTTCCCGCCCGTAGGAGGGGTCTGGGGAGGAATACGGGTGGGTTTCGCCCCTAATTCCTTCGGAATTTTTTTGTGGCTATTCCTATAGTAGCATCTCTACGCAAAAACTCGAGAAGAGGTCGTGACTCTGTGCTCTTAAATGCAACGAGAATAGTTGCAAACATCTTAGCCCCTGCAACTACTCATTGCAACGGGCTTTTTTTACATGCAAAATCATCGCGACAGCTGTCAGAGTATTTTTATAATGCCCAAGGTGTCGGACTCGGTCGCTTCACACTACACTCCTCGTCAGAGCCCTCGTCGTATGACGCTACGGAGCTTGCGATGAATGAAATTCACTTCCATTCCAGCTCGTGTCGGCCGCGCTCTGTCGTTCGCGAACGCCAGGACCAGCCGTTATTTCATGCTCCAAATAGTCGTATGAAATTTTTCGCTAAAGCGAAAGCCGCTCCCTTGAAGTCCATCTTCATATATAACCAAGAAAAAAATACTGACCTGAAGACCAATATTCTTTTCTTGGTGCCCAGGAGAGGACTTGAACCTCCACGGGATTGCTCCCACATCCACCTCAAGGATGCGCGTATACCAGTTCCGCCACCTGGGCAAGCTTCAATTGCCTTGATATTATATGAATAAACTGCCTATATAGCAAGTAAACTAGATTGATTTATTTTTAGTGATTTAGTATAATACTCAAGCCATAAGGACGATTAGCTCAGTTGGTAGAGCGCTTCGTTTACACCGAAGATGTCACAGGTTCGAGTCCTGTATCGTCCACCACGCTTAGTACGCTTAGCGTACTGGCAATCACGCTCAGCGTGATTAGCGTGGTGTTAGACCCGCTCAGCGGGTCCACCAAGCAATAGTTAGAAGCTTTAGAAAACCAGCCTCGGTAGCTCAATGGTAGAGCGAAGCCCTGAAGAGGCTTGCGTTGTCAGTTCGATTCTGACCCGAGGCACCATTCGACTCGAAGACTCGCTCATGGTCTTCGACCAGAAATTGTTTGAATAAACTTTTACACTTGGGCTGAAGCTTTGTGAGGTTAAGCGTAAAAGTTAGAGGAATAGTTGCGGAAAGTGAAATGCTTTTGCCTAAAAGGCAAAACTTGAAACTTGGAGCAAACTGTGACGAGCGGGTATGGTTCAATGGTAGAACTCCTCCTTGCCAAGGAGGGGATAGGGGTTCGATTCCCCTTACCCGCTCCAAAGATAAAGACCTCACCTTTAGGTGTGGTTTTTATCTTTTTGGAAAGGAGTAAGAAGAATCGAACGGGAACGGTCCCGGCTTTGTGGGATGCATTGCGAATACTTGGAGCAATGCAAGTGGCGGGCTCGCGTTAGGCGTTATGTGAAATAAGCGTAGCGCATTGAACATAGCCGTGGGCGGGTCGATTCCCCTTACCCGCCCCAAATAAAAGACATTCACTTTAGTGGATGTCTTTTATTTTTTTTGTAGTGTAGAGAGGATTAGATAAAACAACTCAGTAGTAGGTCTGATATAGGCTTCAGGATACTTTGCATCTACACGTGCACAAATCAAAAACCAGCTATGAGTGCTGGTTTTTGATTTTGGTGAATATAGCCAAAAATTACTAAGTTTACATCAAATATATGGCATGTATAAGCCATAAAGTGTAAAAGTAGATAGATTTATAAAGATAAGTCAAACTGACTTGGCTATTGACAGTGTTTTTAGAGCATTATCGCGAGCAAAAAAACGATTTATGGCTTATATAAAGCTAGAACTGGCAATAAAGACTTGACCAAAAGCCCCTAATTATGTATACTCCTGTCATAAGAAGTGCTCCAAAAGAGCGCTTTTATTATTGGCTCACTCATACCGCACCGCTCAAGAGTTAGGCTAATGCATTAAAGGTAAAGGATAAAACCCTTACCCAGACTGAAAGGAGTTATTGCCAAAATGAAAACTCCCAACCTAACATCTAAAATACATATACTAGCTATTAGCTTGTTTATTCCTGTAATCGGTTTTATCTTCCCACACGCCAGCCTCGCTTCAGAACCAATAGCAAGCAACAATAGTGTAATGGTGTTTGAGCTTAAACCAGATGCGCTAAACACAGGCTTAAGCATGAGCGATATAACCAGTAACGACGAACTAGTAAAGTCTCTACAAGACTATCTAGAGTCCAAAGGTTCTCCACTTGCACCATACGCAGATCAGATAGTTACTCTTCCACAGTGGCAACATGCCCTTGGTATCACTTTTGTGGAGAGCAACTACTGTAAACGGGCTGCAAACTTTAACTGTGGTAGTGTAGGTGTAAAACCTGGCCACAGCCAATGGAGACAATTTACCACTCCCTACGACGGCTTTAAAGCTGTTAGTGACTTACTTGAAAAACCTATTTATAAAGACAAGTACAATACTTGTAAAAAGAAGTTAAAGGTATACGTAGTGCCAGGTTCACCAAACTGGTTACGTGGCTGTGAAAAGGTAGAAAAAGAAATGAACGAGCTTACAGCCAAAGCCGAAGCTACTAGACTTGCTAAGCTAAACACCACAACTACTGGTACCATTATAAACAAAGAATTAGCCTTGGCTAACTAAATAAATCTAAAACGGCTCAGCCCTTGGCTGGGCTGTTTTTTATAACACAGCTATTGCCCTAGAGCTATAAAATTCGTTATAATTTGAGGGCTTTAAGCCATGGGTGCGTTGGTGAAGTAGTAACACTGCGGTCTGCAAAACCGCCATGCGTGGGTGCAACTCCCACACGCACCTCCAAAAAACATCTGCCCAGGTGGCGGAATGGTATACGCACAGGACTTAAAATCCTGGGCTCGTAAGAGATTGAGGGTTCGAGTCCCTCCCTGGGCACCAATATTTAAAAAGAGCTCCCTTTCAGAGCTCTTTTTAAATATTGAGAAATGTTCTTACTAGGCCTTGGTTTCGTCTTGAGTAACCTCCGCTTCTTCAGTTTTAGCTTCTACAACAGTTTCAGCCTTAACCGGTTTTTCTTCAAGCGCTTTGAGAGACAAGCCTAAGCGGTGGTCGGCCGGTTCAATAGAGATAATCTTGAAAGACTTTACGTCACCAACCTTAAGCACGCTTTCTGCGTCTTTAATAGCCTCGTGAGACAGCTCAGCTAAATGAGCCAAACCCTGAATATCTTTGGACAATTCCACAAACACACCAAATGGCATTACTTTAGTTACCTTACCCTCTACCACCTGGCCAATTTGGTACTGTTTTACTGCCTCAAGCCATGGATCTGGTTGGAGTTGCTTCACAGACAAAGACACACGACCCTTATCTATACCGATAATCTTAGCTTCTACGCTCTGACCAACTCGGAACAAATCTTTAGGATTTTCTACCCGTTGCCAAGCTAGCTCACTTATGTGAGCAAGACCTTCTAGGTCACCAAACTTCACAAAGATACCAAAATCTACTACACCCGTAACAGTACCTTTAATCACATCACCCATCTTAAGCTGAGATAGTCTGTCTTCGGTTTCTTTTTCCGATACAGCTTTCTCACTCACGATAAGCTTCTCTTCTTCTGGGTCGGCAGTTATAATCTGCACAGCAAAAGATGTACCAACGTAACTTTGCAAGGCAGAGAAAATCTTCTGTTTATCACCGTCTTCCACACGTGGATAGTGCTCCAGGTTTAACTGAGAAACCGGTAAAAACCCTAGCACACCGTTCACTTCTACCATAAGCCCACCCTTGTTTGCACCCAAAATCTTAGTGCTCACAACTTCACGGGACTCCATCTTCTCCTTTAGGGACTGCCAAACACGTTCGTGTCCAGCCTGACGAAGCGACAATTCTACATTACCATCCTTATTTTCGCCTTCTACTACAGAGGCAAATATAGTATCGCCTACTTTAAGTGAAGCTAGGGTTGCCTGGTCATCATATAACTCACGACCACGCACCACACCTATACCTATACCCTCTAGATCCACATAAACTTCATTCTTACCCACAGAGAGCAGTTTTCCCTCAACCATGTCTCCAGCCTTAAGTACCCGAATTTCCGCTCCACTGGAAATAAGGTCGTCCATACTACTAGCTTTTTCTGCTAGCGACTCATCTATGTTTTGCTTCAGTGTATTTACTGCCTGCACTGGTGCTACACCAACACCATCTTGTCCAAGTTCGTTACTCATATAAGTTTATTCTTGCAATTTATGAAAATAAAAACCACGCAATAGAAAAAGTGTATGCCTGGGTTAAAAATGAGTCATAAATTAGTTACAAATCAAAGGTGCTTATACCGAAGCTCATTTGGGAATTAATAATAAAAGTTCCGTCATAGGCGGAAAGCACCTACCAAATAAGCCTACACAGTATACAACAATAAGCCCCACCAAGCAAGCCTAAAATCTTTCCTAAATAAGACATAAAACCCATAAAATCCTTTGCATCTCTCACCACAAAATGATATAATATAACCACTAAATATAGATATTTCGAATTCGTGGATATTCGTAGATTCGCATGAATTCGTAGATTCGCATCGCACTATGCATATTCAATACCTAGGTCTATCCAGTTTTAAGCTTACGACTAAAGAAGCAGTGGTAATTACTGACCCATATAGCAAAGAATCGGGTCTAGCCTCACCAAGAGGAACCGTGGACGTACTCGTGCTGTCTGAGCCCCAAAATTCTCTTTACAGTAGCCATAGTTCACTGACTGGTGAACCGTTTATAATATCTAGCCCGGGCGAGTACGATGTAAAAGGCGTAACTGTTACCGGCATACCCCTGCTCCAAGATGAAAATTATGTGACTGTGTTCTTAATAGAGAGCGAAGGAATCAAAATCTTAAACCTTGCTCATATAAAGAACTTTAACATCCAAGAAAACGAACTGGAGGACCTGGGCGATATAGACATATTAATACTCCCAGTAGGTGGCAATACCGTGCTAGATGCAAGTGGAGCAGCAAAAATAGTAAACCAAGTAGAAGCCAAAATGGTTATACCTTCCCACTTTTCTACTGAGGGAATAAAGCTTGCATTAGACGAAGTAAATAAGTTTGTAAAAGAAATGGGGGGCAAGGCAGAGACGCTGGAGAAGATTATAGTAAAGAAGAAAGACTTCGCAGACACTGAAGACACTAAAGTAATTATACTTACTAGTTAGAAATTACCTCATGATTCTTGACTCATAATTCATGATTCTTCCTATGCTTACAATACAAAAAATACAAGACCTACCCGAAAACAAACGAGAACAACTTTTGTGGGCTATTGTAATAACCGTTTTTATATTATTAGTTGGCCTTTGGATTATTACAAGCCAGATTCCTAAGAATAAGAAAACTCCTCAAGATTTCTTTATCGCCATTCAAAAAAAGGCCCTCCAAGCGAAGGCTGGCTTTGGTAAGTAGCTTAATAACCTACTTAATTCTTACTACTTTATTCTTACTACTAATTTGTTATGGCAAATATAGATTCAGACGTTCCAGCAACGGGCAATATTGGCAATATCCGAGCACGTACAATAGAAAATGAGATGCAAGACTCTTACCTGAGTTATGCCATGTCTGTTATTGTTGCGCGTGCGCTACCAGACGTAAGAGATGGTCTAAAACCAGTTCACAGACGCATACTATATGCCATGCGCAGTATGGGCCTGCGTCCAAGTGCCAAAACCACCAAGTCCGCCAAAATTGTCGGTGAGGTGTTAGGTAAGTACCACCCGCATGGCGATGTAGCCGTATACGACTCCATGGTGCACATGGCACAAGAATTTGCCATGCGCTACCCGCTTGTAAAGGGTCAAGGTAACTTTGGCTCGCTGGACGGTGATGGTGCTGCCGCTATGCGTTATACCGAGGCCAAAATGACACCCATAGCAGAAGAGCTCTTGGCGGACCTAGAAAAAGAAACTGTGGACTTTAGGGACAACTATGACGCTACCGAAAAAGAACCAGTAGTATTACCTGGAAAAATTCCACAGCTCTTACTGAATGGTACCCTGGGCATTGCAGTGGGTATGGCCACAGATATTCCTCCCCACAACCTCACTGAAGTAACTAATGGAGTTATACATTTAATAGAAAACCCAGATGCCACTGTAGAAGACATAGCCGACATTATTACCGGACCAGATTTTCCTACCGGAGGCATAGCCTATGATGTATCCGCAATTAAAAACGCCTACGCAACGGGTAGGGGCGGTATTGTGGTGCGAGGGAGGGCAGAAATAGAAGAAAACAAGAATGGCACATTTAGAATAATTATTACGGAGATTCCATACCGCGTAAACAAAGCCACCATGCTGGAGAAGATTGCCGACCTAGTAAGGGACAAAAAACTAGAAGGCATTAGGGACGTGCGTGATGAGTCTTCTTCTGGTATCCGCATCGTGGTAGATCTTAAAAAAGAAGCTCTACCAAACAAGATATTAAATCAGCTTTACTCTTACACCCAGCTTCAAGATACTTTTCACCTAAACCTAACTACTCTTGTGGATGGTATTGAGCCGCACGTGCTCAATATTAAAACTGTACTGGAAGAGTTCATTAAACATAGGCAAATTGTTATTCGCAGAAGAACAGAGTACGACCTAAGGAAAGCCAAAGAGCGTGCCCACATACTGGAAGGCTTGTCCATTGCCCTGGACCACATAGACGAGGTAATCGCGGTTATAAAAAAGAGTCCAACCAAGGAAGAGGCGCACACGGCCTTAATGAAAAAGTTTAAGCTGTCCGAGCTACAAGCTACGGCCATCTTAGAAATGCGCTTGCAAACCCTGGCCGGACTTGAACGCAAAAAGATTGAGGATGAATTAGAAGAAAAACGAAAACTTATTGCCAAGCTAGAGGATCTGCTTGCACATCCAAAAAAGATTCTAGGAATTGTAAAAGACGAAACCATAGAAATGCGAGACAAGTATGGAGACGAACGCAGAACTCAGATAGTTAAAAACGCCCTGGGTACTTTTGTAGCAGAAGACCTTATTCCAGAAAACCAGATGATTGTAACCATTACTCAGTCTGGCTATGTGAAAAGACTTTTACCAGACACCTATAAGCAACAAACCAGAGGTGGCAAAGGTGTAATTGGGCAAAGTTTGAAAGAAGAAGACGTGGTAGAAAAACTTATCTCCGCCAACACCCACGACGACATTCTGTTCTTTACCAACAAAGGCCGTGTATTCCAAACTAAAGTCTACGAACTTCCGGAAGGCTCCAGAACTTCTAAGGGCCAAGCCCTGGTAAACTTCTTACAACTAGGCGCAGGTGAAACCACTACTGC
>JAHFJI010000020.1 GCA_023245955.1 Candidatus Doudnabacteria bacterium | reverse complement strand
ACTTCATCCTGTTGGGAACTATTATATGTCCCAGCTTTTTACTTTCTAGCAAATATTTCGCCAGGCAATGAAAATCGCCATCACCAGTAACGATAACTGCTTTTTCATAATTGGGCAATTCAATCATAGCCTGTAGTACCAACTCCGCATCGCAGTTACCTTTGGTCGTTCCATCTTTATATTTTAGGGTGGGCTTAAAAATACATATATAGCTCATCTTTTGAAGATGCGTATATAAGTCCTGGTTTCCTTCAATATAACCAATAAACAAGTAGACTTGGCTAACAGAGTACTTCTCTTTTAGATATTTTCTAAATCGAGCAAAGTCTAACGCCCACCCTTGCTCACGCACAGCAAGGTTGACATTCTGACTATCTATAAACGCATAATTTTTAGCTTCCTGTTTCATTGGCGGGTATTCTTAGATGAAAATACAAGCACCAACTAGATAATGAGGGTCTAGACCTTTTCGATGAGCGCTACACTAAAACCACCATCGTCGCCAAAGTCCATACCAAGGAACTCCTCTTTTGTGACCCACCTGCTTTCTATATGCTCGTCACTAAGTACCACGGCCGGCTTTATACCATTTATCTTACAGCGGTATCCAATAGGTAAAATGAGCACACTACCGGCTGATTGAGTCTTTTTAACAAGCGAGCAAATATATACAATTTCTGTGCTATCTATAGTAAGTCCGGTCTCTTCCAAGATTTCTCTTTTCAAACTAACTTCATGCGGGTTCTGCAAAACATTTAAATCTTCAACACCCATCGCTCCACCTGCCATATCCCACGCACCAAGCCTACGCCCGGGTCCAGTCAATGGCCTACACAATGCCAACATATTGCCTTCCATATCAACCAGTACGGCCTTCTGGAGCACTTTTACATTAATCCAGTCCACCCATTCTTTTTTCTCTAAAGGTGATGCACTTTCCATATCACGTCCTCTCCAGCTTAATAATCTTTTTGACCCTACGCACATGCCTGGAGTCTTTGGACCAGGGGGTATCTAGCCAGGTTTTTACAGTAGCCCTGGCTTCGGCAAAGTTAATGTAGTCCGACGGCAGGCAGAGTATGTTGGTGTGATCATCGTTGCGACTAGCCTTAGCTTCTTTGGTGTTCCAAACCAGCCCTGCCCTAACCCCTTTAAACTTATTAGCCACAATACATACCCCTTGGCCACTTCGGCAAATGAGTATACCAAAGTCACCCTCACCCCGCCCTCTCCCAGAAGGAGAGGGAAAAGAGGGAGGATTCTTAGAAACTTTTACTGCTACTTTCTTGGCGTAGTCCGGATAATCATCTTCTGGCGAAAATGACGCAGGACCAAGATCAGTTACTCTTCCGCCGGACACCAAAAGCCAAGCCTTTAAGTGCTCTTTTAACTTAAACCCGCCATGGTCAGATGCGATGTAAAGCATAAATCTAGGTGCTAGGTGCTAGGTGCTAGGTTTGTACACCTAGAAGCTAAAACCTAGTAGCTATAAGCTAGTATTAATAATTTTATTAAAATCCCCCGGCAGCAAACTTGCTCCGCCCACCAGTAGACCGGCTATGTGTGATTGCCCTAGGAAGCTCTTGGCATTTGTACTATTTACACTTCCACCATACAGCACCCTTTTAACCGAAAACTTTGTTTCTATAAACATAGCAATCTTTTCTGCATGGTCAGGTGTAGCTGTCTTATGGTTATAGGAATTGCCACTGGAAATAGCCCAAACTGGCTCATACGCCACCACCACTGGAGACGCTTCTAGCCCCTTTAACGCAGAAGTTAATTGACCTCTAAGTACATCAGTAACTTCCAAATCATCTTCTTCCACAGTTGTTCCAAAGCCTACACATAAGACTGGAATAATTTTAACCGATAATAAGCTTTCTATCTTTTTTCGTATCTCCAGTTCTGTCTCGCCGTTATTTCTACGCTCACTATGTCCTACTAAACAGTATTTTACCCCCAGCTTCTTCAGCGCCAATGGAGACACCTCACCAGTATGTGCGCCTTTGTTCTCCCAAAAACAGTCCTGCGCGCCCAGTATAGGGTACTGCACAGATGATATAAACAAAGTGGGTGGACAAATCACTACATCATGTATGGAGAATGTGTTAATTTTAGACGCTAACTTCTGCGTCTCAGATATAGTTAGAGGATTTAACTTCCAGTTGCCTATAATTAATTTACGCATAATATTTCTACGAACTTACGAACGATACGAAACTACGAAATTAATACTCGTGAACTATCCTTTTATACCTGACACCTTGGCTAGTGAAATTGGCTAAAATTCCGAGTTTCAAACTAGTAGCTTTTAAGTAGCTATATACTTGAGTAATATGTGTTCGGCTAAAGTTCTTATCTTTCTTAATTTCTAAAACAATAACATCATTAATCAGGAAATCCAAATAATACCTGCCAATAACCTCTCCGCTAACTATAACATGCGCCAGCAATTGCTCGCTGAATTTAATACCCCTTTTACGTAACTCCACCGCAACAGCACGCTGATATATCTTTTCCTGATAACCACTGCCAATCTGCTTGTAAATATCAAACAAGACATTTAAAATTTCATAGCTCAACTCAGGGTACAACAAACCCTGCTTTCTAACCTGAGCCGACTTGTTCGTAGTTTCGTACATTTCGTAAGTTCGTAGAGATTAACCCTTAAGAAACTTTGCGCTTTCCTCCGGTGGCACCGGGTTAACCGGAATACCTGTAGCATATTCAAACCCAGCCCAAATGGTAATCCTTGGAAACACCGTTAAATGCCAGTGATAACTCCCCTCCTCCTGCATGGTATGTTTGCTATGCACAAAAGGCATGGTGTGAAAATAAAAATTGAGTGGTGGATCAGAGAGCTTGGTGTAAAGTTGTCCAAGTACAGTTTTTAACACGTACGCCAAAGCCTTTTTTTCTCCGGTGTTCATCTGCTCAAACTTAGCTCCATGTTTTTTTGGCAAAATCCAAGTCTCAAACGGTTTACGGGATGCATAAGCAGAAATAACTACAAAATCTTCTGTTTCCATCACTACCCGGTCTTTTACTGAAAGCTCTTCTTTTATTATATCGCAATAAATACAAGTTCGGTTTAACTGGTAGTAGTGATAGCATCCCGAGATCTCACTATGCAAATGTGGCGGGATAATTGGGGTCGCCATTATTTGGTAATGAGGATGGATTAGAGATGCACCGGCATCCCTACCATGATTATGGAAAATTTGTACATAGGCAATTTCCTCATCTTCTGCAAGCATCTTGTACCTATCTATAAAAGTGCCCAGCGATAATTCTATATCGCTTGCCGACTGCATAGCTACAGGCTCGTTGTGCTTACGAGTAACCACTACTTCGTGACTCCCATGTCCAGCCATGGATACATAGAAATCTTTATGCCGATAGACCTTCATGCTGTCTAAAGCGTGAAATTTATTTTCTATTACCCGTACTTTCCACTCTTTGCCATCTGGCACTCTAAGTAGCTCTTTGTTGCTCTCCTCCTGACCAGGACAAAACACACATCTAGAATCCAGTTCAGGTACACCCGCCATGACGCTATAAGTCTTGTACTGATCAGGACGCATAGCCCGCTTAGGCGCTATGAGTACCCACTGTTTTGTAATTGGATTTTGCCTGAACTCTGACATTTATTTTTTATCACGTGCACAATACTTATATTCATTGTAACATATCTACTGGTTAATACTTGCCACGGGGTCAAATCTTAGCCAAAGAAAAAAGCCCAATGCTATGTATACACGTAGTGTGTACACAAAAAGCAAAGGGCAAAAGAACCAAAGGCCAAGGGCACAAGGCTCCAGAAACGCCCAGTGGCCAAGATCCCAAGCGCTTACCCGCGGGGCCGGAGCAACCGATCGCTGTCGCCGAAGCCGCCGTCCAGCGAAAGCTCGCCGAGGTACCACTCACGATCGTCGTTGTCCCAGCCCAGGTACCAGACGCGGGCCTTTGCCGGAATGCAGATGTAGGCCGCAGCCTTCCGAGCTTCAGCCGATAGTCCGCTGTTTTTGGATGCATTGAGCTGCTTTTTCACTTCCTCAGCCACCTCACGGCCGCCCGTGAGACAGTCTTGCTTCTTGGCCCGAGCTTTAAGCTCGTGGCCGGTGATATAGCGCTCGGAGCCTTGCAAAAAGGTAGTCAGCACCAGCTCGCCAATGTTGATTTTCATGGAATCCTCCCTGCCAACAGTGCATGCTGTGGCGGTTTCTGTAATTTTTGTTTGCAATCCCTGCATGACTACATGTAGGAACTGCCGAAAACGAAAAAATCAAGACAAAAATACTAGAAAAGAGCAGACTTACAGAGAGCTCTCACCCGCTACTTTTATCTTGATTTTACTTAGGTATTATACCTATTTTTAGGTATTTGGTCAATATTGGTATTAAAATACCTCTTATATAAGATTTACTTTGGTTCTATAGCATTAGACTGCTTGCATAACCCCTTTCTGTCATTCCGGAAATACGAGGCTTTGCGAGGATTATCCGGAATCCAGTATTTCTTAATCCTGGATCCCGGATATTTTTACAAAGCCAAAAATTCCGGGATGGCAATGCGTGGATTATGCAGAAGGTCTACTATATTCCGCAAACTCGGCCACCGGGCTAGTTATTTTTCTGTTTATCTAAATAATTTTGCAAAATAATTTGGGCGGCCATGCTATCTATTCTTTCTTCACTACCAATTATACTAGCAGCCATTTTGCTAGACAAACGTTCGTCCATAAGTTCCACTGAAACAGTTACAACCTGCTCCACTTTCTTTTTAAAACTTTCCACCTCTTCTGTTTTAGCAGTCCTTTCTCCACTCATGTTTAACGGCCACCCTATAACTATTTTCTCTATCTCAAGCTCCCCCAGGAGTGCATCCAACTCATCAAAAAAAACTGCGGGAGAGACAATTTTCAGCTCCCGCGCAAAACTACCGGAATAGTCCGACACCGCTAGGCCTATTCTTTTTTCTCCGTAATCTATTCCCAATACACGCATAGCTCACCAATACACTAATTTCACTAATATCACGAATTCTGAATTAGTCAGGTTCGTGTAATTTGTGTATTAGTGAATAAATATTATTTGCTTTCCTCTAGCTTTACCTTTACTATTTTCTCTTCCCCACGATGATAGATCTTCAGGCTAATGACATCACCAACCTGTTTATCTTTAATGCAAGAGGACAGAGTGACTTTGTCAGAAATCTTCTTACCTTCACACTCCAAGACAATATCGTTCTCTACCAAACCAGCTTTATCTGCTGGACTGCCGGGAATGACCGCCAAATCTGTTGTAGCTTCACCTCGGCTAACCAAAGCTCCATATTCTACAGGCAATTTTTCTGCCTTGGCTAGGCTTCCGTTTATCATAACATATCGTACCCCTACGTAAACCCGAACAATTTTCCCATTCTTTTGATATGAACTCAGAGCACGACTTGCGTCCACCGCTGGGATAGCAAAACCCACCAGCTGTCCCTGTTCATCTATAGCAGTATTTATACCTATCACTTCACCAGAAATATTTAAAAGTGGCCCACCAGAGTTGCCAGGGTTTATAGCCGCATCTGTTTGAATGACACCATCCAACTGCTCACTCGCGCCATTCCCTCCGGCCATAATACTCCTGCCTATACCAGATACTACTCCGGTAGTAACCGTGTTATCATACTGACCAAGTGAATTTCCAATGGCTATAACCTTCTGGCCTATTTGCGGTGTGGAGTCCGTGGAAAGCTTTAGTACCGGCGCATCTTTAATGTCTATCTTTAATATAGCCAAATCGTTTACCGGATCACGCGTGAGAACCTTGGCCTCATAACTTTTACCGTCATTAGTAAGCACTGTATAGCTCGCCTGTTCATCGCTTACCACATGCTTATTTGTTAGTACCGTGCCATCTGAGGTTACCAAGAATCCACTACCCGCACCGATTTTCTGAACATTGGGAGTCACTGGTTCTGTTTGCCTTTGAGGTGTTCGCCCCGACCCGAAAAACTGTGAGAAGAAATCGTTATCAAATGGACTAGTGCCGAGTTGCTGTAACTTACTCATGTCCTTAGAAATGACTATGGACACCACCGCAGGACTAGCTCGCTTTACTACATCTATGACTGCCGACTCCTCACTTACCACAACTTGCTTAGTAGTATTAGTTGGTTTATTAATATCACTATTTCTGCCTCCTACGCCCCACAATCCACCCACATACCCAGACAATAAACTAAGTATAACTACAACAATTAAAAATCTAGTCGGATAGACTGGTGCTGGTGCTGGTGCTGGTGCTGGCTGCTCGCTGTCCTTATTTTGTTCTGTTTCTTCCATAAAAAATAAATTAGATTGCCCTCCATAAACTTACGACACCACAAATAATTTTGGTGCAATATGCATTTTTGTTTAAATTGGTTTATCTACCCAGCAGAGCTTCAGCGGTCTTGCTGGGTGTGTTTACATAGTGCTTACTCCACCAGCTCGCCACCAAATATCCTGAGTGCGTCTGTTACAACCTCAGCCGTGTTTACTGTAGTTTCTTCTTGTGGAATAAATCTGCCCACAGCCACCGCTGGGGCACCTAGTACTTTTAAAGTACTATCTGAAATAAGCTGCCTGCTCTTTAGCGACTCTAACTGCTCTTTATGAAATAAATACTTAACACCCAATATGATCCTTTGCCCGCTAACTTCACAAATAGGTGAATTGCGAACGAGAGTAGCTAGAGGACTATTTAACTCTTTTAAGTGATTGCAAACCTCTGGCCACAGCTCTCTTACTTTTACTTCATCTAGTATTTGTAAAGATACGGCCGTAACATCAATACTTTTTGTCTGAGTTTCCAACTTACTATCTAAGTCTCCACTAGTTTCTACTTTGGCATCTAGTTTGGCCGGTACGGACTCTATATGGGTCGCCCGCATTGCACCACCCCCCAGAGGACTGGGCGGGGCAAATTTCATACCAGCTTCAATACTTGCAATAAGCAATGGCAAACTAGGCTCCGGACTAGTAGCAATATCCTTATAAGACCTTAGGAACTGCCGGACCAAGAATAACAATTCGGTCTCGGAAAACCAAGATCTGGCTTCTACTAATTCTGAACCCAACTGCCCATCACTTGTCTTGATTAGTTTTGCTGTAAGTAATAATCTAAGCAATTCTAGGATATCCCGATTCACTGCAAGCATATCAAAATAGACCGACCCAAGTTTTGTAAAAAACGCTGGCATGCTAGCCACATCACCGTGCTTAATTAACCCAAGCAACTCAATCAATATTTGCCTATTAGTAAGTCCTAGTAGTTTTTCTACTTCCGTTACACTAGAATCTTCACCCAAAGACAAAACTTGGTCTAATAGAGTTAAGGCGTCCCGCATACCACCATTGGCTTGTTTGGCAATGAGAGACAATACTTCTGGAGCAACTTGTTTCTTTTCTTGGCCCAACACCAAAGCTAGTTGTTCCTCTAGCTCTAGTGTAGAAAACCTGGAAAAAGTAAAATTTTGGGCTCTAGAGTGTATGGTAGCTGGCACCTTAGCAGTCTCAGTGGTGGCTAGAACAAAAACAGTTTTAGCCGGAGGCTCTTCTAAAGTCTTTAACAGAGCGTTCCAAGCACCCTTAGACAACATATGAGCCTCATCTATGATGTACATTTTGTACTTACCAGACGTTGGCTGAAAGTGAATGGTATCAATTAACGCACGCACATTATCTACTCCAGTATTAGACGCAGCATCTACTTCTAACATATCCAAAAAACTACCTGCCTCTATTTCCCGGCAAGTTCTACACTCCATGCAAGCTTCTGCGTTGTTTTGTAAATTCTCACAGTTAAGTGCGCGCGCTAGCACACGAGCCAGGGTAGTCTTACCCAGTCCTCTGCTACCACAAAAAAGGTAGGCGTGCGCAGGTGCACCGGCCAGTACTGCATTACGAAGAGTCTTCACAATGTGTGTTTGTCCCACAACATCGGAAAATCTTTTTGGTCTATATGTACGGTAGAGTGCTGGCATAAGCGAAATGCAGAGTTATGAATTAAGAATAAATCCAACAACTGCAAATGGGTATTATTAGACCTCTTTCAAAAGTAGATCTGTATTTCACGATTTGTCATTCCGGGAGCCACGAGTCTTCGAGGGCTACCCGGAATCCAGTATTTGCATAAGCCTGGATTCCGGCTCGGAGGCCGGAATGACAGACTTTTGAAAGAGGTCTATCATCACCGGCTTACATTATAACATAGCTACAGGTACTACTTTAATACTTTAAAAAACAGCCAAAATGGCTGTAAACTTAGAATATTCAATTCATGGTCTAAAGTCTAGCAACTCCTGATTCTGGCTTTGCCAGCTACCTTTTAAACACAAAGAACTTGTAACCCAAGAAGTTCCAGGTGAGAACAACAAATACAGCAATGAGTTTAGAGATATTTTTAGCAAGGCTCGCAGAGACCTCTGTGTGCAAGTGCAAAATAACAGCCACCAGAGCTGTGAGTACAATACTGTTTAGTACTACCCCAATAATACTTACACCTAGGAACTTACCGAACTCGGTAGTAGGAGCGTTACTACTCTTGCCAAACCCAATGTTCACAGCAAGAATAATCTGTAACAGTAAAAAAACCATCAACACCATGCCAAAGTAGAATGGTGTAGCTGGAGCTGTAACGGGGATATTATATTTAGCTAGTAGACCAGATATGGATGGTAATACCGCACCAAGAAAAGCAAAAAACCCAAGTGTGCCAACCAGAATTACAAACACAAATTGCTTCAAAAAAGACGAGACCGTATCAACCGCAAATGCCCAATATTTGTTCCAGAAATAGCTTTGTACAATTGCAACGGTAGTACCCACCACATTAATAAGCGCCAACTTTGCACCAGACTCAATGCGAAACGCCTCGGACAGAAAATTTAATATGACAAAATCCACTGCCGTGTTTATGGCGCCGATAGCCACAAACCGAAACAGTTGAAACACCACTGGCTTCCTCCGCAAAAAAAGATTTACTGAGTTGAACATGTTGTTTTATTTCAAAATAACAATTAAACAATATAACAATTAAACACCAAGAGAATAAATTAAGTGTTGTATTTATGTTAAATTGCTACATGTTAAATTGTTAAAATGATCATAATTCTTCTTCCTCAGGTAACACAGCTTCTGTCTTAGGACTAACGTCATCCTCTGGTATGAGTGAAGACTCGCCCAACTGACTTCCAGGCTGTCCTTTTTTAATCACATTCTCCACAGCCGCCCAAATCACATCCGTCTTTTCTTCTGGAACTATAATAGTTACTTCATCCCCTGGTTCAGCTTTAAAATATGTTAATGACGCCAAGAGCACTCTGTAGGGCTTACCATCTGCCAACACCCTAAAGTCCCCACGCTCATCCTGGAGCAGTACCCCAATCATTTTTTTTCGTTCTACAGGGGAAATCTGTTTGTATATAAACGAGCCATCATCTGCAATGGTTAATTTGAGTACATCCCCCTCTACAAGTTTACTCTTAGAAGCATAGTTAGCCGGTACAGGGTACTGTTTACCGTCAGGTCCAACCATATTTTGGCCATCAAAAACGCCTTCAATAATCTTCCCGCCACCGGCAGAAGACATGGAAAGCTGAGCTGCTCTGCTCGCAAAAGCTTCACTGCCCCCGAGACGAGCAGGGCTACCACCCATAGCCTCACGTAAAATCTGCTTTGCCGATTGCAAATTTTTCTCAGCAGACTCTATCATTTGGCTCAAAAGAGCTAAATTTTCTAATTTATCCATACTTTTTATTTATGTTTCCAGTGCTTTATGAAACTGATAAAAGTGTATCATACTCACTAAATAAAGGCAAACTTCAAAAATGTTGACGAATCTACGAATAGACGAATATTCCGAATTACTACGAATGTAATCTAGAAATGTTCCAATGCAGAATTTGTAGTCATTCGTTATCATTCGCCTATTCGTAGATTCGTCAACACTAAAATAGTTTTACCAACCCTTCCTACAACGTCCGTTCAATCCCTGCCGGCCCGGCCGACATCATGTCCGCCACCATACTAGCCCACGCACCAGTCCAAAAACTGACGGTGCGGGGCTACGTCGGACACGCCCATTTACTACTAAAGCCCTTTCTCAATAGAACCAACTCCAGCACTCATCATATCTGCGACTTGACTAGCCTCCAAGACCTCGGCCTCTACTTCGGCTCTGGGTCTTCCGTGTTTAAGACGAGATAGCTGTCGGATGGCTTCAGCAATCTCTTTTTGTCTTTCTGTGGGTCTTGGAAGCTGGAAAGTCGCCATGTTAAAAGGTTTACTGGCTGTACCATTGATCATGAGTTTGATAAACCCATTAAACCGTTCCACATTTACCAGATCAAACTCGTTAAAAGTTGGCGCCATTTCTTTAGCCATCACCTCTGCATCCTCCACCCCAATGCGAAAACTTACTATAGTACCGGCATTACCAAACACAGCGTCGCGCAAAGACTTGGATCCTGCGCCCTGGGCACCTGCACCTTGTTCTAATTGGGCCAAATACTGGTGCGCGATAATTAAGTTGAGCCGATATTTTCTAGCCTCACTCAAAATGGACTCAAAGGCGTCGGTAATAAAATTTTGAAACTCATCTACGTACAAATAAAAATCTTTGCGTTCTGATTCACGCACATCAGCCCTGGACAAAGCTGCCATTTGTATTTTAGAGACCAGTATTAGTCCAAGAAGTTTGGCGTTCATCTCCCCTATCCGCCCTTTAGAAAGATTTACCAGTAAAATCTTACCTTCATCCATCACCGTCCGAAAATTAAAAGAGCTATGTGGCTGACCCACAATATTACGAATCATGCCATTTTCCACAAACCGCCCCACCTTAGACACTAAATAGCCAAGCATTTCACTTTTGTGAAAATCGCTGGTTTTTGCCATTTCTTTCTCCCAAAAAGCCCGGACTAATGGATCTTTTAGCTTGGACACTTTGTACTTTTGAAAATCCATATCCGTAAATATTCTTGGAATATCTACTAGAGTTCCAGGGTGTTCCGAGTCTGCCATCAGCGTGAGCATTGCATTTCTCATGTTGTGTTCAAACATAGGCCCAAGCATGGCTGGGTCCGTAACTAGCTTATAGAAGATAGAAATCATTTCCTGAACCGCAAAATCTTTCTGCGCCTCATCGGTTGCTTCTAACATGTTTAGTCCCATAGGCCGTTCTATATCTGCCGGCTCAAATAGTATCACATCTTCTGCCCGCTCTTTTGGCACATGCGGCAAAATATCCTCTATAAAATCACCATGTGGATCAATCACGCACAGACCTTCACCATTCTGAATATCCTGGACAGCCATGTTCTTCATGATCTCAGTCTTACCTACGCCAGTACGACCAATAATATAAGAATGTCTACGTCGGTCATCACGAGACATAAAAATCTTGGTTTCAGAGTTTCTGTATTCGTTCTTGCCCAGCAACAGTCCACTTTTAGGCAAGTCTATTGGTGGTGGTGCTTTTTTAGAAACTAACCATTTTATATTTGGGGTCTCTAAAAACTTGCCCGGCAAGTGCCAAAGGCTAGTAAGTTCTTCTGTGTTTAAGATTTGTTTTTTCCACCACCTATCTCTAAAAATACGAAAAATATAATCTTTGACTACATCTTCTTTCTTTTTTCCAACCTTCTTAAGCCCATTAAACGGAGGCATGTTGTACTGCAAAAAAGCTGCACTCAAGTTAGAAAGATTTAGCTTGGCATTGCCTGGTGCGGTAGAAGCAGCTAATAAGCGAATGTTTACCAAAAAACCTGGCCTACTGGCCTTTTCTTCTAAACGCTTGACTATTTCCTGTTGCATAGGAGTAAGGCTAATAGGAGTGTCCGTGCCAGACAAGTCTTTTTTATTTTTATTATCTGCGCCGCCAGATATGGCCTTGTTTAAGCCCCGAGAAACCTCATGGATAAACTTACCATATGCATCTCTACCCACAGCCTCTGGACTTTTACCCTGCTGGATTTCCAGAGCCATGCGCCTAGGCTTCTTTTGCCAGCCATTGCCAGCAGGTGCCAAAATAAACTGAACTACTGCCCCATCCGTCTCCGCAAGTTTGCTCATTGCGCTAGTTACCGCGTTCAGGGGATCTGACTCCATTAGCTTATAACTTCTAAATGGATAGACATAAGACTTGCTAAGTTCAAGTTCTAAGGCTTCTATCTCAGCTCCCTCTGGAAAAGGATTATAAATGAGCACTTCATCTATAAACGCATGAGGATACTGGCCATGAATCTGCTTCTCTAAAATATCTCGTAAGTCTTTTGGACAATTAATGTAAAAACTAATTTTCTTATCAGTACAAGCAATTTCAAAACTTACATAGTTAGCGCTACCCAGCAAACCCTTGTGTTTACCCAAGCCCGAAATAGTAGTAAATAATTGCTCGCCAATAGCAATGGTATTTTTTTGAGCCTCTGGTGTGTTACCCTGCTCGTCCCCACTATTTTCTCTTGGCATTTGTACTTCTAAGAACACCCAATCTAGGGTCCTAGGCGAAATAATCTTGGTGTAATACAAATGCCTACGAGCGTAGTAGAAAAACACTACTAAAAATACTATAACTAGTAGTCCCAAAAAAATAAATGCGGTTGTAATTATGTCTAACCCGAACATGTAGTTTTTATTTTAGTTCAACTCATTCTGTCATTCCGGCCAAGTCCTCGCGCTTAGTCCGACGTAGCCTTGTGTGAAGTCTGGAAGCCGGAATCCAGTATTTATTGAGCTAGATTCCTAGATATTGCAGAATTGCCTACAGATGAGAGAGGGAAATAAATAATCGTAACTTTTACGTCTATGTAGACTTTACGCTATTACTAGCCAAAAACCCTATCCAGTCGTGCGCCTGCTCCAGCTTCATAGAGTGATTTAAAAGTAAATAATTCACCAGCTCTTGTGGAGTAGGGTTAGTCTTCTCAAAATCTATAGTAGGAAATAAGTGCTTTTTTATGTCTGCTAAAGTTTTTTCATCTAGTGGTTCTGTAGGGACCACAAAATTAGCTAGAGAACCAGACCTTATAGCAATGAGCTGTTCTGTATCTTTATTGGATACAGATTCGTTTTCTCCGACCTCTCTATTTGTAGTAGCTGGAGCAATCTCTGGATTCAAGCGACCATCAAGAGCTTCCACTCTTGGTTCCGGCAAGACCTGCTCTGGATTATTTGGCAACTGCTTTTTTATATCTGGAACCTGACTACCTGTTTGCGGTAAAGCCATAAAACTAAATTAAAAATCTGTCATCATTATGACAGATTTTTAAACTTTTCTCAAATGCTTAGACGGCACTATAGTTGGTCGTAGTCGTGAACACTTAGTTGCGCTTCTACTTGTTTTATAGTTTCTATCACAACAGCCACTACAATCAAAATACTAGTACCACCAAGAGTTAGAGCCTGGGTGCCAGTAGCTTTCTGCAGCAAGAACGGCAAGATAGCAATAAGCCCTAAGAATACCGCTCCTGGAAGA
>JAHFJI010000019.1 GCA_023245955.1 Candidatus Doudnabacteria bacterium | reverse complement strand
ACTTAGCCACAATATCTTTTTGCCAATCAGCCAAACTGTTACCAGTCACGGGGTCTATACCGGCCAACACCAACTCCGCATCAGACTTACCTACATGACGAACATCATTCATCTTGGGGTTTAGCTTAAGTAAGTAGTTCTCAAAATTAGTCAGTCCGTTTACAGCCACCAGATCTTCGTTAAGCACACTTGCGTCAGTAATGGCAAAATAGTACTGCTTCATCCAAGCATTAAAGTTGGCTTGTTCACTTTTCTTTAGGGCGATAAGTTCGGTAGTTTTTTGCGAAACCACATTTACAGTTTTGCGTTGTAGCAAGTTCTGGAAAATTTGTGGCCTAGTAGCCGGATCTGCAAACCATGTGTAATAGACAAGCACGGCCACAACAAAAATTACCACATAGGGAGCCAAAGCAAGTAACACTCTACCCGTAAAAGCTAGGACGCCCTTACTCTTTCCCACGAGCTCAGTTACATTTGGAGGGGTCATAGATTTTTCTTTTATAGCTTTCACATCCTCTGCGATTTGATCTTCTATGGAAGCAGTAGTAGAACTTTCGGCGTTAACAGTCACATTATCAAGCTCTGCAGGTACGACTAAACTCTCTGCGCCGGTATGGCCCAAGATTTTTGCAATTTCATCACTCGCAGAAGGAAAGTTTTTAGTTAAATCTGCCATATATAAATAAAAGCTATACCACTTAATGGATTATTATAGTAGCATAAAAGTAGACTTTTGTCAATAAAAACACCTTGCGTCTAGGTGTTTTTATTATTTATGCTTTATTTAAGAGGTCTATTAGCTAATTGGGTGTGATAGTTAAGTCCACACTTTTCCCACCCATATTCACAGTTATACTAAGTTTAGCATTAGGCTTTGCAGAGCTAAGCAATACTTCTGGCACGGCTATATCTTCTACGCTCGTGCCAGCTATCCTAGTCACAACATCACCGGTTACTAACCCAGCTAGACTTGCGGGTGAACCAGCCACCACTGCACTTTTATCCCCTTGAGGAATAGTAAGCCTAAGACCAGCTGTTGTACCTACCTGCTCCGCCTCTAATTTAGAAATATATCTATAATAAAAACCAAATTTTGGCCTTACAACCTTACCGCTATTAATAAAGCTGGCTAGTAGCTCCTCAGCCACACTACCCGGAACCATCTTAGTTCCATCCCAAATACCCACCAATGCACCAGATAAATCTAGCACTGCCTGACCTGGTACTGCACCCGGTACAGCTTGTAGTGGTATAGTTCTAGACGTAACATCGCTAAACATTACTCCAGGCAACATTAACTCCGTTCCAGAAAGCACACTAGAAAGCACATATGGTTCTCCGCTACTCTCTGCCCCAAGTAACATTACTCGCTCTCCAGCCACCACATCTCTTTTGTCACTAAGTGAAGCTACAGAAAGTCCTGCACCTGTAGTTTTAATTAAGACCAGTGAAGTGGCCGGGTCAAAATAAAGATCTTTAACCTGTAACTGTTTACCATCACTTTGCACTACCACAAAGCTATCCGCACTTCTATCCCCCACCACAAGTTTAGATGTTAAATAAACACCATCAGAAGTAACCGCCACAGCACTGCCAAGCAACGTACGAGCTCCGGCTGTAATAGCGACCACAGCAACTATCTTATTTTTCTGATTACTAACAGCAGAAACCAAATCGTTGGCATCGCTAGATCTTATTTCTTCCCGAGTATTTATAACTAATGGCACCCTAGGATTTACCAGGTTATACTTCTGCACCCAGTGCCAAGTAGAAATTTTAGCCTGTAATAAATCACCAAAAAACAGATTTATCACTAACACCAGAACAACTAAGATGATTGTACTTACAATATTGTTTGAAACTTTATAACTCATATGTTTAAGTTTATGGAACCACCTGCCACGGTGTTGCTAGAAGTATGCCAACCCCAAACAGAAGTGAAATTAATAAATAGAATTTAACACGCGCAAAAGTTAATACTCCAAATTGCCAATAGTAAGTAAACAACCAAATTAAGTAGAAAGACAAAAAAGTTAGAAAACCCACCACCGTATAGTGAAACGGCAAGTAAAGAATAGCGATATAAGCCTCTACGGCACAAAGTGCTACTAATATAGAAGCCACCAAACGCACAACGCTTGTCTGTGGTACAAAAATATATGTTGCGCGAGTAAGTAAAAAGTACACTAAAAACAATACGCTACTCATCATTAAGCCACTCGCGTGAAAATAGAATTCGCTGGCCACCACGCCCATGATAATGCCAAAACTTGTGAGTATGGTATGAGTTATAAGCACAGTCTCACCCGTGTAAGCAACTAGTTGCTGCCCAATGTACAAAATAGGTATAGAGCTAAAAATGTACAATCCTTGCAAAAAAGGGCTGGGCATGAGAAAAAATAATAAACCCCAGGATAGATAGAACAAACTGCTGCGAACAACAGCCCAAACTCTGGCTTCATTTAAGCTCTTAAGCGTTCGCCAGGTTAGTAGCTCAATTGCTAGCACAAGCAAAACAAATACTGGTACCAAAAAGCGGAAAATAGGCTGTGGCAAAGCCATGTTATATAACACCAAAGGTAAGCCCACAGCAGAGACAGCGCTTACTACTCTGTGACTAGTCCAATTCATTTTTCGGAGTACTGAGAACATAAGTAACTACTAAATAGCCCAAGAGTCCAAATATACATAAAAGCCCACTTACAAGCACGTTTAGACGAAATATCTCATAAACAAAAGTACTATCTACTCGTAAGTATTCCAGCCCGAACCTAAGGGCATTATACAGAAAAAGATACATAAAAAATAGGGTACCTGATTTATAAGCCCTATAGGTCATATAAGACTTATAGGACTTATAAAAATTCAGCAACACAACTAAAATCACCACGTTGCCTAACGCTTCATATAAAAACAGTGGATGATAGTACTGGCTAGTTGCAAAACCCATGGGTCTAAATCCTTCTGGCACCAACATCTTCCAAGGCAAATTAGTGGGATAGCCAAATGCTTCGTAGTTAAAGAAGTTGCCAAACCGGCCAATGATTTGCCCAAGTAGTACGCTAGGCGCTAACCAGTCTAATAATTGTAGGTTGTATCGTACGGTCCCTCTCCTAGCAATAGACCACTCCTTAGTTTTCTCCCCCTTTGGGGGAGATGTCTCGGTTTCAGAGACAGAGAGGGTTTTAGAGAATTTAAGTAAGGTAGAACCCGTCACACACTCCCCTATATTATTAGGGGAGGAACTAAATATAAACTGTCTACTATAAATCACAATTACAACAATCCCACCAATCAGCGCACCAAATATAGACAGTCCTCCATGCCACACCCGAAAAGCATCTAGTGG
Organism: Candidatus Doudnabacteria bacterium; assembly: GCA_023245955.1. Classification (GTDB taxonomy): domain Bacteria; phylum Patescibacteriota; class Doudnabacteria; order UBA920; family UBA920; genus JAEUSE01. Next base: position 10,270 of record JAHFJI010000019.1, on the reverse strand, counting down.
ATACTGCACATAGTATTGCCAGCTACTTGCTACGTGATATGCTCTAGCCCCCACAAACCCACCAAGCACAAGCCATGGTAGAAGTCCATCAGCCTTAGCCGGGTCTACACCAAACTTTGGTGCACGCTTCACAGCCAGCCACCAGCCACTCCCCACAGCCAACGCCATGGTAATGCCGTAGTAGTGAATAGTTAACGGACCAAGCGTAAAGTACTGTGGCAGTATCCATAGTCCGGAAAAAACATTCACCAACACTACTATTAGACTTACGATAAAAAGGAATAGTATACTTATTTTAGCCATAGTTATTAAAATCTACTTACTACGAATAGTGCATTCACGGCACATACCATTCCATCTCACGTAGTACTCAGCTTTAGAGATGGTAACCTAGTGGTTGAATAACCCAACTCATAAAACAAGGCCCGGTCAAAACAAACTTGCTTGATGTAGAACCTGTCCACGCACTTTTGCTTCCTCAAAAATAACGGGGCATTCTTTTGTCTTAAAGTAGTCAGAGTACAGAACTTTACCATTTTTCATACCGTACTCATAGACCTGTTTAGTTACCCGTACGTCATCTAAACAGTATTTCTTAAGTTCATCTAGCCGACCGTTTCGCCAATACAATATAGCCTGCAAGCCCGTGCCCGATTTGCCAGCGCCAAGCGTGGCTTGCGCAACAGATTCCAGTTTAACCCGATGACCAATTGCTTTTTCTATCTCCTCCAACAAGTCTAAGTAAGGTACTTCAAAAATATTAAAATTTAAATAAGGTTGCAACACCTCAAAGTCAAAGTCTTTTATATTGTAGCCAATTATTTGGTCTGCCACTTGCAGGAGTGGAGCAAGCTTACCGAGCTCGTGTTCTTCATAGGTAACGTACTTATCGGTTTCGTAAAAATAGACACCGCACACAGAAATTTTGAGCAAATGATTCTTCCCCCTACCCCCCACATCCTGAAACGAATTCTGGGTTTCAAGATCTAAAACAATTTTCTTTAATCCCATAAGTCATATATGTCGTATAGGTCTTATATGACTTATACGTCTTGCAAATTCTATTATATCATGAGGGCTGAAAATCGCGCGTGCGAGCCAGCCCCATTGCCTCATCGGCTTCTAGGTGTCCATCCCTGGACTCGTCTTGGATGCAAAACCAACCACACTACCAAACCGGCTATAGCTATAAAGCCCAATAGCACTTTACCCACCATGGTAAGACTGGAGCAAAACAAAACAGCAAAGCTACAGAGACATACTATAGCTAGAACCAGCAAATTGACCAGTTTCATAAATAGCCCTCCTCAAGCTTGAGTTTATTTTAACATACCAAGTCATTGCATTAATAAGTTTTATCATGCTACAATATGGATAAAGCAATGAAGCTGGGAAGCAACTTCCACAACACAGCTGAGCTGGAAGAAGAAAAAATTAGTAAGTAGTAAAAAGTAATAAGTAATTAGCAAAGACTGGTGTTGGCTAATTACTCCTTACTAATTACTTATTACTAGTTTGACTAGACCTTCCCGGGTGCGCTCGTTATCGCGCATAAAATAAAGTCCGCCGGTTGGCGGAAAAGTAAGGTGGCACCACGCCAACATGTTGAGCGTCCTTACAGATTAATCATTTAACTATGGTTAGTTTGTAAGGACGTTTTTATTTTTAATAGCTATTATATAAGTAATCGAATATATGCAAAGAACATACATTGCTAAATTGCTAGAAAAGGCGGGTGAAAAGGTTTTAGTCAAAGGATTTATACAGGCCATCCGAGACCAGGGGAAAATTAAATTCTATGTCTTGCGTGATGTTACCGGTACGGTGCAAGTGGTAATAGCAGGAGAATTGGTCACATCCAGTAAAGATATCACTCGAGAGAGCGTTGTCGCGATTGAAGGAACCGCCAAGGCTGAGCCAAAAGCATTTTCAGGCGTAGAAATTTTGGCTGAATCCATCACCGTGTTATCACTGTCAGAGCCAGAACTACCTATTCCAATATTAGAGGTGGGCGAAACGGAAGTAGACCAAAACATACGTATGGATTGGCGTTTCCTGGATTTACGCAAACCAGAACGTCTACTAATATATAAAGTTTGGACAGAATTTGAACGCGCAATTATAGAGTATTGCACAAAGGAAGACTACATAGAAATTCACTCGCCAAAATTACTAGGTGCTGCCACAGAAGGAGGGGCAGAGGTTTTTGAGGTCAAATATTTTGACAGAAAAGCGTATCTGGCTCAGTCTCCTCAATTCTATAAACAGATGGCAATGTCTGCGGGGTTCGAAAAAATCTTCGAAATTGGTCCGGTATTTCGTGCAGAGCCTTCTTACACCACTCGTCACACCACGGAATATTCTGGCTTTGACTTAGAAAAATCATATATAGAATCACACCAAGATATTATAGAAGAAGAATCTCGCATGCTCGTCCATGCGATAAGCAAGGTAAAAGAGAAATATAGGGATGAAATTAAAAAACACTTTGATAGAGACATTGTAGTGCCGACGCTACCATTTCCTCAGATGACTCTGGAAGAAATAAAAACCGTGCTGGCGGAAAAGAATGTAGAGTCAAAAGAAGGTGACCTAAGCCCCGAAGAAGAACGCGAAATCGGTAAATACGTACTCGAAAAACATGGGCACGAGTTTGTGTTTGTAACCGATTATCCGGCTCATAACCGTGCGTTTTACCATATGCGATATGAAGATCGGCCTGACATTGCAAAAGGGTTCGACTTACTCTGGAATGGACTTGAGGTAACCACAGGTGCACAACGTGAACATAGGTATGAACAACTAGTGAAGCAAGCTACCGAGAAAGGAATCCCCCAAGAATCTCTACAGTTCTACTTTGATTTCTTCCGCTTTGGTTGCCCTCCTCATGGCGGTCTTGGCGCAGGACCAGAACGAATGATAATGCGACTTCTTAACCTAGATAGCATCCGTGATGTAGCCTACATATACCGAGGAGTGAAGCGTTTAAATCCGTAAAACCATTTGCCCGCCGCCGTTTCGTACCAAAGATTACGTGAACTGATATGCAAAACACAAAACAATTTCCGCCACTGACAAAGTCACTACTCGCCATGCTTGGACCAAGTGTAGTGTTTGTGGCGTTGTCTCTAAACGGCGGAGAAATGTTGCTTTGGCCAAGTCTTGTAGCAAACTTTGGGCTTAAAATACTCTGGCCCATCCCAATTATTTTACTCCTGCAATTTGTAGTAAACATAGAAATAGAGCGCTACACCCTAGTGACTGGCAAACGGGTAGAAACTGCACTAGTGCAAAATAAGGCTTGGCTTGCAGTAGTCTTTGCTTTTACGGTGGTAATTGCACTCATGTGGCCAGCTTGGATGAGTACAGCAGGCAACATTATTGCCGTGGTGTTTGGCGTACCTGCAGGCCTAGAACGTAACGTTGGCTTAGCACTAGCCATAATACTACTTGGCCTATCTGTATTAGTATTCAAAAAACCGAATATCTATAGAGTCCTAGAAAATATATCTAGGTGGGGCTTAAGCTTAGCACTTAGTATTATTTTAATAGTAGTAATAGCCAAGTTTAATGCAGGGGTCTTTTGGGAAGGATTAAAAGGTCTAGTTAACTTTGGCTATCTACCGCAGGGCCTCCCTAGGTTTGATTTTGTTGCAGCACTTGCCTACGGTGGCGTAGCGGGGGTACTGAATTTGGTGCAAAGCGAGTGGATAGCGGATAAAGGATATGGAGTAAATTCTTCTCCTGTCATTCCGGAAGCCACGAGTCCTCGAGGGCTATCCGGAATCCATCCTACTCATAATCTGGATTCCGGCTCGGAGGCCGGAATGACAGAACCCACAGAACTGGAGTCACAGGAATCCATTTCAAATTTTAAAAAATGGTTCGCGTTTATAAACAAAGAACATGCGTTACTCTTTGTGCTGGCAAATTTGTTTTCTATCTTCTTACTAAGCTACCTAGGTCGCATCCTCTTGCCCATGGGAACAGCACAAGGTTTTGGTGTGCTTAAGGCAGAGATAATAGCTCTAAACCACTTTTTTCCCTACCTGGGCACACTTTTTGGGCTCGCAGGCACACTCATATTTATTATGGCAAATCTGACTATACTGGACGCCATTGGCCGACTAATGGCTAGAATCTTGCAACCCGCTTTTCACAAATCTTTTGTAGGGGCGAGCTTTCCTGTCCTCCATAACTTTAGTGAAGGAGGAAGCCGCCCACAACTAGGCAGCCAAACGGGCGACCAAGGCCAGCCCCTACTAGATTCATCCAAACTCAGCATTGTGGCCGCGCTACTCGGCATGGCAATTCTGTTCCTTTCTCTATTTATTCCTGCTTTTAAGCAACCGTTCTTCTTGTTAGTGCTTTCTGCTTGTCTTTCCGCATTTACCATGTGGCTATACCCACCACTTCTGCTACAATTAAACTACGCACTGCCCAAGGTAGCTAGGCCATCTTTCTGGCGTGCTCTACTAGTCATTATTTGTACCATTGGGTATGGTTTTGTAACTCTTTGGGCACTAAGCCTGTACTTGCCACTTTGGATATTAATCTTGGTAGCCACAGTTATTACCAGCTACCACATAAAAACTTTATGGGTGAAAATATAAACACAGAAGTGTTGCATGGAAAAGCTATCCAAACAATAGTTGAAAGCCTAAAAGTTTTGAATACAGACTTAGACAAGCAAATGAAAGAATATGCGTCTACACACACAACGGAGTTGGAAACCCAAATATTTGACCTGAGAGATAGAATACGGGAGTTAGAAGACAAGCTTTACAAATTTATACCTCATACTTAAGATTGCCACGCCATCAAACATTAATTCGTAGATTCGGACACATTCGTTGTTTCGGATCGGATACGGACTTAACACTATGGACAAAAAAATACAAAAGTTTCTGGAGACGAATAATATAAAATTTGAAAGTATAAAGCACCGGAAAGTCTATACTGCTTTTAACTCGGCAGAGACACAGCACATAAACCCAAAAGAGGTGGTAAAAACTGTGCTAGTAAAGTTTGATAAGCAAATTGCTTTTTTAACACAACCGGGCGACAAGCTAGAAAAATTTAATTTAATTTTAGTAGCAATTCCAGCAGGCAAGCACCTAGATTTTAAAAAGATAGATAAGTTTGTGCTAGATGTACAAACTAAACTGTACAAAAAATTAATAAAAATGAAACCCGAAGTCTTGCCCCGTACGCTACGTAGTACTGGGGTACCAGCACCCATTAAAGTAAAATCCTCCATAGCAAAAGAAAAAGATATAGCCGGTAAGCTAAAGACCAAATACCTACTGGCCCCGCTACCCATCTACGACACTCCCCTGCTCATGGATAAAAAATTGACTCTGGTCAAAAACCTAGTCTTCTCCGCTGGGAGCTTCACCGAAAGCGTAAAAGTACCTGCCAAAACATACCTAAAAGCAGTTACCCCCATCCTCGGTAGTTTTGGTAAATAGTTGAATAACGATGCGAACCTACGAACAACTCGAATCTACGTACCAACACAAATATAACAATGCCAATACAGAAGACTGACATTGAAATTTTATACCCTGAACTGTCTTACATCATTACAGGCCTATGCTTTCGTGTGCAAGATAAGCTGGGGAGGTTCGCTAAAGAGAAACAATTTTCCGACATGCTAGAGGTTGAACTAAAAGGTACCAACATACCATTTGTAAGAGAGTTCACAGTAGAAGGCACTAGCAATAGAGTAGACTTCATAATAGATTCTAAAATATTAATAGAAGTTAAAGCAAAACCATTTGTATCCAAGGAAGAATACTACCAAACTAAAAGGTACTTAGACATACTTGACCTACGCCTTGGTCTGCTTATAAACTTTCAAAGTAAGTACATAAAACCACAAAGAATAATTCGCTCCACGAATACCTTCGTATCTAGTTCGTAGATTCGCATGGTTTCGTAGGTTCGCATCGCACATCAAATGACTCATTCTATAACCCTATCAGAGCACCAATTTGAAGGCCCCTTAGACCTGCTTCTTACTCTCATAGAAAGCCAAAAACTTAGCATAACCGACATTGCCCTAGCACAAGTAACCGAGCAGTTTTTAAGCTATGTTAGAAACTTGGAAGAAGTAGATCCTACCACCCTCTCCGACTATTTAGCCATAGCCGCAAAGCTTTTGGTAATTAAGTCTAAGGCTATACTCCCAAGTTTAGAAATAGAGCCAGAAGAAGAGGAAGCTGGCGTACCGCTGGAAACCCAACTCTTACTCTATAAACAGTTCCGTGAGGTAGCCAGATACTTAAAAAGTTTGGACGCTCACGGGGAACAAGGTTTTACCAGGACTACGGTGTTTAGCCAAAGAGTTAGTTTTTTCCCAGACCCAGACATAAGCCCAAGCACCCTGCATGCGAGCATATTAAAAGTCCTAACCGAGATCCAAGAGCTAGACGCTCTACCAAAAGCCCGTATCAAAGAAGCAGTAAGCATCCAAGAAAAGATCTCTCACCTACAAGGACTACTCGCCCGTCAGATAGAGACCAAGCTTTCTAGCATTCTTGCCGGTGCTAAGAACAAATCCGAAGCCATAGTCACCTTCTTGGCACTCCTAGAACTTATTAAGCAACGCATATTTAGCGTGGAGCAAGACGCCCTATTTACCGACATCACCATACGCAAAACAGAACAAACTCAAATAAACAACCAAACAAATTAACAATTGAACAAAAAATATAATTTAAAAAGTTTATAGGGTTTGGTTTTCTTGTTTAAATGTTATATTGTTTAAATGTTCAAATGATTGACTATGAATAAAGAAATATTAGCATCACTCTTAATACTAGCAGGCTACATATACGGCACCACCATATATGATCCTTGGTATTTTGTTATCCAAGGCTGGCTAGTTAAGTTAGAACTGCTTAAAGTGCCAGAAAATGCTCCAGAAAATATTAGGCTCCTAGGCAACAAGGTACAAATAGTTGCTGTATCTCTAGTGGCCATCGGCATCGGCATCTGGCTATTCATCTTAGGTAATGGCTAGTACATTGAAGATTGCAGATTTTAAATTGTAGATTTAAGGAAATTACAATTTGCAATTTGCAATTATCAATTTTCAATTCCTATGGATGACCTAACCTCAAAACTAGAAAGCCTACTCTTTGTAGCCAGCAAACCAGTTAGCACCACGCAACTGGCCAAGCTTTGTGATATCAGTGAAACAGAAGCCACAAATGGACTTAGAGAAATTCAAAGCGCACGACAGAGCTCTGGCATTGTGCTTATGGAAGCTTCTGGCAACTGGCAACTAAGCACGAACCCAAAAAATATAGATACAGTCAAAAGCTTCCTTACCCAAGACCTACGGGAGAAGCTTACCGACGCCACAGTAGAGGTCTTAGGCATTATTGCTTATCGCCAGCCCATTTCCAAAAATGAGATAGAAGCCATAAGAGGTGTAAACTGCCAGTACTCCCTTCGCCAGTTACTCATGCGAGGCTTAATAGAAAAAACGGCAAACCCACAAGACTCCAGAAGCAACTACTACCAAGTTACCACCGAATTTTTGCAGCACATGGGTCTGCAAACAATAACCGACTTGCCAGAGTTCTCTAAGCTTACAGCAGAAGTAAAGCTACCCAGTATTCCACAAACATCTACCGAGCAAACAGTAGCTTCTAGCCCCATGCCTTCCACAGACAGCTACCAAGACCCAGTACGGACACAGGAAACAATGTAACAACTAAACAACTTAACAGCAAAAACACTTTGGCATTGCCAAAGTGTTTTTCTTATGTTTAATTGTTTACTTGCTTAGTTGCTACTTGCTACCTAGGTAGCGACTCATAGCTCTCCTTTGGCGCACTCGGCACCTCTCGGTACAAAGGTTGTTTGGTGCAACCTGCCGCAAGTAAACTAATAACTAACCCAAGTAAAAATATTCTCCCAAATGTTTTCATATTTATATTATACTCTATAATTAGCATAGTTAGCGTTAGACGTCCCAGAATATACCTGTTGCGTAAAAATGACGGCCGTCAATAACACGCAACACTTGAAAAACCATATCCATATCCCCACACAACAAAAACTCTAGACACGTTGTCCAGAGTTTTTGTTGGTAGCCCACAACGGGGCGTAGGTCGAACTCTTTCGGCTTTGTTAAGCCAGTTGACTGAGTATTTTCAGAACCATGAGTTGACCCCTCAAGCACAGAAGCCGGAAACTAAAAAGTACATTTTGCAACATGAGTTTTCTCGACTTCGATAGCAGGATAAAAATAACCCTTCCATGAATGCTGACCTGACTTTTCTGATCCCTGCCAGGCTAGCCACTCAGGCAAATTACCCACCTCTCCTTGCAAATAACTTACTGCTTGCCAAGCTAAAAAGCGCATAATATTGGTTTCGACAACATTCACCATCGCATTGAAGTATAAACAATCGTTAACAGGAGTTAAATACGTCACGGAAATAAGGCTATCGTTCTTAACGTGCGCTAAACGGAAACAATTTCTTATACTCTCATCAAACATAAATATGTGGGCATCCCAAACATTCTTCGCTGAGTCCGTGCCTTTCTGCGTCTGATACAATGTGTACATCTCAAGCAATTCATACGCTTGCCTTTTAAAAATACCACTATATGGGATTACGGTTATACCCCGTGCCTGCCACTTATTGATAATACGTCGAGTTGTTCTATTCACAGCACTCTTTTCGAGCTGCGCTATTGACGATGTCCGCGAAAATGTTTGCGGGTAAGTATTATCATCTCTAAACGAATACTGATTCCACGGTTGCGTTGTTTCTATGAAACCTGCAGCATTCCAATATGATAAATCTTCGATGGGTACATTCTTAACAAGCACTTCTTTCCACGGCGGAGCAGGTCGTTCAGTGAGCATTTGCAATAGCTGGATAAATTCTGGGCCAAGAAAACTCACAATTACTAATTGTATCTTATTTGCCTCAGAGATGCGGATATAAAAGTGCAACGCCGAATTATCTTTCACTATCTTATACCCCCTACCTCGTGTTGCTTGCATAATGTAAGGCCAATTAAACTCGAAGTCCTTAGCACCCGTCCGTTTTATATGGCTACCAGCCAATACATAAAACTCTTGTTCATCTTGGTGGGTGATAGGCTTAGCATCACTCAATTCGCTCGATATAAACCGCTCCACTACCAGGAGTGTTTCTGGTAAGAATGTATTTGAGTCTACTGTAGGTATCATAATAAGCCGACTGGTGAATATAGGTACATCATAACATTATAGAGAGTCCTCTTTAACGATCGCCGGATCAACTAATATCTAATCTTCTGCGGGGAGTCGAACTTTTTCGGCTTATTAACGACTGCAGAATTTAACATTTTTAAGGCAAGCAATCATTTGAATTCGCCTTATTGATAATGTTTTTCCGAATCAACGCATAATTTAGGCAACAAAAAATCCGACTCAGTGGTCGGATTTTTCGTGGTAGCGCTACCGGGAATCGAACCCGGATTTTGTGGATGAGAACCACATATCCTAACCATTAGATGATAGCGCCACAAATATTAATAAATGCCTGCTTATAATACAATATATACCAACCAAAATCAAGTAAATCTAAACAAATACCACACTTTCTGCAAAGGTAGAAAGTGTGGTATTTTGATTGCACTATAGTATGGAATACACACTCCTAAAACCTAACGTATACGGTCTATACAAGCCCGCTGGACTTACACCCCTGCAGACTTTAGACGTGCTGCGGGAAGTTGCGGGTATTTCAGCTGAAATACCTCTCACCTATGCCGGTAGGCTTGACCCAATGGCAGAAGGGTTGCTTTTGGTACTGGCCGGAGAGGCAGTGCATGAGAAAGACGTGTACTTACACTTGGACAAGCGCTACACGGTGACTGCGCTGTTGGGGGTGGAAACGGACTCGTTGGACTTGTTGGGGATACCAATAACCACTTCGTATAAATTACAAAATCTGTATCCCTGCTCGTGGGCCGGGATGACAAAAGGAGGGATCGGAGAAGAGCAAGTCAAAAAACTACTATCATCATATATTGGGAAAATTACGTTACCACTCCCCTTGTATAGCTCCCCACCCGTGAGTGGCAAACCACTCTTTGTGCATGCAAAAAATGCTACTCTAGAAAAAGCAGATGTGCCATTCCGCACAACAAATATTTATGATTGTAAGTTAGAGAACCTACATAGTATCGGTGCACTTGAGTTACTCAGTTACATCCAAAATACCATTACCAAAGTCCAGGGAGAATTTAGACAAGC